>VAXR01000116.1 GCA_005885165.1 Actinomycetota bacterium
GTCCACACCGAGGCCCGCAGCGGCGACTTCGGGGGCAAGGAGGTGTCGAGCGAGCGCGCGCTCCGGGAGCTCGAGTGGCGCGCGGCCACGCCGTTCCGCGAGGGCGTCCGCCGCTACGTCGAGTGGCGGCGCTCCAACGAGCCCGTCGAGGGCGCTCCGATCGAGCCGCTCCCGGTGCGCGAGCCGGTGCTGGCGCGCTGGCGCGACCGCCTCGCGCCGCGGCTGCCCACCCTTCCGATGCCCGCCGCGCGCCGCGTCCTCGGCAGCGCAGCCGCCGCCGGCGTGCTGGCGTGGGGCGCGGCGTCGGACGACTCCTTCTCGGCGTTCGCGAGCCTGTTTGGCATCCGCCCCGTGACCGCCGTGCGGACGAGCCGGCCCGAGGTCGGGGTGCTCATCGACGCCCCGGCGTCGATCGCCGTGCCGCTCTCGGCGCAGCTCGAGCGCGACGGCGGCTCCGCGTCGATCGCGACGAACGGCGAGGTCAACGCCTCAACCGTCGCTCAGGTGCGCGACAACGGCAGCGACCTCATACCGAGGCTGAAGGGCGGAGGCCCGGTCCGCTGGGTCGGCACTCGTCAGCAGATCAAGCACATGGCGAAGGAGGTCGGGGAGTCCGGCCACATCTACTACGCGCCGCCGGTTCACGGGTTCACGCTCACCCAGGACCTGCTCGGCAAGACGGCCGGGGCCTCGCCGATCCGTGGTCGCGTACGGCTGAAGGCGCCCCGCCCGCTTGGCCGGATCAGGCGCGGCGACATCCTCGAGGTGTCGGTCACCGCGGGGCCCGATTGGCGCGTCACGCTCGACTGGCTGTGCGCGGAGCTCAGAGCCCGCCACCTGAGCGCAGTGCCCGCAGACATCCTGTTCCGGCACGCATAGCGCGGCCCCCCGCGGGGTACCACTAGGTCGTACCCCTACATAGACATGCCTGGTCGCCTGACCGGCCTCGCGCGCGCGAGGCGGTGAGGGGCGGCTCCCGGAGGAGCAGGGCATGCCCAGTCAGCAAGGAGAACTGCAAGGCACGATCGCGGGAACGCCCGAGGGCGGGGCGCGAAATGGAGGCGCCGTGACGCGGCGGCGGGCGAGCTGCGCCAGAGATGGGCGCGCCGCCCGCACCGCGCTCAGCATCAAGCGTGGACGGGAGGTCTCAGGGCGCTGCACCGGGCGGGTGCGGCGCGCGATGCATCGACCCGTCTGCTCACGGAGGTTCCCCTCACCTCCGCAGGTACAGGAGGCGGGGCTGCGGCCCCGCCTCCGTGTGCCCCTGGTACACGCGGCACTACCCGCCGACCGCCGGGTTTAACCGGGAGCCGGACCGGCTCGCCGGAACTCTGTTGGAGGGCCGCGGTCCGGGCTTATCCTTGAGTCGATGCCGCCGCCCACCGGCGCCCTGAGCGCCGCCCAGCTCGACGCCGTTACGCACGCGGGCGGCCCTCTGCTCGTGCTGGCGGGCGCCGGAACCGGGAAGACGCGGGTGGTCACGGAGCGCTTCGCGTGGCTCGTCTCGGAGGGCACGCCCCCGGAGTGCATCCTCGCGCTGACCTTCTCGAACCCCGCGGCTGCCGAGATGCGCGAGCGCCTCGAGACGACGATCGAGACCTCGTGGGAGGAGCTGCCGGTTGCGACCTTCCACTCCTTCTGCGCCCGGCTGCTGCGCGACGAGGCGCTCGAGGCGGGCGTTGACCCGTTCTTCGCGCCGGTCACCCCGCCGGACCGGCTGGCGATCCTCCTCGACCACCTGGACGAGCTGACCCTGCGCCGACACGAGATACGCGGCAACCCCGCTCCGCTGCTCGGCAGCTTCGTGTCGCGCATCGATCGGCTGAAGGACGAGACGGTTACCCCCGCCGAGTACCTGAGGTACGCGGAGTCGCTGGCCGCGAACGCCCACGACGACGCGGAGCGCGCGCACGCGGACCGCGAGCTCGAGTTCGCGCGCGCCTACGAGCACCACGACCGGCTGCTGGCGGAGCGCGGCGCGCTCGACTTCGGCGATCTGATCCTGCGCTCGTTCGAGCTGTTGCACGAGAAGCCGCACGTTCGCCGACGGGTGGCCACCCGCTTCCGCCACGTGCTGGTCGACGAGTTCCAGGACACGAATTTCTCGCAGGGGATGCTGCTGCGGCTCCTCTGCCAGGACCATCGCAACGTGACCGTCGTCGGCGACGACGACCAGGCGATCTACCGCTTCCGCGGCGCGTCCCAGAAGAACGTCGCGGACTTCCGGCGCGAGTACCCCGACGCCAAGCTTGTGACGCTCGAGCGCAACCACCGGTCGGGCCGGCGGATCCTCGCCGCCGCGCACGCCGTCGTGGAGCCGATCCCAGGACGGCTCGAGAAGCGGCTGCGCGGCCGCTCGGGCGGCGACGTCCACTTCTGGCAGTGCCGCTCGGCGCGAGCGCAGGCGCAGCGGGCCGCGGCGGAGGCCGAGCGGCTCATCACCTCCGGCGTGTCGCCGGACGAGGTGTGCGTGCTGGTCCGCTCGGTGAGGTCGGAGGGCGCCGCTATCGGCTCCGCTCTCGAGGAGCGGGGGATCCGCTTCCGGCTGGCGGGAGCTGCCGCCTACTTCCAGCGGTCGGAGGTCCGCGACGTGCTCGCCTGGCTCCGCCTGCTCGCCGACCCGGCGGACTCGAACGCGGTGATCCGCGCGCTGTCCCGCCCGCCCGTGGAGCTCCGTCCTGTCGACGTGGCCCGGCTCACCCAGCTCGCGCGGCGGCGGAAGCTGGACATGATCTCCGGAGTCGAGGCGGCGATCGAGTCGCCGCAGCTGTCACCGGAGGGTCGCGACCGGGCCTTCAACTTCCTGCGGATCTACCGGGCGGCGTGCCGCGCGTTCGAGGAGATGCCGCCGGACCGGTTCGTCCACCGGCTTATCGAGCGGATCGGGCTGCGCCGCCAGCAGGTGTTCGCAGCGCAGTCGGAGACGGTCGAGCGGCTCGTGAACATCGCCAAGCTCGCCGACCTGGCGAGCGGGTTCGTACGGAGGGAACCGACCGCGTCGTCGCGGGACTTCGCGCGCTACCTGGCCGCCGTGGCGGAGGCGGGGCTTCCCGAGGAGGAGGCGACGCCGGCCGCGACCGGGCGCGCCGTCCAGGTGATGACCATGCACGCGGCCAAGGGGCGGGAGTTCGACCACGTGCTCGTCCTCGGCCTGGTCGCCTCCCGCATCCCGGGGCCGCTTCGCTCCCAGACGGACGCCGTGCCCGACGAGCTCGTCAAGGAGACCCTGCCGCCGGGCAGCGACCCGCGCGCCGCGCACGAGGCGGAGATGCGGCGGCTGCTCCACGTCGCGATGACGCGTGCGCGGCGGAGCCTCGTGCTCTCCTGGGCGGAGACCGGCGAGCACGGGGCCGCCGCCCGCCCGTCGCCTCTGCTCGAGGAGGTGCGTACGGCGGTGGGAGGCGAGTACGAGGTGGTCGAGGAGGAGCTGTTCGGGCCCGCCGAGGGGCTCCACTCGACGTTCCGGATGATGCGCGACGAGCTGCTCGACACGATCGGCCAGGTGGCGAGCCGGCTCGGCGAGATGCGGCTCGACACGTACCAGCAGGTGTCGCACGCCGTGGCCCGCTACCTCGAGCTGCTGAAGCTCGCGGCGCTCATCGAGCGCGCCAAGGAGGGGCAGTTGGTGGGCGATGCGCTCGCGGAGGTGAACGAGCTGCTCCTCCAGGGCGCGAGCGTGGAGCAGCGCGAGCTGTTCAAGCTGTCGGCGCTGGACGAGTACCTGCTCGACGCCGAGGCGGACGAGGAGCGGCGCCGCGAGGTGATCGGCGCCCGCGCAGAGGACACGCTCGAGCCGTTCATCCCCCGGCGGGGGGACGGGCTGGCCCTGTCGGCGTCGGACATCGAGACCTACCGACTGTGCCCGCTCAAGTACAAGTTCGCGCGCGTCTTCCGTATCCCCGAGGAGCCGAGCATCAACCAGCGCTTCGGTATCGCGGTGCACCAGGTGCTCGAGCGCTACCACGCGACCGGCGGCGGATCGCTGGAGCGGCTGATGCAGCTGTTCGACGCCGCCTGGCGCCGGGCCGGCTTCGGCGACTCGAACGACGAACGCCAGTTCCACGAGCGGGCGGTCGCCGCCCTGCAGCGCTACTGGGAGCTCGATCGCGAGCGGGAGGCCGAGCCGGTCTCATTCGAGCGGAGCTTCTCGTTCCGGCTCGGGCCGCACCTGCTGCGCGGCCGCGTGGACCGCGTCGATCGCCTTCCCGACGGGAGCTACGAGCTGATCGACTACAAGACCGGCAAGGCCAAGACCGCGCGCGAGCTGCGCGAGGACGTGCAGCTGTCGCTGTACCAGATGGGCGCCCGCGAGGCCTGGGGGATAGATACAGCCGCGCAGAGCTACTACTACGTGCTCGACAACCGCAAGGTGCCGGTGGCGCACTCGGAGGAGGAGCTCGAGCGGGTGCGCGGCACGGTCGCCGAGATCGCCGACGGGATCCAGGCCCACCGCTTCGAGCCGAAGCCGTCGTACGAGCTCTGCTCCTTCTGCGATTACCGGATCGTGTGCCCGGCGGCCGAGAAGTAGCCGCCGCGGAGCGCCAGCGCGGCAGCCGAGCCCCGCTGGCAGCAAATGCGCGGAACGTGCGGGGAAAAGCTTCGACGATCCGCACCTGGCATTGACTCAGCCCGCTCTTCGCGGGAAAGTCCGGCGCTGCTTGCCTCGCAGAGGGGAGTGGGGTGAACCGGAATGACCCCGACGCCCGGGGCTCTGTCAGCGCGGGTCGTTCGGCCCGCGCTGGCGGAGGAACCGCTGGAAGTCGCGTGCGATCGCGTCGGCCGACGGGATCTGGTCCGGGGTCACCTCCGGCTGGATCTCGTCGATCGTCTGCTCGAGGCGCTCCACGAAGCTCTTGACCTCGGGATCGCTCGCGACCGCGGCGTTGACCTGCTGCTCGTAGTCCGCGGCGGACTCCTCCAGGTCGCTCGCGTCGACCGCGACGCGGGCCACGCCCTCGAACGCCCTGATCAGCGCCAGCGCGGCCTTGGGGTTCGGCGCGGCCGCGACGTAGTGCGGCACCGACGCCCAGAGCGACGCCGATGGGATGCCCGCCTTTGCGCAGGCGTGGTGAAGGACCCCGACGATGCCGGTCGGCCCCTCGTAGGTCGAGCGCTCGAATCCCAGCCGCTCGACCAGCTCCTGGTCGGAGCCGATCCCGGTCATCGGGACGGGCCGGGTGTGGGGAACGTCCGCCAGTAGCGCGCCGAGCGTGATCACCATGTGGGCGCCGAGCTCGCGGCCGACCTTGATCACGATCTCGGTGAACCGCCTCCAGCGCAGGGACGGCTCGGCGCCCTGGAACAGGACGAGGTCGTGCTCCGCCCCCGCTATGCGGGCCGCGCGGAACGTGTTCGCCGGCCATTCGATGACCCGCGTCCGGCCCTCGCTGAGGCTGACCGCTGGCCTCACCGCGGTGAAGTCGTAGAACTCCTCGGGATCGATGCTCGCCACCGGCGTGGCGTCGAAGCTGTCCGTGAGGAACCCGAGCGCCGCCGTCGCCGCCTCGCCGGCGTCGTTCCATCCCTTGAACGCGCACACGAGGAGCGGGTCCCGCAACTCCGGCCGCTCGGTCCACTGGATCTCGTCCACTCACGGGACCGTACCCGAACCGTTCGCCCGGCCAACGCGGTTGCTCCGCGCGGAATGGGGAAAGATTGTGCGTCGATGCCCCACGCGCCTCGCGACACCAGCATCCGCGCTGCGCGCGGCGATGACTTCGAGGCCGTCACCGCGCTGCTCGAGAAGCTCGGCCGCGCCAAGGTGACGGACGCGACGCGGGAGGACTGCCGCGCGATCTTCCGGCAGCAGGGGGTGGATCCGAACGTCCACCACATGGTCGCCGTCAACGCGGAGGGCGAGATCGTCGGCTTCTGCTCGCTCCATTTGGCGTGGATACCCGACCTGTACGTGCGCGAGACCGCGCGGCGCGAGGGCATCGGGCTGGCATTCCTGCACGAGGTCGAGCGGCGCGCGGCCGCCCGCGGATGCGGGGCGATAACGCTGGAGTCGGGCTACCAGCGTGCCGAGGCGCACCACCTCTACCGCCGGTTCGGCATGCGCGACGCGGGGCGCTACTTCACGAAGCACCTGGAGCCCGACGAGTCGCCGACGGCCCGTTCGTAGGGTGGCGTGCGTGCGATCGCTCCGCCTCGCAGCAGTTGGCCTGATCGCCGCGGCCCTGACGGCGGCCGGGTGCGGGTCGAGCCATCACGGCTCGACGAGCTCCCGGCAGCCCGCGCCCGCAGTGCACCGGCCGGCTTCGGGAGGCTCGCCCCGATTCCAGCCGCTCGCGGTGCCGTCGCACTACGCCCCGCACCGCGTCCGGATCCCGATCCTCACCTACCACCGGGTGCACACCTTCGCCACCGAGCTCCACAAGTCGCAGCCGGACCTGACGGTCGAGCCGGACACGTTCCGGGCCGAGATGGCGGCCATCGCGCGGGCCGGCTACCAGACGATCACGCAGCGGCAGCTCTTCGACGCCCTCTACCGGGCCGCCGCGCTACCGCCGAAGCCGGTGATCGTGTCGGTGGACGACGGCTACGTCGACGACGTCACCGAGATCCTGCCGGTGCTCCGGCAGTACCACATGACCGCCACCTTCTACGTGATCACGGGGCGCACGCACGAGCAGGGCTTCCTCAACCCGGACCAGATCCGCCAGCTCGCGGCCGCGGGCATGGATATCGGCGCCCACACGCGCACGCACGCGAGCCTGCCGGCCCTGCCGCCGGCCGAGCTCCGGTCCGAAGTAGACGGATCGGCGAGCGACCTCCGCCGGCTGCTCGGGCACCCGGTCTACTGGTTCGCTTATCCGTACGGCGCCTTCAACGACGCGGTGGTGCGCGAGGTGCGCCGGGCGGGGTTCCTCCTGGCGGTTACGACGAGGGCCGGCGAGACTGCCTCGACGGACGCGCCGCTCGAGATCCCCCGGATCCACGTCGGCAGGGCCGCCACCGCATCGACCGTGCTCGGCCTACTCGGCGGCGGCGCGGCGCCGCGGGCGCCAGCCGGCGCCGGCTGAGATCGCCTAGAGCAGGACCGCGGCCGTCACTTCACCGCCACGACGGCGGTGTGGCCTAGCTCCGAGCCGTCGCGCGCGCGCGCCTTGACCTCGACGTACCGGTAGGAGCGCGGGAACGACGTGTAGGTCTCGAAGCCGGACTTGCGCTGGGTCTTCACTGAGGCGAGCGAATCCTTGCTCCGCCCGGCGAGGGCCTCCCAGTTCCAGACGTCGGTCGCGCCGTTCCAGCTCATCCATAGCTTGATCTTGCTCTTCGACGTCCTGACCACCCCCCTCGGCGCGAAGTGCGGATACGCGGTCCACGGGAAGCGGAACGAGCGGTAGCTGTTGTTGTCCTTCGGGTTGAACTGGGCGTCGAAGACCAGGCTGCCCGCGTTCGAGAACTCGGACATGTAGGGCGACGAGCCGCCCCACCCGACGAAGTAGTTGCCGTTGGGGAGCGTCTGCACATTCCCCTGGCTCGGGCTCTTCACGGCGTGGCTGCGGGTGAGCGCGTGCACCAGAGTGGCGGTCTTGGCACCCATGTCGAGATGGACGACGATCCCCCGCGCGTTGCGCCCGCCGACGCCGGAGACGCCGGTGCCGTTGTCGAAGATCGTGATGTCGTCGTTCGCGATCCGGCGCGCGTCGTGCTGTGCGATGAACGTCGTCCCGGAGCCCATCTTGAAGGTGGACGCCTTCCCGCCGAGCTTCCACAGAACCGCCCCCGTGGAGGGATCGAGCTCGTAGACGGCGCTCGTGTTGCGGGCGGAGATCAGGAGCTTCCCGTTCGACTCGGGCTCGACCGAGTTCACGTGGAACGGGTCGTACGGCGACTCGCTGCCGCGCACGTAGTGCACGTACGAGTCGGTGAAGGGGATGTGCCCGAGCGCGTGCCACTCCGATTCGACCAGGCCGGTCTTGATGTCGATCTGCTGCACCACCGAGTCGAAGACCGCGGCCGACTTCGGCCCGCCGACGGACGAGAGGTCGTACATCACGGGCTGGAAGGAGAGCGTGTAGGCGCTGCCGTTCGGGCCGAGCTGGAACTCGTGGAGGTCAGGCTTGAAGCCGTTCCCGCCCTTGATCTTCGCCACCTTCTTGTAGGTGTTGTCGTAGATCACGCCCTGGCCGTAGCCCTTGGCGAAGAGCACCCGGCCCTCCCACCACGTGAGCACCGGCTGCCCGTTCAGGTTCTGGGTGCGGAAGTCGTAGATGCTCGTGCCCTTTGGCGCCCGGTGGAACCAGATCAGCCGGCCCTTAGGGTCGGTGATCATCGCGCCGTCCTGGCCCACGGCGATCTTCGGGGCCGTGAACAGGTCGCCCTCCTTGTTCACCGGCCCCTTCTTCTTGAGCACCTTGATCGACGGCGGGAGCAGGCTCGGCTCGGTTTGGAAGTGCTGGGAGTGCTTCGGCTTGCCCCCACGGTCCGGGTTAGGCGTGAGCTTGAGCCCCGGAACCGGTGTGTAGGTCCGGAACGTGACCTCGCCGCTTCCGTTCGCGCCGACGAGCGACTGCCCGGTCACCTTGACGGTGACGGTCTCGCCGGTCTTGAACGGGGTGTTGGGGATGAAGCTGACGCCGTTGCCGTCGGAGTGGGACTGGACCTGACCGCCGTGCACGCCGCTCTTCGAGCCCGTCACGGTGATCTGCCCGGCCAGCAGGTTGGATACGCCGCGGAAGCTGATCTGCGTGGTGGGCGATGCGCTGGGGGTCCCCGCCGCCGGGTAGACGCTGACGTCGGCGGCGCCCGGCGAGAGGTTGACGAAGGGCACAGCCCCCAGCACGCCCATGATGGGCAGTACGGCTAGTACTCGTCCCAACGTCACCCAGATCCTCCTCGAGGGTCTGTCCGTCCAGCTCGGGCACCCCGCGCGCGCCGTTCGGCGGCGCCGCGAAGGCATGCCCCGTCCTGCCGATCGCCGGCCCATTGGGCCGTACCAACCGGCAACCGGGGCCTAAGTTTCGCCCGGTCGTGTTGTGGTTCCGCTAACGCTCCGCCGGCCGGCGGCGGACGCGACCGCAAGCAGGGTAGCGAGCGGGCCTCCGGGAGCCGCCACCGCTCCTACAATCGCGGCATCGCCCGCCTCGCACGCCTCCGCACCGCCGCCGTGGCCCTCGTGCTGGCCGTCACGATCATTGGCGCCTCGGCAGCCGTCAGTCCTGCTCGCTCCCCCCGGCACGAGCGGGCACACGGGGTCCGGATCCACGCCTGGAACCCCGACACGAGCTCCGCGATCAACTACGCCCTCTCGAGGCGCGGGATCATCGCGTTCGCGGTGCGCACGGCGCATCACTACTGGGGCTGGTACGACACCCGGATCTACCCGTCGGCGAGCGTGCTGAAGCCGATGCTGATGGTGGCGTACCTGCGCCGGAGCGACGTGCGCGACCGCGACCTCACAGGCGACGAGCAGAACACGCTGGAGCCGATGATCCGCTGGTCCGACAACAACGCGGCCAACAAGATGTTCAACATCGTCGGCCCGAGCGGCCTCGACCAGCTCGCGTTCGACGCCCACATGAAGCACTTCTCGCCGTCGAGCCCGGTCTGGGGAAACAGCCAGATCGACGCCGAGGACCAGACGGAGTTCTTCCTCCACATCGACAAGCTCATCCCGCCTCGCCATCGCGGCTATGCGATGCACCTGCTCGAGACGATCGTCCCGTGGCAGCGCTGGGGGATCGGGCAGGTGGCGCCCCCGCGCTGGAAGCTCTACTTCAAGGGTGGCTGGGGATCAGGGACCGGCCACGTCGATCATCAGGTCGCGCTCCTGACGCACAGCCGCCACCGGTTGTCCGTCGCCGTGATGACGCTCGACGACGGCAGCCACTCCTACGGCCAGGAGACGCTGGCGGGCATGTTCGCGCGGCTGCTGGGCGGGCTGCCCGCATACGCGCCGATGGCGCTCGGCAGCCGCTACTAGCGAGCTAGCCGCCGCCCGGGCCCCGGAGACGTTGCGAACACGTCCGGGGTCGCCCTCGCTGATGCGCTCCTGCGTGCCGCTCATGCGCGCGCGCAGGACCTCCGCCTCCGGATGCGACCAAGGGAGCGGAAGTTACGTTCCTGTCACCCTCGTCGCGGTGCCGTCACGCTTCGTTCGCCCCGTTGAGAGCAAGCGTCCGACGTACGTGCCTACCGTCCTGAGTTAGCCACCGGATGTGTAGTCAACTCAGGACGGTGGCCGGCAGGTACGAGGAATGCACGCCTAACCGGCGTCGTCCGCCGCTGTAACGCTGCCGTAACGAACTAAGCGAAGCCGCCATCCGACCTCCCCCTCGTCGCCCAACCGGATCCGGCTCGAAGCCCCCCGGGTGGCAGGAGCTGAGCGTTACCGCGCTCAGACAGGAGCGCTAGCCGCCGCCCGGGCCGAGCGAGTGCGCGTTCGACGCCTTCGACACGCTTGCCGCGTGCGGGCCGACGAGTCGCGCCGTGACGCCCTCGATCGTCCCGATCCCGTAGCCCATCGAGGGGTCGCCGTCGGTCAGGACCGCCATCGTCCACGTCCGCTTCGCCCGCTCCAAGCGCGCGATCTGGTGGACCAGCTGTCCGATGCCTGTCGAGCGCCAGCCGCCCTTGAACATCACGTACCAGTACGGGCGCGCCACGTGCGGGATGCCCCAGCTCTGCGAGGGGTCGATGTTTGCGAGGAGCCAGCGCGCGTAGCCGCGGAACTCGTCCGGCAGGAGCTGGTCCAGCTTGAACATGAACCGCGCCTGGTCGGATGCGCTGAAGTGGGCGTTCGCCCAGATGCCGGAGATCGAGAAGTCGCGCATCCCCGCCAGGTGGGCGAGGTCGTACAGGCGGCCGTCGCCAACGCGCTGCCAGATCGTCGTGGCGGCATTGTTGTCCGAGACGTGGATCATCGGGTAGAGGACCGACTGGTCGTCGCAGCAGAAGCCGCGGTGGTCCTCGTAGTGGAGCTTCCGCAGGTACGCGACCAGCAGCATCGCCTTCACCACGCTCGCCGATATGTAGGTGCGGTGGATGTCCCACCCGCTCATCCGCCCCTCGCTGTTCACGACGGCGAACGAGTGGACTCCGGCCTGGCCGGTTATGAACTGCCGCGCGGACGAGACCGCGTCCGGACCGGGGAACCCGAACGGCGCGAAGCCGACCCGGTGGAAGTAGGAGAGGGTCAGCCAGTGGCGCGGCAGGCGGCGCTTGCGGAAGCTCGAGTGATGGCAGACCGCGCGGCCCCTTGCCGGGCCCATCGCCTTCCGGTTCGGCGCCGAGAAGCAGGCCAGCACGCGGTAGCGCCCGCCGGACACCTTGAACTGCTCCTTCATCCTTGTCAGGCCTGAGTGGCCCTGGGTCGTGCGGCTGTGGCGTATGAGCTTGAACTGCGGCGACGTGCCCTCGGCGAGGAACCAGTAGACCCGCTTGTGGCTCCAGTTCAGCGCCGGGTCGTGCCTCGACGTGACGATCACGCGGATGCGGCCGAGCGCGAGGTTGTTGATGTGCGCGTCGGTCAGCTCGTCCACGACGATGGGGACGGCCCTGCTCAGGGCGGGCGGCGTGGCGGAGCGCGTCCGGTAGAGGGTGTTGCGGCGCGGCCTGACCTTGATCGAGTACGTGCCGTCGGCCTTCGTCGTGGTCGCGGCCCCGGTCGCGGACCAGGACTTCGCGCCGTACGGCTTCGACTCGAGCGTGATTGCCGCCCCGGGGATCTTCGTCGTGCCGAGGGTGAGCCTTCCCCTGATCGTCGCGCTCTGGCCGTAGGTGATCTCCGACCGGCCGGGTACCGCCGTGAGCTGGGCGGTGACCGCCGCCGCCCCTACCCCGGCCGGCGTGTAGAGCCAGGCGAGCGCGACGGCGCCTGATGCGATCGAGGCTCGGGCGGCGAGGGCGCGGCGAGGGCTCCGCATGCGGCGCTACAAGCTATCGGCGGCCATGCACACGCAGGTTCAAGACGTTCCGGCCGTGGTGGCGGACCGGCTGGCGGTTGCCGGCCCGGTCGACCGCCAGCGATCGGATCACGTAGGCGCCGGGCGCGAGGTGCAGGCGCATCTTGAGCGACCACCTTCCCGTGCCGCGGGCGAGGAGGACGAGCGGCGGGCGGCCGTCGCAGGCGCGGGTGCGGCCCGTCCGGCAGCAGGAAGCGGCATCGGCCCGGCGCAAGGTGACGCGCGACGGTCACCACCACCCGAACGACGCGCCCCTTCTTCCCGTTGCAGCCGCGGTCGTAGGCACGGCCGTACAGCACGAGCCTGTTGCGGTGCAGTCCGGAGCGACGATGGTTGATCGTGCTGCGCGGCGGTCGCCTATCCGGGCACCCGGGCTTCGGGCCTCCCTTCGCTCCAGGCTGGACGCTGTGCGCGCACGACCCGACCGGCTTCACCTTCGCCTGGGACGCCGCCGCGCCCAGCTTCTTCGAGCCATCGAGCGTGGCGAAGACATCGAGGTAGTAGCGCGCCGCCACGCAGCCGCGCGGGTCGAAGACCATCATCCCGCGCGTCGTCACGTCCGGCCGGGACTGCGGCTGGCCGTCGTAGTCCATGAAGAACCCGGTCGCGTCGACTCCGCGTCTGCCGAAGCCCGCCGTGTGCGGATCGCCGATCAGCGTGCCGCCGGCCGGGTTGAGCGCGCTGGCGCCGGCGGCCGGCACGAGGATTCCGGCCGCGCCGGTGGGCCAGTGGGAGTAGCTGCCGTCGGGTAGCACGAAGCGCCCCTGGACGATGTGGGCGGTGGGGTCCTTCTCGGAGTTGAGCATCGAGGCGAGCGTGTTGGCGATGTCGTTGGCCCCCGTCGGGCCGATCGACTCCGTCTCGAGCTTGTGCTTGTGACCGTTCATGTCCCGGTCGGTCTGTGGGTTTAGGCCGCAGGCGTCGGTGTTGAACACGCCCGGGATCTCGGCGAATCCCCAGGCCGGGATGAGGTAGCCGACGAGGTCGTCCGCGAGGCCTACCTGGAATCGGTAAAGCGCGCGGGCGTGCCAGGTGGGCACGGCCGGGTTCGGCCGGTCGCAGCTCTCCTCCTCCTTGCCGAACGGGGTGCCGAGCATGAGCGCGGGGAACGACTCGCCGGGGTTGTCGATCAGCTGAAGGTCAGGACCGATGTTCGCGTAGCCGACGAAACTGCGGAACTGGGCGCCGGAGGTGGCGATATCGCCGTTCGGGACCGGCTGGATCGGGTCACCACTGGTGTTGCAGACATAGGCCTGGCGCTTTCCAAACACCCCGGCGGCCGCCAGCAGCACGAAGGCGTTGTTCTCCAGTGGGAGGCAGATGGCCTTGCGAGTGAGTGTGACGGGGCCAGGCGTGAGCTGGGACGCCTTGCTCGCCGCGTCCGCCGCGAGACTGGCGAACCGCTCACCTGTCGCCTGAGTCTGGATGTAGAGGGTCGTCTGGTCCTTCCGATACTCGGATCCGATGTCCGTCCCGTCGGGAGCCTTCGCGGGCGGATCTGTCTGTGGGTCCTCGATCGACCCGTTATCGCCAACCAGGAACATCGCCATCCCCGGATGTGTGGCGTCGAACTTTCGCTCGAATGCGCCGGGCCAATCGGCGCTGAGGTCGCCCGGCGGCGTCATTCCCATCTCCTGGTTGTGAGCAGAGAGGCTCATCACCGTGAAGATTGGCTGGCCGTTCGACGCGCGCGCCTGAAGCACCCCCATCTTCGGATCGACGGAAGCCACGCGGTCGTCGTTGGCGAGGGCCACCGCGGTTGGGAACTGGTCGGATATGCGCTGGGACAAGCCGGTGAGCAGGGGGTAACGATTGCCGCTCGTTCCGTCGGGGATCCGGGACCCGACCTGGTTCGCGAAGAGCGTCGCGGGCTTCAAGTTGTGCACGGCGTCGGCCGCAGCGTGCGCGATTTTGTCCTCGACGAAGCTCATGTAGTACTCGTCGATGCCCGAGCGCACGCCGGCACCCTGGCCGGTCTGCAAGGCGCCGTACAGGCCGATGCTGTCCGGTGAGCTCTCGTTGTGGTTGGCGCTCACGACCAGGTTGGCGTCGACGCCGTACTTGTTCTTGAGCACGGCCCGGGCCTCTTCGGTGTAGTAGTCGAAGATCCCGATCAGCTTCACCGACGTGTAGACCAGCGGTTTGTGCCGCCCGTCGGAAATCGCAACGGCTCGGACGTCGATTGGGTCGTGGACCGCCTTCAGGGGCCCGAAGCCGTTGTCGGTGTAAATCCCATCCCAGCGGCCATTCCCGTTTGCGTCGCAGTAGGGCTCGGGGGGGTTGTCGTCCCACCGGCCGTTGCCGTTGGTGTCGACAAACGGCTCTTGAAGCGCGAAGGTCCCGGGATTAGGGAAAGCGACGCAGGCGGTCGAGAACGTCGGGGCGAACTCGCTGTCGGCTGCATTCCCGGCCGGTGTGCCGGCCTTCGGCGGCGTCATGTCCTGCTTCGACGCGCCGGCGAGAAATCCGGCCGCATCCGCCGCCGCCGGGGCCGTCGCGAGCGCGATCCCGGCCAGTCCGGCGCAGACCAAGGCGCAGCCGAACCGGCGCCGCCTCCCCTGCCTGACCGACCCTCGAGCGATGCCTAAGTGTCGCGCACCGCAGATGGCCGCTGCGTCATTTCAGCCGCCGGCGACGTCGCGCCGGACGAATACGACGACACCCGCCGCGAGCGACGCCGCGATCCAGATCGCGCAGACCCACAGCGCGTGAGTGATCGGCGCCCAGTCGGTGGGGGTTCGAAGGAACCCATGCCAGGCGAAGAACTGGTTCGTGAGCAGGTACGGCTTGATCCCGCCGAGCCCCGGGAGGATCGCGACGAGCTGAAGCACGAACGACAGCATCAGCGTCGCGACGACCGCCCCGGCGCTGTTGCGCGCGATCGTCGAGAACACCAGGCCGATCGCGGCGATCCCGAGGATCGGAACGAAGTAGACGAGGAAGCTCGCGCCGATCAGGACCAGGCCGTGTCCGGTGCTGACGGTCGTCCCGGAAAGGCTCACGAGCGGGTGGAAGCCCGAGATGATCGCCCCACCGGCGAGCGACACGACGGCCATCGCGACGAGCGCGACGAACGCGTACGTGCACGCCGCGAGTGCCTTGCCGGCGAAGATCGGCGCGCGGTCGAGCGAACGGGTCAAGATCGTCTTGAGCGTCCCGTTGTGGTCCTCCGATGCGACGATGTCGCCGGCAACGAGCGCCGTGATCAGCGGGAAGAGCCAGTAGGCGCCGAAGGTGAGCAGGACGAGCGGCACCGCGAGCCCGGACTCGAGCACGTACCGGCCGAAGGGGACGTCCTGCGGGCCGTGGTTCCGCGCCGCGACGGTCGAGACGAAGATGGCCGGGATGGCGGTGGCGAACAGGAGGCCGATGTAGGTGCGCTTCTGGGAGAGCAGCTTGCGGAGCTCCCAGCGGTAGACGGTGAGGGTGCCCGACATCAGCTGCCCGCCTGAGCCGCGCCCGCCGGCGCCCGATCGGCCTCGTCGCTCTCGGTGACGTCGAAGAAGAGCTCCTCGAGCGTCGGCATGTGCGGGACGAGCGCGAGGATCCCGACGTCCGCGTCGCCGAGCGCGATCGACAGGGAGGCCACCGCCTCCTCCGGAGCGCTGAAGCGGACCGCGCCGTCGTCCTGGCGCACGCCCGAGAGGCCGGCGTGCGCCTCGCAGAGCTCCAGTGCCCGCCGCTGGTCGGTCGTGCGCAGCGCGTAGGTGCCTCCGCCCGCGCTGCGGAGCTCCGACAGCGCGCCCTCGAACACGACCCTGCCGCGGCGCAGGATCCCGACGCGGTCGCACAGCGCCTCGACCTCGGCGAGGATGTGCGAGGACAGCACGATCGTCATCCCCTGCTCGGCGAGCCTGCGGACGAGGTCGCGCATGTCGCGGATGCCGGCGGGATCGAGGCCGGTCGTCGGCTCGTCGAGCAGGAGCAGCCGGGGGTCGCGCAGGAGCGCGCCCGCGATTCCGAGCCGCTGCCGCATTCCGTGCGAGTAGCCACGGACCTTGTCCTTCGCCCGGTCGCGAAGCTCGACGATGTCGAGCACGGAGTCGATCCGCTCGCGCGCGCCGCCTCCGTCGTAGGCGGCGAGCAGCTCGAGGTTCTTGCGGGCCGAGAGGTACGGGTAGAAGCGAGGCTCCTCCACGAACCCGGCGACCCCCTGCAGTGCACGCGCTCCCTCGACCAGAGGATCGCGGCCGAACAGCCGGACCGACCCCTCGTTCGGCTTGATCAGCCCGAGCAGCATCCGGAGCGAGGTGGTCTTGCCCGCGCCGTTCGGCCCGAGATAGCCGTAGACGTCGCCGGCCGCGACCGTCAGGTCGACGTGGTCGACGGCGACGATCTCGCCGTAGCGCTTGACGAGGCCGCGTGCCTCGACGGGCGCGGGCATCAGAGGCCTCGCGCGGCCTCCTCCGCCTTGGCCTTGCCGACCGGGCCGACGACTGTGTAGTCGATGCCTCCGCGCCGGAAGCTCACGAGCGTGCCGAGCGCCGTCGAGAGCTCGGTGGCGTCGACGTTCCCGATTTTCACGTGCGGCAGGTTGCGCCCGAGGCCGCGGTCCTTCGCCGCCTGCTTACCCGCCTTGTGCTCGATCACCACGAGCCCGCCGAGCAGCGGCCGCCCGTAGACGATCGCCGCGGCGCCCCCGCCCTTACGGTCGGCGATGAGGTGGACGCTGGTCCTCTGCAGGCCGGCGAGCTCGGCCGGGGCGCTCAGGTGGAACGGGAGCGCCTCGCCCACCGCCTTCAGGCCCTGTACCTCGTGCGCGCCGCGGTGCCGGGCGCCGTGCAGGCGCTCGCGGTGGTTCCCGGAGCCGCCGAGAGCGACCCGGTGGATGCGCGAGTGCGCGGGCGGCGAGACCCTGAACGTCGAGGCGGCGATCTGTCCGTAGGAGATGTCGGTGGCCTGGAGCTCCAACACCGGCGCCTTCACGCCGCGCGCGTAGACGGCAAAGCGGAGCGGCACGCCGCGCGGGGCTCCACCCGTACGCTGTACGCCGACCGTCCGGCCACGACCTCGCGCCCGGGGCCGATCACCGTCGCAAAGCGTCCGAGCCGGCCGAGTCCCTTCTGGATCTCGGCGAGCGACGGCTTGTGCTCGGCGCGCTTCTCGCGCTTCTGCCGGTGGGCGGGCAGCGCACCGGTATAGACCGTGTTGGACGACGGGTCCGAGAAGAGGAAGCGGTGGCCGTCCGAGACGATCTGGGTGTCGCCCCGATCGGACTGGAGCTCGAGCCGCAGCCGGCCCCCCTGGGCGACCCAGAGCCGCCCGGTGGCGCCGGTGAGCAGCGGGCTGGCGTGCTCACCGAGGAGCGAGCTGTCGACGAGCTTGCTCGTGAACTTGATCCGCGCGCTGATGCCGACCGGTGCCTTGGCGGTCAGCGCGCCGCGTATCGCGCGCGGGAGCGAGGTGCGCGGCGGCGGTGAGCCGCTCGTGGCGATGGCGTTCGCTATGGCCACGCCGACAACCAGGACGGCCAGGACGGTCGCGCAGAGGACGAGTAGCTTCGAGGTTGAGACCCGGCGCAGGTTGCTCATCGCCACCTCCTGCCGCTTCAAGGTAGCGCGCGCGCATAAGAGCGTCTTTAGGGTGGGCCCCCGAATGGCGGCTCACGACGCCGGCGGCGCGGTCCGCGGGATGACCAGGCGCACGGTGCTGCGCGCCGGAGCGGGCGCCGCCGTCGGGACGCTGCTCCCGTGGGACTCCCTCTCGGGCGGCCTCGACACGGTGCTCGCCGCCGCAGCCCCCATCCGCAAGCCGAACTCGCTCCCCGACCCGAGCCGGCCCGCGGGCGAGCCCACCGCGGCGCTCCCGTTCGACCACCTGATCGTGGCGATGATGGAGAACCACTCCTTCGACAACTACCTCGGGATGCTTCCCCGGCGGGGCCAGCGCAAGGCCGACGGCTTCAGGTTCGACCGGCACGGGCGCCCGTCCAACCGCCAGCCGCTCCGCGGCGGCTACGTGGTGCCCCTGCACGCGACCAGCAACTGCCAGCCGGTGGACGTCAGCCAGGCCTGGAATGCCACCCACATCCAGATCGACCACGGCCGCATGGACGGCTTCGCCAGGACCGACGAGGGCGCGATGCTCTACTGGGACGAGAAGGACATCCCCTTCTACTACTCGCTGGCGCGCACCTTCACCCTTGGGAACCGGTGGTTCTGCTCGGCCCCGTGCCAGACGTTCCCGAACCGGCGCTTCCTGCTCGCCGCCACCGCCTACGGGCTCATCTCCACGGACTTCAACAGCGTGAACGACCCGCCGCCGGCGAACGGGACGATCTTCGACCGGCTCGCGGCACACGGCATCGTGTGGAAGAACTACTTCACGGACCTCCCCGGGACCGGCGTGATCGCCGCGATCCCGAAGAAGTACCCGCAGAGCCTGGCGCCGATCTCGCAGTTCTATTCCGACTGCGCTGCGGGCACGCTCCCGCCGGTCAGCTTCGTCGACCCCGAGTTCGGCGCGGCGAGCGACGTGGGCGGCCCGATCGCCGGCGCGCACATCCCGGGCGTGTCGAGCGGAGCCAACATGGGCTCGACCCAGGGCGGCGACGAGGAGAACCCGCAGGACATCACGCTCGGCGAGGACTTCGTGTCTCGCGTGGCGACCGCCGTCCTGGGATCCCCGGCGTGGATGCGCACGCTGCTCGTCTGGACCTATGACGAGCACGGCGGCTACTTCGACCACGTGCCGCCGCCGCGCGCCATCCCCCCGGACAACATCAAGCCGAAGCTCGGCCCGCACGACATCAAGGGCGGCTACGACATCTACGGGCCGCGGGTGCCCGCGGTGGTCGTGTCGCCCTACTCGAAGCCGCACGCGACCACGAACGTGCGGCACGACCACACCTCGATCCTGGCCACGATCGAGGCGAAGTGGAACCTCCCCGCGTGCACCTACCGCGACGCAAACGCCACGACGCTCATGGACTTCCTGAACCCGAAGAAGGCCGCGTTCGCGGAGCCGCCCAAGCTGGCGGCCCCACACGACATCGGATCGAGCGAGCAGAACTGCTCCTACGCGGATCCGAAGCTGAAGGTGCACCACACCCGCAAGCGGAAGAAGCACCGCAGCCACAGCCACACGCACGGGCGCGGCTGATTGTCTGCACCGTCCTGACCTGGCTACACATCGTGTAGTTAAGTCAAGATTGCTCGGTCGGCCGTTCGTGAGCGGGCGGTCAGGGCGTGCGCTGGAGCAGGACTGCCGCGCGGGTCTCGTCGAGACGAGCGTTCCTCAGCTGATCGACGGTCAGGCGGTGCCGACCCTGCGCCACGTAGCGGATGAACGTGAAGCGGGCCACGCGCCGGCGGGAGATGCGGCGGAAGCCCGACGGGATCGGGCCGAACCGGGGCCCGTGCGCGCGCGAGCGCCCGAGCAGGTCGATCTCGGACACCGCAAGCGAGCCCTCGGGAATCTCGCGCGTTCGCCCCAGGTAGTAGACGATGGCGTGGCGACCGTCCTTGGGAGCGACGATCGCGCGGAGGCGCGGCGCCGGTCCGATCGCGTGCGCCACAGCCCGCCAGTCGGCGCGCTGGATCTTCGGGTCGGAGTCGATCACGATGTTGATCGCCAGGAACACCCCGCAGAGGGCGGCGATGGCGAGCGCGCCGATCCACCGGACCGACGCCGCCACCGCCACGGCGACCGCAAGCGCCACCCACGCCCCGATCAGGTTGCGCGCGTAGAAGTAGTCCTCGTTCACCAGCTTGAGCGCGAGCGGCAGGACCAGCGCCCCGGCGCCGATTCCGAGCGCCAGGCCGAACCCGCGGCGCCGTTCGCGCTGCACGCCTCCCCACACGGCCAGCGCGGCGGTCGCGATCGTTGCGATGTGACCGATTGCCAGGAGGTGGTCCGGCGGCGTGCCGGCGCGCCCGATCGCGAACTCCTTCCACAGCTGGCCGAGCCGCTGCGAGAGCAGGAGGTACTTGATCCAGACGTCGTGCCCGTAGCCGGCTTGGTGGATCGCGAGCGGCAGGAGCGCGGCGCCCACGGCGCCGACCGCCGCGGTGGCGACCAGCACGCGCCGCCGGAGCTCCGGGCGGAGCAAGAAGAGCGCGATCGCCTCGGGGATCGCGACGAACGCGCCGAAGTAGTGCGTGGCGATCGCCAGTCCCGACGCGATCGCCCAGCCGGCGAGCATCCGCCGGCTCCCGCTCCGCAGCACCTCTGCCATGCATCCGAGCGAGATGGCGCAGAGGAGGACGAGCAGCGCGTAGCCGCGGGCCTCCTGCGAGTACCAGACCATCTCGGGGCTGGCCGCTACGAGCGCCGCCGCGGCGAGTCCCACCGGCCGCGACACGAGCGTCCGGCCGGCCCACCACACGACGGGGATCGTGGCCGTGCCGAGAACGGCCGAGAGCGACCGGATGCCGACCTCGCCGTGGCCGAACACCTTCGTCCAGAGCCACGCCAGGACGTAGTAGAGGGGCGGTGAGGCCTCGCTGCTCGGAATGTGCCCGAGGGTGGACCAGAGGCTCGGCGCGAGCACGGTGCCCACCGTCACGGCCTCGTCGTCCCAGAAGCTCTGCAGGTCGAGGGTCGAGAACCGCAGCGCGGCGCCGGCCGCGACGATCGCCGCCACGGCCCACACCTCGGTCCTCCGCGGCCTCAGGGGGCGGCGCGGACCTCGACGAGCACCCAGTACCCGTACCGCCGGAGGCGGGGAAGGCGGCGTGCGAGGTATGAGTCGGCTTGCCGGCATAGACGCGTGATCAGTGGCCAACGGTTTCGTAGCAGGTGGCGGTCGAGCATCCGCACGAGCCAGAAGTTCGGGAACTCGAGCCGGACCGAAGCGAACCGTGAGGCGAGCAGGTCGAAATCGGAGGTTGCCAGGGGGCGCTCGTCCGGCGTGCCGTAGCTCGCGACGCCGTAGCGCCCGGCGAGCCTGCGCCGCGCCCAGGCGAGGGCGGGGTTGAGCGCCGAGCTCTCCGCGAAGACGCCTCGTCCACCCGGGGCGAGCACGCGCGCGAGCTCGGCTGCGGTGCGGTCGAGGTCCACGTGGTGGAGGACCCATTTGCCGATCACGAGATCGCACGAGGCGGGCTCGGCGCCGGTCTCCTCGGCCGAGGCGCTCAGGAAGCTGGCCCGGGCGTTCGGGCGGAAGCGCTCCGCGCGGGCACGCGCGACCTCCACCATCCGAGGAGACAGGTCGATTGCCGTCAGGTCCGCGCCGCGCTCGAGCAGGGCGAGGCTCAGCCCGCCGTCGCCGCAGCCCACCTCGAGCACGCGCCGCCCCGCCAGCTCGCCGGCGGCCTCGATCAGCCCCCGCTCCCACTCGTCGAGCGGCCGCGGCGGCATCAGAGCCGGATCGAGCCCGGCCGCCACGGCGTCGTGGTAGCGCGCCTCGCGGGCTTGGCGTTCGCTGAGCCCGTTGACCTCGGTAGCGCCCTGCACCGTGCGGCACAGTAGAGAACCGCGTGGGGCGCTCTGCCCGGTTGAGCGGCCGTCCCTGCCAGGATTGCCGCGGTGAGCGAACAGCTCAGCCCCGAGGAGCCGCTGGTCGACGAGCTCGCGTTCCCGCGCGCCGAGCTCCGGCAGCGCACGGTCCGCGGCGTGATCGTCAACGCGCTCTTCATGGGCGGCGCGGAGGCGATCGTGCTCGCCCAGGGCCTGATCGTCACGATCCTGCTCGGGCCGCGCAACATCGGCCTCTACGGGATCGTCACGACGACCGCGATGACCGTCGTGGCGCTGAGGCGGGTGGGGATCGACGAGGCGTTCGTGCAGCAGCGCGAGCGCGATCAGGAGGAGGAGTTCCAGCGGGCGTTCACGCTCGAGCTCATTGTCGGCGGCGCCTTCTCGCTGATCCTCGCGCTTGCCGCGCCGATCGTGGCGCTCGCATACGGGGACTGGCGCCTGCTCCCGCTGACGCTGGCGGTCGCGTACCTGCCGACGGCCTTTGCGCTCCAGGCGCCGACGTGGGTTTTCTTCCGGGACTTCCTCCGCGTGCGGCTGCTTCAGACGATGGTGCCGGCGATCAGCTTCTGCGTGACTGTTCCGCTCGCCGCAGCCGGCGTCGGCGTGTGGAGCCTCGTGATCGGGCCGTTCGTGGGGAGCGTCGCGGGGGTCGTGACCGCCATCGTCGTCTCGCCCTACCGGCTGCGCCTCCGGTTCGATCGCGGCACGCAGAGGCGGTACCTGCGCTTCTCTTGGCCGGTGTTCGTCTCGTCCGGGGCGCTCTTGCTCGTGCAGCAGGGGCAGATCCTCGCGTTCAAGCTGCACGGCGGGCTGGCCGCGGCGGGTTTCATCACGCTCGCCTTCACGCTGACGCGGTACTCGGACCGTGCGGACCAGATCGTGACCACGACGATCTACCCGGCGATCTGCGTGGTGCGCGATCGAGTGGGCACCCTCCAGGAGATCTTCGTGAAGTCGAACAGGGTGGGGCTGATGTGGGTGCTCCCGTTCTGCGTGGGGCTCGTGCTGTTCGCTCCGGACCTCGTCCGGTTCGTGCTCGGCGAGCACAAGTGGCATCCGGCCGTGCTCCTCATCCAGGGTCTGGCCGGAGCCGCCGCGATCCAGCAGCTCGGCTACAACTGGTTCAGCTTCTACCGCGCGCGCGGAGACTCCACGCGCCAGGCCGTCGAGTCGGCGGTGATGGTCGTCACGTTCCTGGGCCTTGCAATTCCCGGGCTCGCCATCTGGGGGTCGGGGGGCTTCATCGTCGGGCGGATCGCCAGCGCGCTGCTCGTGCTCGCGGTCCGGCGCCACTACGTGGTCCGGCTACTGCCGCGTGCCCGCCTGCTCCTGCTCGGCGCCCGTGGGGCGGCCCCGATCGCGGTGGCGGCGCTCGCGGTCCTCGGGCTACGCGCGGGTGTGTGGCACGGTCACAGGACGGCGGCGCAGGCCGTGGTCGAGATCGTCGTCTTCGTGGGTCTCGCCGCCGCGGTCACGTGGATGGCGGAGCGGCGGTTGATCGTCGAACTGGTCGAGCAGCTCCGCTCGGCCCGCCGCGGCGAGCCAGGCCTCCTCAGCGGCGCGCGTCAGCTTCACGGTGTAGGTGCCCGCACGGCCGTAGACGTGCTTCGGCGCAGCGCCGGTGGCCGTCCCGCCGTCGCCGAACCGCCAGCTGTAGGAGACGACGCGGCCGTCGCGGTCGTGCGACTTCTTACCGTTGAACTTCGCAGCGCGCCCGGCCACGAGGTGCGCCGGCGGGTTGATCACGGCCACCGGCCGGCGATCGTTCACCGTGATCGTCACGCTGACCGTGTCGGTGAGGGCGTCGTTGTCGGTCACGGTCAGCGTGGCCGTGCGCTTGCCCGCCCTGGAGTAGCGGTGGACGACCGTCTTGCCGCTAGCCGTGCGGCCGTCCCCGAAGCGCCATCGGTAGGACACCACGTTGCCGTCGGGATCGTGCGACTTCGAGCCGTCGAAGGTGATCCGGTTGCCCGTCAGCGCGCGCGTGGCACTCACCCGGATCGACGCCGCTGGCGCGTGCGCGGCGAGGCTGAGCGCGCAGCCTCCGTCCAGGTTGCTCCACTCCCCCTGGATGAAGTAGTGCACGCCGCCGATCACCTGGTTGAAGTCGTGGCCCGGCGGCCCGTAGTAGTCGCGGCACAGGTCGCCGTTCTCGCCGCCGCCGTTCGGATCCGGGGGGTTGTCGTCGAACCACGCGTCGCCCAGCGGGTCGGTGATCGTCTCGTTGTGCTCGTGGCTGAGCGCGTCGATCGTGGGATCGGCGTTCGGGTCGTTCGGCGCCACGCCGCTACGGCAGACCGAGACGTTCTGGAACGGCAGGTTCGCGAACAGCGTGATCGGGACGCTCGAGTTCGACTCGAAGAAGCCGTCGTGATAGGCGCAGTAGTCGGTCGCGAAGCAGTCCGTGCCCGACACGTTGTCGCACGTCTGGACGCGGGGCGGCAGGAAGAGCAGGTAGACGTCGCCGAGCCCGCGGTGCAGGTTCGGATGCGCAGCGATGAACGAGTCGAGCTCGTCCCCCAGCTCCTGGTCGGTGAGACAGGTGTCGAACGTGATCTCGGGATGCAACGGCGGCGAGTGCGGCACGCAGTTCCCGACGACCGGGAACGGGTTCTTGTCCACGAGGGCCCCGGCGAACGTCGACTTGTACTGGATGTGCCCCTGATGGTCGTAGTACTGGATGTCGGTGGAGTAGACGTTCGAGCGGCCGCCGC
>VAXR01000117.1 GCA_005885165.1 Actinomycetota bacterium
CGCGTCGATGATGGCCACGAGCGAGACCTCCGGGAGGTCGAGCCCCTCCCGGAGCAGATTCACGCCCACAAGCACGTCGAACTCCCCGAGCCGCAGGTCGCGGATGATCTGGATGCGCTCGAGCGTGTCGATCTCCGAGTGCAGGTAGCGGACCCGGAAGCCGTACTCCATCAGGTAGTCCGTGAGGTCCTCGGCCATCTTCTTGGTGAGGGTGGTGACGAGGGTGCGCTCGCCGGCCTCCGCCCGGGCGCGGACCTCGTTCATCAGATCGTCGATCTGGTTCTTGGTCTCCCGGACCTCCACCTCGGGGTCGACGATGCCCGTCGGGCGCACGAGCTGCTCGACCACGCGCGAGGAGTGGCCTGCCTCAAATTCACCGGGGGTGGCGGACACCATCACGATCTGAGGGACGATCGAGAGGTACTCCTCGAAGGTCTGCGGGCGGTTGTCGAGGGCGCTCGGCAGGCGGAACCCGTAGTCCACCAGGGTCTGCTTGCGCGAGCGGTCGCCCTCGTACATGCCGCCGATCTGCGGGATGGTCTGGTGCGACTCGTCCACGAAGCAGACGAAGTCGTCGGGGAAGTAGTCGAGCAGGCAGTAGGGGCGGGACCCGGGCGCGCGGCCGTCGAGGCTCCGCGAGTAGTTCTCGATCCCGTTGCAGAAGCCGAGTTCGCGCATCATCTCCATGTCGAACTGCGTGCGCTGCCGCAGCCTGTGCGACTCGAGCGGCTTGCCCTCGGCCTCGAGCTCGGCGCAGCGGGCCTCGAGCTCGTCGCGGATCTCCCCGATCGCCCGCTCGATCGTCGGCCGGTCGGTGGCGTAGTGCGTGGCCGGCCAGATGCCGATGTGCTCGAGGTCGCCCAGGACCTCGCCGCTCAGCGGGTCGAAGTGCTGGATCGCCTCGATCTCGTCGCCGAAGAAGACCGCCCTGAACGCGGTCTCCGAGTACGCCGGGAAGACCTCGAGGGTCTCACCCCGGACGCGGAACTTGCCGCGCCCGAGCGCCTGGTCGTTGCGGCTGTACTGGATGTCGACGAGCTTGCGCAGGATCCCGTCGCGGTCCGTCATCTCGCCCTTCTTGAGCAGCACCATCTGGGCGTCGTACTTCTCGGGGGAGCCCAGGCCGTAGATGCAGGAGACGCTCGCGACGATGACCACGTCGCGCCGCGCGAACAGGGCCGAGGTCGCGGAGTGCCGGAGCCGGTCGATCTCGTCGTTGATCGACGAGTCCTTCTCGATGTAGAGGTCCTGCGCCGGGACGTACGCCTCGGGCTGGTAGTAGTCGTAGTAGGAGACGAAGTACTCGACGGCGTTGCGCGGGAAGAACTCGCGGAACTCGTTGCAGAGCTGGGCGGCGAGGGTCTTGTTGTGGGCGATGACCAGCGCCGGGCGCTGGACCTGCTCGATCGTGAAGGCCATCGTGGCGGTCTTCCCCGAGCCCGTAACGCCCAGGAGCGTCTGGAAGCGCTCGCCCGCCTCGATCCCCTCGGCCAGCCCGTCGCGCGCCGTCGGCTGGTCGGCCACGGGCGTGTAGGCGGGATTGACCTCGAACTTCGGCACTCTCGAGACGAAGCTAGCAGTCCGCTCCGCTGCCGCGGGCGCGCGATTTCCCGCTCCGGCGCGCGCGTGATTCGCGCGTCAGCTGTCGGTCAGCCGAGGCACGCGCAGCGCTATCTCGTAGTTGCGCACCGACTTGATCCCGGCCTGCGCCGCGCTGGCAACCTCCTCGCGCATCTCCTTCGCCCGGTCCGCGCTCGACTCCGCGGCGGCCTCGTTGTCCCAGATCGTGAGCGTCATCGCCTCACCGCTGTCCCGATCGACGAGCAGGTAGGCGTCCTCGAAGCCGTTCATGGTGCGGAGCTCGTCCGTCAGCCGCTCGAAGCCGTCCCTCACGCGGTCGACCTCCTCCGCGGGCCCCTCGTAGGTGCTGAGCCTTCCAACCACTTCGCCTCCTCGCCTCGACGCCCGTTCGGCCGCGAATCTACCGGAGGCCAGTCGCCCTCGGGCTCGAGCCAGGCCATCGGGCGCCCGCGTCGCGGGCGCCTACGTTCAGACCCGTTTGACCTTCTCGCAGCCCTTGACCTTGTCGATCTTGTCGACCTTGGCGAAGTCCTTCTTCCCCGGGCCGCAGTCGACCGTTTCCTTCCGGCCATCGGCGGCGTAGATCCTGTCGTTGCCGGGCCCGCCCTTGAAGACGTCCTTGCCGGGACCGCCGATGAGGATGTCGTTCCCCGGCCCGCCGACGAGCCGGTCGTTGCCGGGACCGCCCTTCAGCGTGTCGTTCCCGGGTCCGCCGTAGAGAGCGTCGTTGCCGGGGCCTCCGATCAGCGTGTCGTTGCCGCCCTTGCCGTTGGCCGCGATTGTCAGCGCCCCAGCCTTCTGATTGCAGGAGTCCCCGAAGAGCGTGTCGTTGCCGCCCAGGCCGAAGATCACGTCGTTGCCGCCGAGCCCGCAGATGCGGTCGTTGCCCGGTGTTCCCGTGAGCACGTCGTTGCCGTTCGTCGCAACCGCCCGGATGGTCGTGGTCGCAGTGGCCTTGTCGTCGGAGGGGTGGGCGTCCGGGCGCGGCGAGCTCACGGACGCCGTGTCGACGAGCTTCCCGTGCGGCGGCACGCTTACCCGCAGGGTGATCGTCGCCGTGGAGCCGTTCGCGAGCGTGCCAAGAGCGCAGGTGATCGTCTTGGCGCCCGTACACGTTCCCTGCGAGCTCGAGCGCGCCAGCAGCGAGACGCCCGACGGGAGGATGTCCGTTACCGTCGGCTGTGTCGCGTCGCCGGCGGGGCCGGTCGATGTCACGTGGATGGTGTAGGTCAGACCCGCATGGCTTCGCCCGACTACGGGATCTGGCTTGTCCGCGATGGTTACCGCGAGGTTGGCGGTCTTCACCACCTCGAACGCGCCGACGTCGCAAAGGGATCCCTGAGGCCGGCTGATTCCCCGCTGATCGTCGGTCGGGAACGACGGGTCGTTTGGACACAGCGACTCCCCACCGTCAATGGCCGGGCTCCCCAAGAGCAGAGCGCGAGTGTCGGTCGGCCCGCCGTTGTCCAGCAGCGGACCGAGCTTTAGGTCCTGGCCTGACCCTGACACGCAGGTCGTGTCGCTCGACATGCTGTGGTCCCCGCTGGAGGGCGAGCCGAGCGGGCCCGGCACACCTCCACAATTCGTTGGAGAGCCCGCGGAGTAGAGGCTGTTCAGCGTGTCGGTGGATGACGAAATGAACCTCACCAGATCACCGCCTGGGCCGCCCGACGTGGAGTTGTCCGCCAGGGTCGACGAGACGCCGGAACCGGCCTGCGCCGTATTGCCACTGATCGTGGTGTCCATGAGCGTCGCATTCCCGCTGTTGAAGAGCCCGCCACCGATGCCCTGGCTCGCGGACGGGTAGCTCGGCGGACTGGCGTGGTTGCCGCTCACCGTGCTGTGATCCAGCTCGAGGGTCCCCCCTGACGCCACGTACACGCCGGCGCCGTCGTTCTGCGCCACGTTGCCGGTGACGGTCACGGCGTCGAGAGAGAGCTTGTTCGCGGTAGTGATCCCGCCACCGTCGCCGCCACCGTTGAGCTTCGTGCCACCCGTGATAGTGATGCCGGAGATCGTGGTTCCGTCCGAGTTCGTGTCGTTCACCACGCGGCTCAGTCCACCGGCGTCGACCACGGTCGTTCGCGCGCCCGCGCCGGTGAGCGTGAACGCGCAATCGCTGTTCACGGCGAGCTCGCCGGCGGTCAGGTGATACGTGCCGCCCGGCAGCGTGATGTCGCTGCTCGTGCCGTCGGCGTTCGCCTGATTCACGGCTTCGCGCAGAGAGAGGAGCCCGTCCGGACCCGGACCGGTCCCGCCCGAGTCGCTCTCGTCGGCCGGCGTTCCGACGGAGTAGGCCGTGTGCGCGCCGCAGTTGAGCGCGCTCGCGCCAGGAGCGGCCACAAGCGCGGCGAGCGCGGCAGCGAAGACTGTGGCGATGAACAGCCTCACCACGCGACCCTAACCGCCCCCGGGCCCGCGGTGCAACCGGCTACTGGTAACCCAGCTCGTGCGCGTAGTTCTTGCGGTAGTCGCGCCGGTGCTCCCTGACGCTCGCCACGTACGCGCGCGTCTCGGGGAACGGGATGTCGGAGCTCTTGAAGTGCGCCGAGCCGCCGGCGCGCCTGACCCACTCGTCGACGTTGCTGAGACCCGCGTTGTAGGCGGCAATGGCCAGGGTCAGGTTGCCGCCGTAGTGATCGGTGAGGTAGCGGAGGTAGTAGCAGCCGTAGGAGATGTTCACCTGCGGCGTTCCGAGGTCGCTCGGCGCGAACGCGATCCCGCCCGAGCGCTTGGCGAGGAACTTGGCGGTGCTCGGGAGGATCTGCATGAGGCCCTCGGCGCCGGCGGCCGACGTTCGCGCGCGGAACTTCGTCTCCTGGTAGATCACGGCCGCGATCAGGGCCGGATCGAGATTCTTCTCGCGCGCCTGCTGGCGGATGATGTCCTCGTGGCGGAGCGGTAGCGTGATCTCGCGCAGCGCCTTCTGGCCCGGGCCGAACCACAGGACCAGCCCGGCCCCCACCAGCACCAGCGCAACGAGCGCCCAGATGCGCCGCCTGCGCACCTCGGCGCGCCGGGGGCCGCCGCGGCGTGCCTCGCCGCCGGCCTCGTAGCGCGTGTAGGCCCGCGCCTGGGTCATGCCTCGATCCTTTCCAGGATCTCGGACAGCGCATCCTCGAGCTCCTCGAGGGTGCCGTCGTTGCGAACGACGAAATCGGCGCGCTCGGCCTTCTCGGTCTGGGTCAGCTGCCGCTGCTCGCGCGAGGCGACGCCGCTGTGCTCGCGGCCTCCAATCCTCTCCGTGCGCAGCTCGTCGCCGGCGATGACCGCGATCGTGTGGTCGAACACCCGCTCCATCCCCGACTCGAACAGGAGCGGCACCTCGACCACGGCGGCCCGTGGAGCCGGATCGCGGCTCGCCACCTCCTCGCGCCACTCGGCTACTCGCTCGCCCACGCGCGGCCACAGGTAGCCCTCCAGCCAGGCCAGCTCATCCGGGCGGTCGAACACGACCGAGGCGACCGCGTCGCGGTCGACCGCGCCGTCGGGTGCCACCTCGGAGCCGAGGCGCTCGACGAGCTCGTCGCGCGCCTCGTCGGTGGTGAGCAGCTCGCCGACGACCGCGTCTGTCGACAGGGTGGCCGCGCCGAGCCGCTCGAGCGCGCTCAGGGCCTCGGACTTGCCCGCCGCGATACCGCCGGTCAGGCCGACGAACGGCACACGCGCGCGGGCGCCTGCGCCCGCCACCCGTTAGGTCCCGGACTCGCCGGTCTCGGTCGCGCCGGCCTCGCCGGTCGCGGCGGCGTCCCCGTCCGCGGCCGGCTCCTGGTCGGCAGCCTCGCCGGCCGACTCGCCGCCCGACTCGTCGTCGGCCCCACCGTCGCCGGAGGAGGGCTGCTCGCTGCCCGTGAACACCTCGTCCGAGAGCTCGAGGTCGCGGACCTCTCCGATGTCCCCCTCCGCGCCGGCGTCGCCGTTGTCCGCTGCGGGCGCCTCGCCGTCCTGGGCGGGTGCGCCCGCGCTGCTGCCGCTCACCGGCAGCACCTGGTCCTCGACGCGCTTCGCGCTGAGGCTCAACCTCCGCCGCTCGGAGTCGATCTCGAGAATCTTGACGCGGATGACGTCGCCCTGGTTGACCACCTCGCGCGGGTTCTCCACGTGATGCGGAGCGAGCTCGGAGATGTGGACGAGCCCCTCCACGCCGTCGAGGATCTCCACGAAGGCTCCGAAGCTCACGACCTTGGTCACCTTGCCCTCGATCTCGTCCCCGAGGTTGTAGGTGTCGAGCACGCGCTGCCACGGATCCTCCTGGGTCTGCTTGAGGCCCAGCGAGATCCGCTGCCGCTCGCGGTCGATGTCCAGCACCTTGACCGGCACCACCTGCCCGATCGAGAGGATCTCCGACGGGTGGTTCACGTGGCTCCAGGAGAGCTCGGAGATGTGGATCAGGCCGTCGATCCCGTCGAGGTCCACGAAGGCGCCGAAGTCCACGATGTTCGAGATCGCGCCCTCCACGATCTGCCCCGGCTGGAGCCGGTCGAGGATCTGCTGGCGGACCTCCTTGCGCTCCTCCTCGAGCACCGCACGGCGAGAGAGCACGACGTTGTTACGTGAGCGGTTGAGCTCGATCACCTTGCACTCGATGGTCTGGCCGAGGAAGTCGTCGAGGTTCTGCACGCGCCGGATGTCGACGAGCGAGGCGGGCAGGAAGCCGCGCACCCCGAGGTCGATGATGAGCCCGCCCTTCACGACCTCGATCACCGTCCCCTCGACGGGCTCGCCGGACTCGGCGGCGGCCTCGATCTTCCGCCAAGCCTTCTCGAACCGGGCGCGCTTCTTGGAGAGGAGCAGCCGGCCGTCCTGGTCCTCCTTGGTCAGGACCAGCGCGTCGACCTCCTCGCCGAGCTCGACCTCGTCGTGCGGGTTGGCCGACTTGCGGATCGAGAGCTCGTTCGACGGGATGACCCCCTCCGACTTGTAGCCGATGTCGACGAGGACCTCGTCCTTGTCGATGCGAACGACCTTTCCGGACACGACGTCGCCCTCGCTGAAGGGCACGATCGTGGCGTCGTAGTTGGGGACGATCTGGCCGTCGACCTCGATCAACAGGCCATTTGACCCCTCCACGGCCTGTGGCTTGGTCGGCGTTTCCGTCTCCGGCACGAGGGGCAAGGTTAGCGGCCCGTGTACGCTCATTCGCGATGCCGCAGCGCAAGACCAAGCGCGGCGCCGACCGCACCCCGCTCGAGCTCGAGACTGACGTAATGATCTGCGGCGCGAGCTTCGCCGGGCTCGCCGTGGCGCGCGAGCTCCAGGGCTCCGGGGCGCGCGTCCTGATCGTGGATCGCTACGAGATCGGGGAGCGCCAGACGTCCGCCTGCGCCGCCCCGACCGCGTGGCTCGAGGCGATCGGGCTCGAGGACTCGATCCGGCAGACGTTCGGCGACCTCGTCGTGCACACGCCCCACGGGACATGCCGCTTCCGCCTGCCCTGGACCTTCTCCACATTCGACTACCCGGAGCTTTGCTCTCTGCTTTACGCGCAATGCGACGCGCGGTTCGAGACCGCGAAGGTGGACGGCCGTACCGGCTTCACCGTCCACACCGACCGGGGAGACGTGACCGCGCCGCTCGTGGTCGACGCGCTCGGCTGGCGGCGGGTGCTCGGCGAGGGCTACCAGCCCCCGGACGCGCCGCTGTCGCGCGGGCTGGAGGTCCACCCTTGGCGGTCGGACACCGACCTCGAGATCTGGATCGACCGGCGCTACGTGCCGGCCGGCTACGGCTGGAGCTTCCCGGCGCGCGACGAGATCCGGATCGGCGTGGGCTCGTTCGACCCGCGATTCCACGTGCGCGAGACCACCGAGCTCCTCGCCGAGGACCTGAGCGCCGACGCCGTGCGCTACCAGGGCAACTGGATCCCGCACCGGCTGCGCGACGCCGTTGAGGACGGCGTGTTCTTCGTCGGCGACTCGGCGGGCCACTGCCTGCCGCTGACGGCCGAGGGCATCCGCACCGCCTTCTACTTCGGGATCGCGTGCGGCCGCGAGCTGCGCGCGGTGCTCGAGGGCCGCCGCTCACGCGACGAGGCGCTGCGCAGCTACGGAGCGTTCAGCGCGGCGCACGAGTGGAAGTTCCGCTGGATGCTCCGCGCGCAGCGAATCGTGCCGCGCATCCCCCCGCGCCTGCTCGGGCCCGCCGTTCGCGCGATGAGCACGAAGCGCTTCGTGGACTGGTCGTTCGGCCACTACCTGGAGATCGCGCCGCCCTCGTTCGCCGGCGAGCGCCGGCCCGCGCCGGAGGCGATGCGGGCGGCGGCCTAGAAGCCTCGGCGCCACCGGGCGCCTGCACCGGTCGCCTGAGCTTTTGAGACTTCCCTCGGTATGCGATGGAAACTCCGAAGAGCGGTTGGTGGAGGCGGCCCGGGGCATCGCCGTTGACCCTCCGTTTTGGACATTTAGCTCCAGGTCTCCCAGGATTGGCCGACAAGGGGGCAGTCTGTTACGTACGTGCCGGTTCCGTAACGGCCCGTTCGATCTGAGCAGGGGCTCTGCCAGGGGCCCTCAGTCCGTCACGTTCCCGTACCGATTCGTTCGCCCGCCGGTCCCCGCGTCCCGGCTTTCGGTGGAACGTGCGAGGCAGGACGGGAGGGTGCTCCCCTCCTTCGTCGCCCTCATGAGGCGCTGGCTCGAGCTGATCGGATTGAGCTGGGTTGGGGAAGCGCCCGAGCCCGACCTAAAACCCTCGCCGCTCGCGCGCTGCCGGGTCCGGCCCGCGCGGCCCGGCCGTGCGGTGGCGGAACCAGTAGCCGGCGAGCCAGACGACGGAGAGCACGATCGCGGTACCCGACGCCACGGCGGCGTCGGCGAACTTCATGCTGCCGACCACGCCGAAGAAGAGGTAGACCACGACCAGCCCGCCGCAGATGGCGATCGCCGCGGCGACAGCCGTCCGCAGGTAGCGGCTGCGGTCCTCCGCGCGGCGCTCGCCCTGGCGCCGGTCGGGGATCCTGCGCCTTTCCTCGATAACCGGGGGCTCAACCGTCATCTCAATAAAGATCGTAACCCCGCCCCTGGACCTTTGCCACCCCCCGACGATCTCGACTACGAGCCAAGGTCGACGGGCTGCTGCCGGACCGGTCGGGCTACTCCCGGACGACGAGGAACACGCCGGCTGCCAGGAGCGCAACGCCTACCAGGCGGCCGATCGTGATCGGCTTCTGGGCGAGCCCGAAGGCGCCGACGCGGTCGAGCACGACCGCCGTGGACAGCTGGCCGGCGATCGTCGCGGCCGTCACGCCGCCGGCGCCGAGCGTCCGCACGCTCACCAACACGGTCGTGACGTACGCGGCGCCCAGCAGCCCGCCGGTGAAGTAGTACCAGGCCAGCCCGCTCGCGCCGGAGAGCTTCACCTCAGCCCCGCTGACCGCCGTGATCGCCAGCAGGATCGCGGTGCCGATCAGGAACGAGATCGACGCGGCAGCGAACGTGCCCACCGCCTTGCCGAGCTTGGAGTTGATCGGCGCCTGCATGGCCACCAGTCCTCCCGCGCACGCGGTCAGCGCGACCGCCACCCCCGGCTTCACTTCGCCGCCAGCCAGTTCTCACCCGACCCGACGTCGACGGCCAGCGGCGGATCGAGGTCGTAGGCGGCGACCATCTCGCGCACCACGATCTCGGAGGCGGCCTCGACCTCCGACTCCGGACCCTCAAACAGGAGCTCGTCGTGGATCTGGAGCACGTGCCGCGTGTCGAGCCCGGCGTCGCGCAGGGCGTCGTGGCAGCGGACCATCGCCACCTTGATGATGTCGGCGGCGGACCCCTGGATCGGCGTGTTCACCGCGAGTCGCTCCCCGAGCGAGCGGGTCTGCCACTTGCCCGAGCGCAGCTCGGGGATTCGCCGGCGGCGGCCGAAGAGCGTGGTCACGTAGCCGTCGGCCGTGGCCTCCGCGATCGTCGTCTCGATGTACTCCTTGACCTTCGGGAAGCGGGCCAGGTAGCGCTCGATGAACTCCGCCGCCTCCTCCTGGGGGATGTCGAGCCGGTCGGCGAGGCCGAACGCAGAGAGCCCGTAGACGATCCCGAAGTTGATCATCTTGGCCTTGGAGCGCGTGCCGGGGTCGACCTTCTCCGGCGGGATGCCGAACATCTCGCCGGCCGTCGCCGCGTGGACGTCCTCGCCGCGGGCGAAGATGTCCTTCAGCACCTGCTCGCCGCAGACGTGCGCGAGCACGCGCAACTCCACCTGCGAGTAGTCGGCCGAGATCAGCCGGCAGCCCTCCTCGGCCACGAAGCACGAGCGGATCTCGCGGCCCAGCTCCGTGCGGATCGGGATGTTCTGGAGGTTCGGGTCGGTGCTCGACAGGCGGCCGGTAGTGGTCGCGGTCTGGTTGAAGGTCGTATGCAGGCGGCTCTGCTCGTCGACGAGCTCCGGAAGGGCGTCCATGTACGTGCTCTCGAGCTTCGAGAGCTCGCGCCAGGTCTCGACCTTCTCGACGATCGGGTGCTCCCCGCGGATGGCCTGGAGGACGCGGGCGTCGGTCGAGAAGCCGGTCTTGCCGCGGCGCTTCTTCGAGAGGCCGAGCTTCACGAACAGCACCTCCGCGAGCTGCTGCGGCGATCCGATCGTGAACTCCTCGCCGGCGAGGTCCCAGACCTCACGCTCCAGGGCCGCGATCCGCTCCTGCACCTTTGCCGAGATGTCCGCGAGCCGGGCCGTGTCCAGCTTGACGCCCGCGCGCTCCATCTCGATCAGGACCTCCACGAGCGGCAGCTCGACCTCGCGGAAGAGCCTCGTGAGCCCCTCGCGCTCGAGCTCGTCCCGCTGGCGCGCGGCCAGCGCGCGGGTGACAACCGCCCGCTCGGCGAGGCCGTCGCCGCCCTCGATCCGAGCGCCGATGCCCTCGCGGTCGGTGAGCTCCACCAGTGGATAGGCGCGGCCCGCCGGGTCGAGCAGGTAGGCGGCCACGAGCGTGTCGTGCTCGAGCGTGGGCGCCTCGCAGGGGTCTTCCGACGCGGCGAGCGTCTTCCAGTCGTGCGCCACGAGCGGCGTGTCGCCCCACGAGAGCGCGATCGCGGCGAGCGTCTCGGCCTCGCCCACGAGCACGTCGCCGCCTGCGTACGCCGCGAACTGGAGCGGCGGCTCCGGGCCCACCGGCAGCTCGTCCTCGGGGCGCGCGGCACGCTCGGCCGCCAGCGTGGCGAGCTCGCCTTCGATCTTCGCGAGGTCCGACGGCGACGCCTCGACCGCGCGGGCCTCGATCTCCTCGTCGTGGCGCTCGCGGGGCGCGGCCCCGTCCTCGCCCAGCGCCTCCTCGAGCCGCTCGAGGGGTGCGCGGAGCTCGAACTCCCGGAAGAACTCGCGCAGGCGCGAGCGGTCGGGCGGCTCCGCGAGGTACTCGTCCAGGTCGATGTCCACGTCGATGTCCCGAACCGCGGTCGCCAGCTGCTTGGACACGCGGGCGTCGTCGGCGTGGTTGGTCAGGTTCTCCTTGCGCTTGGCGCCGGAGATCTGGTCGACGTTCTCGAGCACCGCCTCGAGGCTGCCGAAGCGCTGGAGGAGCTCCGACGCGGTCTTGTCGCCGATTCCGGGGACGCCCGGGATGTTGTCCGAGGTGTCGCCCTTGAGCCCGTAGAAGTCGGGAATCAGCTCCGGCGGGATGCCGTACCGCTCGATCACGGTCTCGCGGTCGTACACCTTGGTCTCGGTGATGCCGCGGCTCGTGGCCATCACCTTCACGCCGCCCTCGACCAGCTGGAAGGTGTCGCGGTCGCCGGTCACGATCATCACGTCGATGCCCTCCTCGCGCGCGCGTGTGGCGAGCGTGGCGATCACGTCGTCCGCCTCATAGCCGGGGACCTTGATGTTGCGGTACCCGAAGGCCTCGACAAGCGGCTGCATGTGGGGCCACTGCTCGGCGAGGAGGTCGGGCCGCTCCCGGCGGCCGGCCTTGTAGTCCTCGGAGATCTCGTCCCTGCCCGACATGCCGGCGTCCCAGACGACCAGCGTCCTCCGGGGGCCGTACTCGGTGAGGATCTTCACCAGCATCGAGGCGAACCCGAAGATCGCGTTGGTCGGCACGCCGCGGGAGGTGGCGATCGACTCGGGAAGGGCGAAGAAGGCGCGGTAGACGAGGCTGTTCCCGTCGATCAGGAACAGCTCGCGGGAGTCATCGGCGGCCACGGGTTGATCTTAGGCAGCTAGGCGGGCTCGAACCCGAGCAGCGTCAGCCCCGTCTCCGGCTCGCGCCGCAGCTCCACGTGCACTTCCTGCCCGATCGCGAGCGACTCGTAGGGGGCGTTGACGATGCCCGGGAGCACAGCCTCCCCGAGCTCCGTCAGCGCCAGCACGGCGGGCGCCCGGAAGCGAGCCGCCGTCTCCTGGGTTGTGAACGCGTGCAGGCGGCCGCGCCGCGGCAGCTCGACCCACTCTTGCGGGGCGCCGCAGCCGGGGCAGCGCACTCGTGGCGGAAAGCTCGTTCGACGGCAGGTCTCGCAGCGCGTCGTCGCGAGGCTGCCATCCTCGGCCAGCCGCCGGTAGAACTCGCGCGCCGCGGGGTCCATGTCGCGGACGAGGTACTTCGCCGGCGCTGGAGGCGGCGGGCCATTCACGCAAAGCCCTCCAGCACCGCAACCGCCGATCCGTTCATCATCCCGTGCTCGGCCTGAACGAGCCCGACTGCGGCGCCGTCGATCTGGCGCTCGCCCGCCTGGGCGGTGAGCTGCTCGAACAGCTCTCCGATCATCAGGAGCGGCGTCGCCTGCGGCGGGTGACCGAGCGACAACCGCCCGCCGCTCGGGTTGATCGGAAGCTGTCCGCCGGGCGCGGTCTCGCCGCGGGCGACCGCAGCCGCCGCCTCCCCAGACGCGAAGAAGCCCATCGCCTCGTAGGTCATCAGCTCGGCGTGGGCGAAGGCTCCGTAGACCTCCGCGAGGTCGAGGTCCTCGCGCCTCCGGCTCGCGCGTTCGAGCGCCTGGTCAGTCGACTCCCCGATCCACGGGTACCGGGTCAGGTCCTTGCCGAACGGGATGAAGTTCGAGCCGTCGTGGCATTCCCCCCAGCCGGTCACCACCGCGCCACTCAGCTTCCGCCGCCGGGCGAGCTCCGCCGAGACAACCACGACGGCCGCCGCGCCGTCGGACCAGGACGGCGCCTCGAGCTTGTGGATGGGCGGCGCGACCACCCGCGAGCCGAGCACGTCCTCGACCGTGATCGGTTCACGGAACTCAGCACGGGGATTGCCCGCGGCGTTGCGGCGCAGGAGCACCGGCAGCTCGGCGACGAGCTCAGGCGCGATCGAGTGATCGTGGAGATAGCGCTGGGCCGCGAGGGCGTAGCACGGCAGCGCCGTGATCACGCCATATGGGCCGAGGTAGGAGCCGTACATCGCGCTCAGGAGCAGGACGCGGTCGAGGTCGCCGCAGTCCATTCCGTCCCGGAACCGCCGGCGCTCGGCCTGTGCGCCGATCACCGCGGCGACATCGAGGTGCCCCAGGGCCACGTCCTGGCAGGCGGCTTTGAAGGCGAGCATCGAGCTCGTGCCGCCGTTCTCGACCTCGACGAGCGCCCGCAGCTCGAGCCCGAGCCGTTCGGCAACGCGCTGCGGATGGATCGGCGCCTGCGCGCGAGCGTAGCCCTCGGGCACCGAGTAGACGCCCTCGACGGCTGAGTGGTCCATGCCGCTTCGCTCGAGCGCCTCATCGAGCGCATCCAGCGCGAGGTCGGTCGGCGACCGGCCGGGGTGCCGGCCGACTGGGGGCGCGCCGAAGCCGGCGACGACCGGGCGCTCGAGCCGGTCACGGCCAAACCCGCTCATCGCGCGCGAGGGTAATAGCTTTGTGGCGAGGCCCTGGCCTCGAGCACATCCATGGCTCCCACCGATCGAGACAAGATCTCCCCCCTCGCGCTCGACCATGTCGCAGTCTGGACTGAGGTACGAGACGCGATCGCCGGCTTCGTCACCGCCCACCTCGGGATGCACGTGATCGAGCGGACCGACACCTTCACGCTCGTCGGGGCGGACGCCCGCCTCGGCAAGCTCACGCTGTTCGACGCCGAGGGGCCGCGCGAGCCCGGCGTCCTGGAGCGGGTCGTGCTCTCCGTGTCCGATCTCGACGCCGCGGTGGCCGCGCTGCCGGCGGACACGCCACGCGACCGCGCCGGCGACCTCGTCACCTTCGAGGCGCCGGGCGGCCTCGGGGTGGGGCTCGTACAGACGGACGAACCGCAGGTCGCGTACGACATCCACCACGTGGTCCTGCGCGTGCCCGAGCCGGCGCGCGCGCACGACGAGCTCGAGGCGCTCGGCTTCGACGCGAGAGGGGACGCGCTCGCCGTCGAGGAGAAGGAGATCCGCCTCGAGGCCGGCGAGCGCGGCGGCGAGGAGCGGCCCCTGCTCAACCACATCGCCCTGCTCGTGGACTCCGCGCGGGCCGTCGGCGACGAGGTTGAGCGCAGAGGTGGGCAGATCGATCGCTTCGTGGACGCCGAGAACACGCTTGCGGTGTTCGTCGAGGGCCCCGACGGGATCAAGCTCGAGTACGTCGAGCACAAGCCGACGTTCTCGCTCGTATAACGCCAACCCATGCCGGATCTCGTCGTGGCCGGGGCGGGCATGGCCGGGCTCGCCGCCGCCGCCGAGGCGCGCGGCCGCGGGGCCGACGTGCTGCTGCTCGAGAAGGGCGACCGCGCGGGCGGCTCGATGCTCCTCTCGAGCGGGGTGGTCTGGCGCCACCGAACGTTCGACGCGTTCCGCGAGGAATGCCCGGACGGCGACCCGGCGCTCCAGCGGCTGGTGTTCGAACGGCTCGACGCCGACGTGGATTGGCTCGTCTCGCTCGGCGCCCAGGTGACCCAGCCCGATACGGGCAACGCCCGCACGACCGGGGTCCGGTTCGACACCCGCTCGCTCACGGACGTCCTGCTCGCCGCGGCCGGCGAGCCGCGCCTCGGCAAGCCGCTGCGCGAGGGGCCGGACGGCGCGCCGCTCGTGCTGGCAACCGGGGGCTTCCAGGGCGACCGCGAGCTGCTGCGCCGGCACGTGACCCCTGAGGCCGATCACCTGATGCTGCGCGCAGCGCCCTGGAGTGCGGGCGACGGGCTGCGCATCGGGCTCGAGGCCGGCGCGAGGTCGAGCGCTGGGATGGACCAGGTCTACGGCCGCAACATGCCCGCGCCGCCGGCGCGCGTGGGTCCGGCGGACTTCGTCGGGCTCGCCCAGCTCTACGCCCGCCACGCGCGCGTGGAGAACGAGCGCGGCGAGAGCCACGACGCCGCCACCTGGTCGGAGATCGACGTCCTCCAGTGGACCGCCAGGCAGCCGCGGGCGCGAGCGTGGTTCACGGTCGAGGAGGACGCGCTCGACGAGCCCGTGCGCGATCGCACCGTCCGCGACCTGGTCGACGCGGCGGAGACGGCGGGCGCGCCGGTCCGCAGGGGCGACGGGACGGTCACGGTCGAGACGGTGGCGGGCGTAACGACGACGCTCGGCGGCCTGCGGATCGACGAACGCGCCCGCGCAGCGCCCGGCGTCTTCGCCGCCGGCACCGACGCGGGCGGGATCGCCACGGGCGGCTACTCGAGCGGCCTCGCGGCGGCGCTCGTGTTCGGCCGGATCGCGGCGGCGGCCGCCCTGGAGAGCTGAGCCGCGCGCTCTCGCCGGTCGCGCGGAGCACCGTCCGCCGCGTCCTTCCCGCGCCCCGCCGAGATGGGTTCGGACGGCGCGCTCGAGGGGATCGAGCGGCTGCTGGTCGAGGGCGGCGGGGCCGATCGCCAGCGCGCCGCGCACGCCCGCGGCGGCGTGGACGGCCTGCTCTCAAACCTCGTCGAGGAGACGGCGGCGTACTGACCCTGCATGCAGCCGGGCGGGAACTCGCGCCTGTGCCGCGAATTTCCCCTAAATAGCGCACAGTAAGATCGCCGGACCGCCCTGCAAATGGCTTGGATGGCGGTCGCCCTCTTCGGATCATGTCCTCCCCCGCCGGCCGGGCATGCTCGGGGCGCTGGCGACCGCCATCGGCGAGGCCGGCGGCTCGATCGGCACGATCGAGACGGTCGAGCTCGGCGATGTGAAGGCCGTGCGCGAGATCACCGTCGACGCCGTGGACCGCGAGCACGGCGAGGCGATCGTCGCCGCCGTCGAGGGCATCGACGGCGCGGAGCTGATCGAGACCACCGACAGGACCTTCGAGCTGCACCGCGGCGGCAGGCTCTTCACCGGGTTGAAGACCGGCATCCGCACGCGCGACGATCTCTCGATGGCCTACACGCCGGGCGTCGCGCGGGTGTGCCAGGCGATCGAGGCCGATCGCGAGCGTGTCTTCGACTTCACGATCAAGCACAACACAGTGGCGGTCGTTAGCGACGGCACGGCGGTCCTTGGCCTAGGCGACATCGGGCCTGAGGCGGCGCTTCCGGTGATGGAGGGGAAGGCCGTGCTGTTCAAGGAGTTCGGCGATGTCGACGCCTTTCCGATCTGCCTCGACACGAACGACCCGGACGAGATCGTCCAGGCGGTGCGGCTGATGGCGCCGGTCTTCGGCGGGATCAACCTCGAGGACATCTCGTCCCCGCGCTGCTTCGAGATCGAGAGCCGCCTGATCGAGGAGCTCGACATCCCCGTGTTCCACGACGACCAGCACGGAACCGCGATCGTCGTGCTGGCCGCGCTGCTCAACGCCTGCCGGCTCACGGGCCGGAACATCGAGGACCTGCGGGTGGCGATGGTCGGCGCCGGCGCGGCGGGCGTTGCCGTGGCGAAGATCCTGATCAACGAGGGGGTCGGCTCGATCGTCTCGTGCGACCGCACGGGCGCCATCCATTCCGCGCGCGAGGACTACCTCGACGGCTCTATGAACACGCCGAAAACCTGGCTGGCCGAGAACACGAACCTGAACCAGGACAACGGCTCGCCCGTCGACGTGCTGGAGGACGCGGACGTGTTCATCGGCCTCTCCGGGCCGGGAATCATCGACGCCGACGACCTCCAGCGGATGCACCCGGACCCGTTCGTCTTCGCCATGGCCAACCCGAACCCCGAGGTCTCTCCCGAGGCAGCCGAGCGCTACGCCGGCGTGATGGCCACCGGCCGCTCCGACTACCCGAACCAGATCAACAACGTCCTGGCCTTCCCCGGCGTCTTCCGCGGTGCGCTCGACGTCCGCGCCAGCCAGATAACCGAGGAGATGAAGGTGGCCGCCGCGCACGGCATCGCCAGCGTCGTGCGCGAGGACGAGCTCTCCGAGGACTACATCATCCCGACGGTGTTCAACCGCGAGGTGAGCCACGCCGTGGCGGAGGCGGTGTCGAGGGAGGCCATGCAGAGCGGCGTGGGACGCGGGCCGCGGGCGCTGACCCGCATCGCCTACTAGGCGGGTCTCCCGGTGCGGGTCGCGGTCACAGGCGCGACCGGATTCATCGGGCGTGCGCTCGTCCGAGAGCTCGCCGGCCGGGGCGACGAGGTTGTCGCCCTCACGCGCGATCCCGAGTCGGCCGGTTCGCGGCTGCCGGCCGGCGTGGACGCGATGCGGTGGGCCGCTCCGAAGGCAGAGGCGCCCCCGATCGAAGCGCTCGCGGGCTCGGATGGCGTGGTCAACCTGCTCGGGGAGGCGATCGACCAGCGCTGGACCGACGGCGCGCGGCGCGAGATCCGCGACTCGCGCGTCCTCGGGACGCGAAACCTGCTCGAGGGGCTGCGGGCGGCTGAGCCCCGGCCGCGCGTGCTCGTCTCGCAGTCGGCGATCGGCTACTACGGGGCGCGGGGCGACGAGGCGGTCGACGAAGCGGCGCAGCCGGGCCCCGGCGACGATTTCCTAGCGCAGCTGGTGGTCGAATGGGAGGCCGAGGCGAGGCGCGCGGAGGACCTAGGCGTGCGCGTCGCGCTCACCCGCACCGGGGTCGTCCTCTCCGCCGACGGCGGCGCGCTCGCGCGGATGCTCCCTCCTTTCAAGGCCGGTGTCGGCGGTCCGGTGGCCGGCGGGCGCCAGTACGTGCCGTGGGTCGATCTCGACGACGTGGTCGGAGCACTCCTCTTCTGCCTCGACGACGACCGCGCGGGCGGGCCGCTGAACGTGACCGCGCCCGAGCCCGTCACGAACAAGGAGCTGTCGAAGGCGCTCGGGCGCGTGCTGCGCAGACCCGCGGTGATGCCGGTTCCGGCGTTCGCGCTGCGGCTCCTCTACGGCGAGATGAGCTCGGTGGTCACGACCGGCGCGCGCGCCGTGCCGCGCCGTCTACAGGAGCTGGGCTACCGCTTCAGGCGGCCCGACCTCGAGGACTCCGTCCGCGCGGCAACCGGCCGCAACTAGCGCTCGCGTTCGTGCTCGTCCCCCACGCCCCGCGCGCGCGCCTCCGCAACCGTCTCCGCCTCGCGGCCCCGGCGAAGGAACGGCAGCGGCCCCTGCAGCTTCCACTTCGAGTCCGGACGCGCCGGCCACAGGAGCCAGATCACGATCGCCACTACGGAGAGCAGCAGCCCTGTGGCGAGGCCGGGGCGCTCGCCGTAGCCCTTCCGCTCCGAGAGCCAGGACGCGACCATGCACGACACGAGCCACGCGTAGAGGAGGTAGAGCGCCTTGGCGCCGATGAGCGCGAGCGGAATCACGTTCCCAGGTACGCCCTCTGCACGTCTGGGTTCTGCCGCAGCGAGTCGGACGTGTCGGTCAGCGCGACGGTCCCGGTCTCGAGCACGTAGCCGCGGCGCGCGACGTCGAGCGCGAAGTTCGCGTTCTGCTCCACCAGCAGGATCGTGGTCCCCTGCCGGTTGATCTCGTCGATCGTCTCGTAGATGCGCTCGACCAGGATCGGGGCAAGGCCCATCCCGGGCTCGTCCAGCAGGAGCAGCTTGGGCTGGGCCATCAGCGCCCTGCCGATCGCCAGCATCTGCTGCTCCCCGCCGGACATCGTCCCGGCCTTCTGCTTCTCGCGCTCCTTCAGGCGCGGGAACAGCTCGTAGACGCGCTCAAGGTCCCGCTCCACGCCGTCGGCGTCCTTTCGCAGGTACGCGCCGAGGTCGAGGTTCTCGCGCGCGGTCATGCGCGGGAAGCAATGGCGCCCCTCGGGCGCGTGGGAGATCCCGAGCTGGACGATGTCCTGCGGCGGCGTCTCGCCGATCTCCTTAGCGTCGAACCGGATCGAGCCCTCGCGCGGCGGCGTGGGACCCGAAATCGAACGCAGCATGGTCGACTTGCCGGCGCCGTTCGAGCCGATGAGCGTGACGATCTCGCCCTCCTCGACCTCGATCGAGACGCCCTTGAGCGCCTCGATGTTGCCGTAGAAGGTGTGGACGCGGGAGACTTCGAGGAGCGGCACGGCGTCAGTCCTGCTTTCCGAGGTAGGCCTCGACCACGCGCGGATCGTTGCGGACCTGCTCCGGCGGGCCCTCGGCGATCTTCTCGCCATGGTCGAGCACAGTGATGCGCTCCGAGACGTCCATCACGACCTTCATGTCGTGCTCGATCAGGAGGATCGTGATCCCGCGCTCGTCCCGGAGCTGGCGCATGAAGTCGGTCAGGCGCGAGGACTCCTGCGGGTTCATGCCGGCGGTCGGCTCGTCGAGCAGCAGCATCTTGGGGTCGGACGCCAGCGCCCGCGCGATCTCGAGCCGCCGCTGGTCGCCGTAGGACAGGCTGATCGAGATCTCGTCGAAGACGTGCTCCTGGAGCCCGACGTATCGGAGCGTCTCGCGCGCCTTCTCGCGCGCCTCGCGCTCCTCCCGACGCTGGCTC
>VAXR01000026.1 GCA_005885165.1 Actinomycetota bacterium
CTCTTCAGCTGGGAGGGGTGGCGGATCGCCCACTCGAGCCCGAACGGGCCGCCCCAGTCGTGCAGCGCCAGGTGGACCCGGTCGATCCGCAGCTTCCGAAGGACGTGCCCGAGGAAAGCCGCCTCGCCCTGCGCGCTGTAGGGGAAGTTGGCCGGCTTCGAGGCGCGGCCGAAGCCGGGCATGTCGATCGCGATGGCACGACGGCCGAGCTGCGCCGCATCGGCGAGCAGGCGCACGGCATCGGCGCCGGACCCGGGGTTGCCGTGCACGAAGACGATCGCCTCCCGTGCCCTGCGGGGCCCGGCCTGCAGAAGCGGCGTGTGGAGCCCGTCGACCACCAGGCGGCTCCGCGTGACCCCGTGCGGAAGCGTCCTCCCCGACCAGTCGACACGGGGCGAGGCACCGAACGCGACCCCAGGGCTCGCCAACGCGGCGAGCGCGAGCAAGAGGATCCCGCACAGCGCGGCGGCCAGGATGGCCACCTTCCCCCTGCTCCACGGCATGGGGGGCACGGTACCGGCAGGGCGCGGGCTTTTCGCCGGTCACCCCGCCCGCATGCCGCGTAACACGTTCGTGACACACGGACGCGGGCGACCGGTTAGCTTTGGCCGCCCGTGAGCGACGTTCGCGATCCCGAGTACGCGGAGCGGCTCGCATTCGAGGCGCCCGACGAGTACCTGAGACGGCGGGAGTTCCTACAGCGCACGGCGCTCACCGCGGGTCTGGCCACGGGCCTGGCGACCGTCCTGAGCCCCGACGTGCTGGTCGCCGAGGCGGGGCGCCGCCAACACCGTGTGCACCTGCCGAGCCCGCGCAACATGCCGATCGACACGTTCGTCGTGTTGATGATGGAGAACCGCTCCTTCGACCACTACCTGGGCTGGCTCCCGGGCGCCGACGGCCGCCAGGCCGGCCTGACGTTCGTCGACAAGCAGGGCAAGAAGCACTCCACGCACCCCCTTTCTCCCGACTTCCAGGGGTGCGCGTTCAACGATCCCGACCACTCGTGGGAGGGCGGCCGAACCGAGATGGCGCACGGCCGCATGAACGGGTTCCTCAAGGCGGGGGACAACGACGTGTTCTCGATCGGCTACTACCGCGAGCAGGACCTGCCGTTCACCCCCCACATGGCGAGGGCGTTCACCACATACGACCGGTTCTTCTGCTCGCTGCTCGCCTCCACGTATCCGAACCGCGAGTACATGCACGCCGCCCAGTCATACGGCAAGCACGACAACAGCATCCCGTCGGCCGGCTTCCAGAACCAGGGGTTTCCCGACACCACGATCTTCGCCGCGCTCTCGGCGAAGGGGATCTCCAACCACTACTTCTTCAGCGACATCCCCGCGTCGGCGCTGTGGGGGCAGAAAGGCCTCGCGCGGTCGAGCCGCGTCGACGAGTTCTACGCCCGCTGCCAGACCGGGACGCTGCCGCACGTGTCGTTCGTCGATCCGTCGTTCGCGAACGAGGGCGGAGGGACTTCCGGCGACGAGCATCCGCACGGCGACGTTCGCGCCGGACAGGGCTTCGTGTCCGAGGTCGTGCACGCATTCATGAGCTCGCCGCAGTGGAAGCGGGGCGCGCTCTTCGTCGTCTACGACGAGTGGGGAGGCTTCTTCGAGCACGTCCGGCCGCCGCACGTTCCGGACATCCGTGAGAGCCGCCAGCTGAACAAGGACTTCGGCCAAATGGGCTTCCGGATCCCGGCCGTGGCCATCTCGCCGTACGTGCGCCGGGGGCACGTCGATCACGGGATCTACGGGTTCGAGTCGATCCTGAAGATGATCGAGTACAAGTTCGGGTTGCGGCCGCTGACGCGCCGCGACGCGTACGCCCGCAACATCGCGCGCTCGTTCGACTGGGTGTCGAAGCCGCGGCTCACCCCACCGGACATCCCGACCGCGCCCATGGTGCTGGGCATGCAGTGCTCGAACCGGCCGCCGTCGCCGGTGGTCAGGGAGGCGGTCCCCGAGGTCTCGGTCGCCGACCGCCCCAAGCCGCACGACATGACCGCGCTTCTCACGACCGGGTACCTGGAGCGGCTCGGCTTCCACTACAGGCCGGCCACGCCCGAGATCCTCTTCCGCGAGCCGGACAAGGCGCGGGCCGCGCTGGCCGGCGGCCGGTGAGCCGGCGTACGGTCGCGGCGCTCGTCGCCGCGGGTGCCCTGATCGCGGCGGCCACGGCCGACGCGGGGGTGATCCGCGGCACGGCCGGCGGCGACACGCTCGACGGCACCGCGAAGGCAGACCGGATCTACGCCGGGCCGGGGAACGACGTGGTGCACGGGCGCGCGGGCAACGACCGCATCCTCGGCGGCCGCGGCGACGATCGCCTGTTCGGCGGCCCGGGCACCGACTTCATCTTCGGCGGGCCCGGCAAGGACGACATATTCGGCGGCCCTGGCGGCGACACGATCCACGGCGACGGGGGCAACGACACGATCCACGGAGACGCCGGGGCCGACGTGGTCAGCGGCGGGCCGGGCAACGACGCGATCTACGGCGGCTCGGGCGACGACCGCCTGCGCGGCGACGCCGGCAACGATGTGATCTACGCCGGCTCCGGCGAGAACGTGATCGAGGGAGGGGCGGGGAACGACGTCATCTACGCGCGCAACGGCGCCCAGGACACCATCTACTGCGGGCCCGGGGTCGACACCGCGGTCGTCGACGCGCGCGAGGACGGCGTATTCGATTGCGAGAAGGTGATGTACCCGAAGGGGAGCTGAGCTGCCGGCCCGCTAGCCCGGCTCGGCCTGGAAGCCGGCGTCGAGTAGCTGCCGAGCCTGGCCGCCGATGTCCATCGAGTTCAGGAGCACCGCGCCGAGCGTGTGGCTGCCGCGGCGCGCGATCCCGACGAAGCACTTCCCGGCCGGGTTCGTGAAGCCCGTCTTGAGGCCGATCGTCCCCGGATAGCGAAGGCGCATGAGCGGGTTGTGCGAGTAGAGGTCGAGCCAGCCGCCCTTGATCGGGAACGGGAGGCGGGCGTGCCACGTGGCCACGATCTTGGCGACCCGCGGCCGGGCCATCACGATGCGCGACAGCGCCGCGACGTCCACGGGGCAGGAGCGGTTGCCGTCCTGCAGCCCGTACGAGGAGACGAAGTGCGTGCAGCGCAGGTCGAGCTGATGCGCGCGCCGGTTCATCATCTTCGCGAAGTTCTGGTCGGAGCCCGCGATGCGGTCGGCGAGCGCCACGGCTGCGTCGTTGCCCGACGGCAGGAGCAGCCCGTACATCAGCGCGTTCACCGAGACGTCCTTGCCGAGTGGCAGCACCCCGACCTCGGATCCCGTGTAGTGGAGCGCGTCCGGCCCGATCTTCGCCTGCGCCTGGTTGTTCGTGTGCTCGACGACGAGGAGCGCGGTCATGATCTTGGTCAGGCTCGCGATCGGCCGCACGACCAGCGGGTCGTGGCTCCAGAGGACGTGCCCCGTGTCCACGTCGAAGAGCAGCCCGCCCGCGGCCGGCGGGCGAAGCCGCACGTGCACCCGGCGGCCGCCGTGCAGCTGGATCCCCGGCGGGATCGTCTCCCCGTGGTGCCCTTTCCCCCGATTGCGGTGCGGCGCGTTCACGACCTCGAGGCCGGCCCGCTTCCCGCCCGAGGAGCCGCCGCCCTCGGCGATCACCGCGGCGGCGCCGCCGGCGAAGAGCAGCGTCGCGACGGCCACCGGCAGCGGCCAGACGCGCGCGCGCCGGCGCATCCTGCCCCCCTGCAGCGGGCTGCGCTCCCGCACCGGCCTATTCATCGGGCGATGTCAGGGCGCCGAGGACGCCCACCCCCAGGACGACGAGAATCACGAGCGAGATGATGACGAAGCCGTCGATTCCATTTGTCACCACCACGCGGATCGTTAGGAACGCGAGTAAGCCGATGATGAAGAGGGCGCCGACCAGGACGCCGTTGCGGGCCATCAATACACCGGGAGCTTGGGCTGCGAGTAGTCGTCGTGGGCACGGTGCGCGAGCAGCTTGATCGTCGCCAGCCCGAAGAGGAATCCGCCGATGTGGGCGAAGTAGGCGACGCCGCCCTGCGCCCCGCCCGCAGATTGCGCCCCGTCCAGGACCTGCAGGACGAACCAGAAGCCCAGCACCAGCAACGCCGGCAGCTCGAGCAGCGTGACGAAGAAGACAATGAATACGAGCGTTACTACCCGCGCCCGGGGATAGAGCAGCGCGTAGCCGCCGAGGACCGCCGCGATCGCCCCGCTCGCACCGAGGTTCGGCACGGTCGAGTTGGGGCCGACCGCGGTCTGTAGCAGCGTGGCCGCGAGGCCCCCCATCAGGTAGAAGGCGACGAACACCGGGCGGGGCATCGAGTCCTCCACGTTGTTCCCGAAGATCCACAGGAACAGCATGTTTCCCGCGATGTGGAGCAGGCCGCCGTGCATGAACATCGCGGTGAGGATCGTGAGCAAGACGCTTGGCTGGTGTTTCGGCTTGACCGAGGTCACGGTCCCGGGGCCGACCACCTGACCGGTCACCCGATCCACGCCCGTGGCGACCTTGCCCTGGCAGAGGACCTGGTCGGGATTGACCACCTCGGGGCCGCCGGCGAGGGTTCCGATCTCCCCGCACTTCTTCCCGATGTGGGTCAGCTTGTACGGGATGAAGGCGTACTTGATCGTGTTGGACTCGCTCACGGCGAACCCGTGACCGTTCCAGTGCGCGTGCTGGAATCCGAAGAACATCGCCACGTTGATGACGATCAGAGCGACGGTGATCACCGGGAACCGCCGGGTCGCGATGTTGTCCTTCAGCGGCAGCAAGCCGGGTTAGGCTAAAGACCGCGGTCCCCGGATGGGGCGGCGCTCAGGAGACGGGCGGTTCGCTCAGGAGGCGCTCGCGGCCTGCGCCAGCGTCTGCTCGGCGTGGTAGCTCGAGCGCACGAGCGGCCCGGCCGCCACGGACTCGAAGCCCATCGCGTACGCCTCGCGCTCCAGGTCCGCGAACTCGTCGGGATGCCAGTAGCGGACGACAGGCAGGTGGTTGCGCGTGGGGCGGAGGTACTGGCCCACGGTGAGCACCTGGACGCCGTGCTCGCGCAGGGTCCAGAACGCGTCGAGGAGCTCCTCGCGTGTCTCACCGAGGCCGGTCATGAGCCCGGACTTGGTGACGACCTCGTCGCCACCCATCTCCTTCGCGTTGCGGAGCACGCGGCACGAGCGGAGGAAGCGGGAGCCGCGGCGTGCGAGCGGGTACAGCCGCGGCACCGTCTCGACGTTGTGGTTGAAGACGTCAGGGCGCTCGGCGATCACGCTGGCGAGCGGCATCTCCTCGCCGCGGAAGTCGGGTGTGAGCACCTCCACCTTGCAGCCGGGCGCGAGCCGCCTGATCGAGCGGATCACGCCGACGAACGCGCGCGAGCCGAGGTCGGGGAGGTCGTCGCGGTCGACGCTGGTGATCACGGCATGGCGCAGGCCCATCCGCTTCACGGACTGCGCGACGCGCAGCGGCTCGAGCGGGTCGACGGCCTGCGGCTTGCCGGTCTTGACGTTGCAGAAGCCGCAGCGGCGCGTGCAGGTGTCGCCGAGGATCATGAACGTCGCAGTGCCGCGGTCCCAACACTCGCCGATGTTCGGGCAGGCGGCCTCCTGGCAGACGGTGTGAAGCTCGTTGCGCTCGATCATGCCCTTCAGCTCGAGGTAGCGCGCTCCGCCCGGCGCGCGGACCTTGAACCACGGCGGCTTGCGCTCCCGATAGGGCCGCACCTCGCCCATGTCGAGGACGCGCGCTCCGCCCGGGTTGGCGCGGGAGCGGGTGCTCACGCCGGCACCGCCTCGGGCGTGTCCGCGGCGGCGGCCTCGGCGGCGGAGAGCAGCCGCTCGGGCGAGACGATCCGCTGCCGCAGGCCGAGCTGCTCCGCGAGCTGCCACGCGATCCGCTTGCGGAAGCACGGCATCGCCCCGGTTCTGCGGGTCTCGACGTACAGCGAGGTCATCCGCACGCCGTCGATGCCGCACGGAACGATCCACTCGAACGGCTGGAGGTCGCAGTCGACGTTCACCGCGAGGCCGTGCATCGTCACCCCGCGCGAGACGTGCACGCCGATCGACCCGATCTTGCGCTCGCCCACCCAGACGCCCGTCAGCCCCGGCCGGATCTCCGCCTCGACGCGCTCCTCGGCGAAAGCGCGGATCACGGCGCGTTCCAGCTTCCGTACGTACTCGAGCACGTCGGTCACGCGCACGATCGGGTAGCCGACGAGCTGGCCCGGGCCGTGGTATGTCACGCGCCCGCCGCGGGAGGTCTCCGCCACCTCGATCCCCTGCCCGCGGTACCAGTCCTCTCCCATGGGGAGGTCCGCCGGCTCGCTGCGCCGGCCCTTCGTGTAGACGGGATCGTGCTCGAGGAGCAGGAGGAGGTCCGGCACGGCATCGGCCTGCCGCGCCGCTCGCAGGCTGTCCTGGATCGCGACGCCGTCTGCATAGGGGATCCGGCCGAGGTTCGCCACCCACAGCTCCGCACTCATCGAGACAGATGCTACGCCGCGGATCCCCGGCTCCCTGCTCCTCCGCCCCCGTAACCTGGACGAAATGGCATCGGCGGAGCGCTTCTGGGCCCGCCGCCTGCGCTGGCGGCTCCTCGGGGCCTGGCGCTGGCCGGCCTTCGCGGCGGCGGTAGCGGTCGACGCGGTGCTGCTGCACACGCTCGGCACCGGCGTCCGCTTCAACATCCCGGTGTCGATCATCCTGGCGTCGTTCGGGAACCTCGGCCTGATCGCCTCGGCCGACCTCGTCATGCGCTTCGCCGAGCGCAAGCGGGCCGAGCGCGGGATCGAGGACCCGCACCTGCCCGTGGCGGCCGACCGCGGCGCGATCGCGCTGCTCGGCGCGGGCGTGGTCGGGCTTGCGCTGTCGGGGATCGCGACCCACCACCTGATCGTGTCCGAGACCAACGCCACGACCGCCAACGCGAAGGCGGTCGAGCGGTGGGTGAACCGCTACGCGGCGCCGATGTACCACCGCAACCTCGAGACGGCGAACACCGCCCGCCTGGCGGCCGGCAACTTCCGAACGTGCATCGCCGACGACGCCCGCCGGCACTTCCTCTGCCTGTTCGTCGACACCAGGCGCAGGCCGCCGAAGGTGGTGCGCGACCCGAGCGAGGAGCCGAACAAGCCGGAGCAGACGGGAGGCGGCGGCCTCTAGGCGTGGGGGGCGACCGCGCGGCCGCGCGGCAGTCCTACCGGAGCCGTCCGCGCGCCGGCAGGTGGTAGATGAACGCTCCGCCAGCGAGGCTCGGCCGCAGACCGAGGCGGCGGAGGGTGGACCACCAGACGTAAACGACGGCGGGCGGATCGTTGTACCCGCTTGGACGGCCGGCGTCGAGCACGATCGTGTCGATGTGTCGCACGCGGAGGTAGTGGGCGAGGTGCGCGCGGTCGAGCGTGGAAGGGCTCAGGAGCTGGCCTACCGCAGCGTCGAGGGCGGGGTCTTTCCCGTGGCTGTAGGAGGTCGGCGCGAACCTGAGATACGCGTCCGACAGCTTGAAGTACATGCCCGTCTTGGCCTGCCAGAGCGTCGCGTTGTCCTGGTGGGCGAACGGAAGCGCGAGGACGGTGGCCCCCTTGGCGATGTACCGGTGGTAGGCACGGCTGGCGAACAGCGCGGGCACACGCTCTCGCCCTCGCCACACGGGAAGTGCCGTATTCGGGAAGAGCATCCCCGCACCAACCGCCACAACTCCCCAGCGAAGCCAGCGTCGGCGCCCGCGCCCCGCGAGCCAGACGGCCAAGGCGAGCGCCACCGCCAGCTCGGCGAACACCACCGCCCGTGAGGGAACGGCGCTCCGGAAGAGCGGGAGGCGCGCTACTACGTCATATGGCATCGGGATCGTCCGCATTCCGGCGACGAAGAGGTGGGCCCCGAGCGCAACGACGAGGCTGACGGCGAACACGTAGAACAGAACGCGCGTGGCGAGCCGGCGCCACTGGGAGATCGTGAAGGTCGCGTACGCGACCAGCAGCACGATTCCGATGTAGCCGCCGGCCTCCGTGAGATTGCCGAGCTCGAACCGCCGCGACACCGCCGCGAAGTAGTGGCGACCCAGGTGCGTGACGGCGGTTGGGATGACCGGGTTGAGCGCATCGAGCGCGCCGCTGTTGGGCATGTCCGCCCGCTTCGGCGGAAACGGACCGCTGAGCGCGTAGTAGAGGAAGGGGCTCGCCACCGCCGCCGCGATGGCCCCAGCCAGCACGATCTCACCCAGAAGGACCGGTATCCGTCGCCGCAACGCGGGCTCGGCGACCATCAGCGTGATCAGCACGATCGCGCCGATCACCACGGTGTCGAACAGCATCTCGGTTGAGATCCCGAGCTGGAGGACGAGGACGAGGGCCAGGGCGGCGATGAAGGTTCGCCGCCGCACGCCGCCGGCGACCCTCACGATCACGAGCTCCGCCATCAGAGGGAACAGGAAGGCGAGGAAGACGTGGGGGAGGCTCGTGAGGTGCGCGACGACGGTGGTCGCGAACGCATACAGGTAGCCGGCGGCGAACGCCGGTGCCGTGGCGCCGGTCACGCGCCGAGCGAGCCGGAAGGCGGTGTAACCGCCGATCGCGGGGCCCACGAGCGCAACGACGTTGTAGGCGAAGACCGGCCCGAGCGTGAGCGTGAGAGGCGCAAGCACGAGCCCTGCCGTGGGAACGGTGGTCGCGGCCGCGGTGTTGAACGCCGGGACGACCGCGTGCGACACGAATGGATTCGCGCCGTGGGCGACTGCCCAGGGCCACCAGCGCAGCGACCACATGGTTATGGCCGGGTCGGAGTCGCCGTTGCACAGGCAAACGTGGCGAGGATGGAGCAGCATCGGGCGACCGAGCACGAGCGCCAGCGTGCCGAGGTAGATGCCGAACGCGATCAGCCCAGGCGGTATCCGAACGCGAGACACTTCGGGAGCGCCGCGGCTAGTGCGTCGCCGGCTCGAGCCGCGCCACGTCGACCGGCTCGATCCCCTGCGCGACCATGCCGCGCTCGATCTCGGCGATCACGGTCTCGATCACGAAGACGCGCGCGTAGCGCTTCGACTCGGCCGGGACGATGGTCCAGCGGGCGTGCTCGTGGTCGGTGCGCTCGAACATCTCCTCCACGGCCGCCGTGTACTCGGGGCGCCTCTCGCGGTTCCGCCAGTCCTCGTCGGTGAGCTTCCAGGTCTTCAGCGGATCCTTCTCGCGCCGGCGGAAGCGCCGCAGCTGCTCCTCGTCCGAGATGTGCAGCCAGAACTTGATGAGGATCATCCCCTCGAGGGCTAGCGTCCGCTCGAGCCCCACGATCTCGCTGTAGGCCCGGCGCCACTGCTCCTCGGAGGCGAACCCCTCCACGCGCTCGACCAGCACGCGGCCGTACCAGGAGCGGTCCAGCACCGCCACACCGCCCCAGCCGGGCAGCGCCGGCGCGAAGCGCCAGAAGAAGTGGTGGCGCTTCTCGTCGTACGTGGGCGCGGCGAACGACGCAACGCGCACGTGGCGGTGGTCGAGCTGGGAGGTGAGCCGCTTGATCGCGCCGCCCTTCCCCGACGCATCCCAACCCTCGAAGAGCGCGCAGACCGGCGGTCCGAGCCGACCGTCGCCGATCAGGCCGCCGAGCTGGAGGCGGAGCGCGCTGAGCCGCTCCTGGGCCGCCGCGAGGCGCTCGTCCTGCTCCTTTCGGCTGAGCTTGAGGCTCAGGTCGACGTCGTCGAGACGGCCCATGCGCCGCGAATGATCCCATCCGGCGACGCGCCGTCGGTAGGGTGGCCCGTCAGTGGCGACCTACGACCGTCTGGCGGAACTCCCGATCCAGATCGAGGGCTACTCGCTCGAGGGGCTCGAGCGCGAGGTGACGAGCGAGTTCTCCCGGCTGTCCACGCTGATCCGCATGCACGGCGGCGGGGAGGAGGGCGTGGGAGAGGACGTGACCTACGACGCGCTCGACCACATCGCGCTTCAGGACGCGGGTCCCGTCCACGATTTCAGCGGGCCGTCGACACTGGGAGAGCTCTGCGAGCGCGTCGAGCGCGTCGACCTGTTCCCCTCGCCGCCGGTGCGCGACGTATCGCAGCTGTACCGCACGTGGGCGTTCGAGAGCGCGGCGCTCGACCTGGCGCTCCGCCAGGCCGGGACCTCGCTGGCGGCTCACCTCGGCCGCGAGGCGCGCCCGGTGACGTTCGTCGTCTCGCTGCGGCTGGGGGACCCGCCCACGATCGAACCGGTGTCGCGCCGGCTCGAGAGCTATCCCACGCTCCGATTCAAGCTCGATCCCGTGAGCGCCTGGCACGACGGCCTGATCGAGGAGCTCGTCGCGACCGGAGCGGTCGACTCCGTGGACTTCAAGGGCTTCTACCGCGACACGCCGGTCGACCAGCCGGCGGACCCCGATCTTTACGGACGCGTCGTGCGCGCGTTTCCCGAGGCGTGGATCGAGGATCCCGCACTCACGCCTGAGACCGAGGCGGTCCTCGAACCCCACCGGGACCGCATCACGTGGGACGCCCCGATCCATTCGATCGCCGACATCGAGGCGCTTCCGTTCCCGCCGCGGATGGTGAACATCAAGCCGTCGCGGTTCGGGCCGCTGCGCGAGCTGTGCGCGGGCTACGACTACTGCGCCGAGCACGGCATCGGCGCCTACGGCGGGGGCCAGTTCGAGCTGGGACGCGGCCGCTCGCACATCCAGTACCTCGCCTCGCTGTTCCACGCCGATACGCCGAACGACGTGGCGCCGACGGACTACAACTTCCCCGACCTGCCCCCCGGGCTTCCGACCAGCCCGCTGGAGGCGCGGCCGGCGGCGACCGGGTTTCGGTGGGAGACGGACGGGGAGTAGACCGGGTCGCGCCCGACGTGCGGCAGGTCCAGAGGCGAGGAGCCTAAGCCTGACTCTGATTAGTACGTGCGCGTGAAGTCTCTGGCCGCGGCCTTGCCTGAGTACCGCTCGGCAACCCAGTGCACCCGGCCGGTCGAGCAGTAGCCGGTATCTGGTTTGCCGTTCCAGGCCTCAAACCAGCCTCGCGCGCGGGCGCCGTGGTGGTCGAAGTGTCCTTTCACCTCGATCTCGTCATCGGTGCTGAACGGACCCTTCGCGCGCGGCCCCTTGAAGTGGCCCTTGTGGACCGCCATATCCTTTGGGTATTCGCCTGCCCCCTCCGCAAGGTTGACGGAGCAGTAGGGGTACGGGTAAGACACCGGACTGAAGCTCTTGACCTTGCCGTGGTTCATGCAGGCACGGCTCGCGGGGCAATGCTTTCCCTTGAGCTTGAACTCGACAAGCACACGCTTGTTCTGCGTCCCCTGGCCCTCGTACGTGACGACGTTCGCGCGGACGCTCGCGCTGCCGGACAGCAGCACGGCGCCGACCACCGCACCAGACGCCATCTTGCGACTCACTGCCACTACGCCGCCACTGTCTCACCACGCCCGCTGCGTGTCAAGACCGCTTAGAGCGCCAGCGCCAGCGGCTGCTCGAGCAGCCGCCGGACACGGGCCAGGAAATCGGCACCGTCTGCGCCGTAGAGGATGCGGTGGTCACAGACCAGCGAGAGCGTCATCTGGTCGCGCGCGACGATGCGGCCGCCGCCGTCCACCGCCGGCTGCTTCTTAAGCGCACCGACGGTGAGGAGCGCGGCCTGCGGCGGGTTGATCACCGCCGAGAACGAGTCGACGCCGTACATCCCGAGGTTGGAGACCGTGAAGGTGCCGCCCGAGACCTCCGGCGGGGTGATCTTGCCCTCGCGGACCTTCTCGATCAGCTCCCGCGCCTGACGGGCGATCTCGCCGAGTGACTTCTTGTCGGCGTCGTGGATCGTCGGCACCACGAGCGCGTCCTGCGCTGCGACGGCGATGCCGATGTTGACGCGCGTGTAGAGCTCGAAGCGCCCGTCGCGGTACGCGCCGTTCACGCGCGGGTGCTCGCGCAGCGCGTTGGCGCACGCCTTCACGACCATGTCGTTGAAGGACGGCGCCGGGTCCTCGACCTCCTTGAGCCTCCGGCGGAGCTCCACGCACAGGCTCATGTCCACGTCCATGTGGAGCGTGTAGTCGGGTGCGGTCGCCTTGGACTCCGCCATCCGGCGCGACACCGTTTGCTGGAGGCGGGTGAGCTCCTGGGTCTCGACCTGGCCCTTGCCGCCGGGCTCCGCCGGCGCCGCGGCCGCCGGCGCGGCCTCGCGCTCCTCGCGCCGCTCGGGGGCGCGCTCGGGCGCCGCGCCGTCGCCCTCTGCGGGGCGCTCGCGCGTCTTGCCGTCCCCGCGCGCGGCGGCCTCGACGTCGGCCTTCACGATCCGCCCGCCGGGCCCCGAGCCCTCGAGGCGCGCCAGCTCGACGCCGAGGTCGCGCGCCATGCGCCTCGCCACAGGCGAAGCCTTCACGCGCTCGCCGGCGCCGTTCGCCGACGCGCCGTCGCCGCTCTCGGCGCGCGCGGGCTCGGCGCGCTCCTCGCTCTCGGTGACGGTCTCCTCCTGGTCGCGGTCCGACTCGGCACCCTCCTCGCCGTCGGCTTCCTCGCCGCCCTCCTTCTCGGCCTCCTGATTCTCGGCCCCACCTCCGGACTTCCCCGCCGGCTTCTCGCCTGGGTCGCCGATGCGGGCGATCACCTCGCCGATCGGCAGCGTCTCCCCCTCGCCCGCGACGATCTCGATCAGCGTGCCGTCGGTGTCGGCCTCGTAGGTCATGTTGGCCTTGTCGGTCTCGATCTCGACGAGCGGCTCGCCGCGCTTCACCTCGCCGCCCTCCTCCACTATCCAGTTGAGGATCGTTCCCTCCTCCATCGAGTCGGACAGGCGGGGCATCGTGACGTCGGTGGCCATGACCGGGACCTAGACGTCCTTGAACGTCGCGAGCGCGGCCTGGACGACGTGCTCGGCGTGGGGGAAGGCCGCCTGCTCGAGCGGCTTCGAGTACGGCATCGGGACGTCGGCGCCGGTGACGCGCTCGACGGGCGCGTCGAGGTAGTCGAAAGCCTGCTCCTGGATCAGCGCGGCGAGGTTGGCGCCGACGCCCCCGTGCGGCCAGCCCTCCTCGACGATCACCGCGCGGTTGGTCTTGCGGACGGACTCGAGGATCGTGTCGAGGTCGAGCGGCCGCAGCGTGCGCGGATCGATCACCTCGGCATCGATCTCGTGCTCGGTGGCGAGCTCCTCCGCCGCCTTCTCGGCGGTGAGCGCCATGCGCGAGATGCCGACGATCGTCACGTCGTCTCCCTCCCGGCGGACGGCGGCCTCGCCGAAGCGCATCGGCTCGCCGTTGTCGGCGACCTCGCCGCGCTGCCCGTAGAGCGACTCGTGCTCGATGAAGATCACGGGATTGTCGTCGCGGATCGCCGCCTTGAGCAGCCCGCGCGCATCGGCCGCCGTCGTCGGCACCGCCACGAGGAGGCCCGGCACGTGCAGGTAGATCGCCTCCAGCGAGTGCGAGTGCGTGGGTCCGAGCTGGTGGCCCGCGCCCTGGGGCATGCGGATCACCATCGGCACCTTCACCTGGCCGCCGAACATGTAGCGGATCGAGGCGGCGCAGTTCACGATCTGGTCGAGCGCGAGCAGCGAGAAGTTGATCGTCATCAGCTCGACCACGGGACGCAGGCCGGTCATCGCCGCGCCGACGCCCATGCCGACGATCGTGTTCTCGGAGATCGGCGTGTCGCGCACGCGCTTCTCGCCGAACTCCTCGAGCAGCCCCTGGGTGACCTTGAACGCCCCCTGGAACACCCCGATGTCCTCCCCCATCAGGAAGACGTTCTCATCGGCGTGCATCTCCTCGCGAAGCGCCAGGCCCAGCGCCTCGCGGTAGCGCATGGCCGGCATCAGTCGTCGCCCCCCTCGTCCTCGCGCTGCTCGCCGGCGGACTCGCCCTCACCGGGCTCCTCGTCCGGCTTGCCGCCCTCGCGGTGGCGCCGACGGCGCTCCTGCGCGTCGCCGACGTTCGCGTACGCCGCGCCGGCCTCGGCGAGCTCGCGCGAGACCTCTGGAGCCTCACGCTCCTGCTCGCCCGGATGGACGTCCGGCGAGCGCTCGTCGACCGTGTGCCAGCCGCGCACCTGCTCGCCGAAGACGTAGATGTCGTCGTAGAGCGCGGCGAGGTCGGGGAACGGGCTCGCGTCCGCGAACTCGACAGCCTCGTCCACCGCCTTGATCGCGTGCTCGTCCAGCGCGTCGGCGTCCTCCTCCGAGACGATCCCCTCGTCGGCCAGGCGCTTGCGGAAGTTCAGGATCGGGTCGCGGCGCCGCCACTCCTCGACCTCCTCCTTCGTTCGGTACTCCTCGGGGTCGGCCATCGAGTGACCGCGGTAGCGGTAGGTCACGGCCTCGACGAGCCGCGGCTGGCGGTCCTCGCGTGCGATCCTCAGCGCCTCCCTCACCGCGGCGTGCACGTCCAGCACGTCCATCCCGTTGCAGCGCGGGCCGGGCACGCCGAACCCTGCCGACTTCTGCGACAGGTCGGTGACCGCCGAGTGCCGCTCGAGCGCGGTCCCCATGCCGAACTGGTTGTTGACGACGAGGAAGACCACGGGCAGCTTCCAGAGCGCCACCAGGTTCATGGTCTCCCCGAACGTGCCCTGGTTGCTGGCGCCGTCCCCGAACATGCACACGACGGCGTCGTCGGTTCCCTTGTAGTCGCACGCGAGCGCGACGCCAGCGGCCAGCGGCAGGTTGCCGCCGACGATCCCGTAGCCGCCGAGGAAGCGCCGCTCGAGGTCGAAGAGGTGCATCGAGCCGCCGCGGCCCCTCGAGCACCCGTCCTCGCGGCCGAAGAGCTCCGCCATCACGGCGTTCGCGTCGGTACCCCGCGCCAGCGCCTGGCCGTGCTCGCGGTAGGTGGAGAGCAGGTAATCGCTCTCGCGCATCGCGTCGATCGAGCCCACGACCGTCGCCTCCTCGCCGATGCACAGGTGGAGGAAGCCGCCGATCTTCGCCTTGGCGTACATCTCGCCGGCGCGCTCCTCGAAGCGGCGGATGAGCATCATCTTCTCGAGGATCGCCCGGCACCTGTCGGCGTCCGGGAGCGGGTGCTCCGTGCCTAGGTCCTCGGGGGGCGTGCGCTCGACGGCCCGCTGGGGATCCCCCTTCCCGTCGCCCTCGGCCTCGGCGACCCTCCGCTTCTTCTCGACCTCCATCGCTTCGGAAGTTACTCCTTCGTTTGCGGTGCGCCCAGGGTCTGGACGCCCGCGTGCGAGGAGGAAGGTCATCGCCCCGACCAGCAGCCGGACGAGCACGCGAAACGGCGCCGTGACAACCCGGCTGACGCACTTTCGGCGCACGCGCTCATGCTCCCGCGCGGGGCGGACGCTCCTAGGTATCGAGCAGGTTCGCCCCCGATCGCACGCGGCCCGCCGAGACGAGGGCTGGCAGCTCGGCGACGCCCACTGCGCGCGCTCTCTCCTCGGCCGCGGCGAGCGCGTCGCTGACCGACCGGCTCTCGATGCCCTTGAGGACGGCCCGCGGGTGGAGCTCGCACGCGGCCGCGGCGAGCAACACGTTGTCCACGACGCTCAGGTCCCGGCCCGCGGCAAACGCCTGCCGCATCGCGGCGAGCGAGAACGCGACGACGCGGCCCGACTGCTTCGCGAACGTGGCGGCGAGCGTCGCATTGCGCGAGTCGAACGGGAACGGATCGGGCCAGCGGACGGGCGGCAGGCCGGCATCCGAGGCGCGCCGCTCGACCTCCGCACGATCGACGCCGACCGGCTCGCGAGCCTGGATCGGGATCCAGTCCGGCACCGGCTCGACGACCGCGTTCACGCGCTCGGCGGCCAGCCAGCACCAGGGCGAGCCGACGTCGAGGAAGAAAAGCGGCCGGTCGATCGCTCGGTCTAGCCGTCTAGCCGTGGATCAGCCAGCCGTCCGCGGCGCGGGCGGCCTCCATCACGGCCTCGGCGAAGGCCGGGTGCGGGTGGATCGTGTGCGCCACCTCCGAGTAGCCGCCCTCCAGCACCTGCGCGTTCACGAGCTCCTGGATCAGGTCGGCGGCCTTCACGCACACGATGTGGCCGCCGAGCAGCTCGCCGTACTCGGCGTCGCCCACGATCTTGATCATCCCGGTGCGGTCGCCGTAGACCGTCGGCGCGCCGACTGCTCCCACGGGCACCTTGCCGACGACAACGTCGCGCCCGGCATCGCGCGCCTCCTTCTCGGTCATGCCGAAGCTCGCGACCTGCGGGTGGCAGAACGTTGCCGCGGGGACGAAGCGGTAGTCGATCGGCTGGGTCTCCTTGCCGGCGGCGTCCTCGACCGCGATCACCCCCTCGTCCGATGCCTTGTGCGCGAGCGCCGGGCCGGGCACCGCGTCGCCGATCGCGTAGACGCCCTCGCGCGAGGTGCGCATGGCGCCGTCGACCTGGATGAGCCCGCTGTCGTCGGTCTTCACGCCGGCGTCCTCGATGCCGAGCGCCTCGAGATCGGGGCCGCGCCCGGCGGCGATGCAGACGTAGTCGAAGGAGCGCTCCTCGCCGCCCCAGGCGAGCTTCACGTCGTCCTTCGACGCCTTCGCCGACTCGATCTTCGCGCCGGTCACGATCTCGACGTTCTGCTTGCCGATCTCGCGCGCGCAGGTGCGGGCGATCTCCTCGTCCTCGAGCGGCAGTATCTGGTCGAGCGCCTCGAGCAGCACGACGTCGGTGCCCAGACGGCCGAACGCGGAGGCCACCTCCGTGCCCGAGGCGCCCGCGCCGATCACCGCGAGGCTGCCCGGCAGCTCGTCCAGTGCCCACGCCGTCTCGGTGCCGAGCACCCGGCCGCCGAACTTCAGCCCGAGCACCGGCTTGGGGACCGAGCCGACGGCGATCACGACCTTCTCCGCCTCGATCTCCTCGCCGTCCTTCTGGGCGCCGATCCGCACGCTGGCATCGTCGGTGAGCGCACCGTGGCCCTCGATCAGCTCGATCTTGTTCTTGTCGAAGAGGAAGCTCACGCCGCTGGTCAGCGTCTTGACGACCTTCTCCCGGTGGGCGGCGACGCCCGAGAAGTCCACCGACGTCCCCTCGACCTCGATCCCGAACGATCCGGCGTCCTCCACCTCGGTCTTGACGTCCGCCGCGCGCAGGACGGCCTTGGCGGGGATGCAGGCGTAGTTGAGGCAGCGCCCGCCCACGCGGTCCTTCTCCACTACGGCGGTCTTCATGCCGAGCTGCGCGGCGCGGATGGCGGCCACGTAGCCACCCGGCCCCGAGCCGATGACCACACAGTCGAAGCTCCTGTCCGCCATCGCCGCGGGAGGCTATTACGAGGCGCTCGCGAAGCCGTCGCGCCGTGCGCCCGTCACCGCGGCCTGCGCTCCGGCATCTGGATGCGGGCCAGCGACTTCACGAGGAACCAGAAGAGGGTGGCGGCGGGAGCGATCACCGCGAGCGCGATGATGACCGTCACGACGTTCGACGCCGCGAAGACCAGCACGCCGAAGAGCAGGATCAGGATCGCGAGGATCGCCTGCATGCCGAGGACCGCCCAGTAGCGCGCGCGCCACATGCCCCAGGCCGCAACCCCCATGAGGCACGAGTAGGCCAGCACACCGGTGATCGCGGGCCGGCGGTGGCCGATCTTCGTTCCCGCCGCGAACGCGATCACGTTGGCCAGGGCAAGCGCGGCGGCCACGACAGCCGCGATCGTCACCGCCTTTGGCCGCTCGCCCTCGCGGAGCGGAACCAGCTTCGCGCGCGCCTCCGCGTCCTTGATCGCCGAGCGCGGCGGCCGCCGCGCGGGCGCCCGCGGCACCGTCGGCTCGCGCGGCTGCGACGGCGTCCGACCGGACTTCGCGGCCCGGGGTGTGCCCGCGGCCTCGTGCTCGCGGCGTCTAGCCCGGCGTCCCAACGGTTGCCTTCCGCTCGATGGCCGCCCGCAGGGCACGGGCGGCGCTCTCGGGATCGCTCGCGTCGCGGATCGCGCGTACCACGGCGAGCCGGCGGGCGCCAGCCGCGACCACCGACGGCGCGTTCGCGGCGTCGATCCCGCCGATGGCGAACCACGGCTTGGACGCGTGCGCCGCGGCGTGCTCGACCAGCTCGAGCCCGACAGGCGGCCGGCCCGGCTTCGTCGGAGTGGCGAAGACCGGCCCGACCCCGAGGTAGTCGGCCGCGGAGCGCTCGGCCGCCGCGATCTGCTCCGGCGAATGCGTGGAGACCCCGATCAGCAGGTCATCGCCGAACTCGCGGCGGACCTCGTCCGCGCGCTCGTCCCCCTGCCCCAAGTGGACGCCGTCCGCGCCGCACGCGAGCGCCAGGTCCGGCCGGTCATTGACGACGAACAGGGCGCCGCTCGCGTAGCAGGCGGCGCGGAGCTCGCGGCCGGCCGCCACGATGCGCTCGTCCGGCGCTTCCTTGTCGCGGAGCTGCACCGCGTCCACACCGCCTTGGATGGCGGCTGCGGCGAGCTCCGCGGCGGCAACGCCCCCCGCCTCGCTCTCGAGGATCAGGTATAGGCGCGCGTCGCGCAGCTTCGTCCTCGGATCGGCGCGTCTGCCCATGTGCTGATCCTGACAGAGCGCCCACCGATCCCTCTATGCTCCCGAGCGATGACGATCGGCACTTCGATAGTGATGATCGCCGCGGGCGCCATCCTGAAGTACGCCGTCACCGCACACGTCTCGGCGATCGACCTTCAGACCGTGGGCACGATCCTGATGATCGTCGGGATCCTCGGCCTGATCATCTCGCTGATGTACACGTTCGCGTGGAGCGGCCGCGGTCGCCGGCCGGACTACTACGACGAGCAGCCTCCGCGTCCGCCGCGTTACTGAGCACGGATCGCAGCCTCCGCGACGCCACCCGTCCTCTACCCTTGACACAGCAACGGGAGCTCGGAGAGACCGGGCTGAGAGGGCGGCTGCGTCGCCGCCGACCGTGGACCTGATCCGGGTAATGCCGGCGTAGGCAGCGATCGGCGCGGCTCACCGCAGAAGGGAGCGCGCAATGGCAGCGCCCAGGGGGCGCATCCACGAGGTAGTGGTGGTCGGCGGAGGGATCGTCGGCCTTGCGTGCGCGTGGCGGATCGCGCAGAGCGGCGCGTCGGTGCTCGTGGTCGAGCGCGAGGAGCCCGGTGCGGGGGCATCCGGTGTGGCCGCCGGGATGCTGGCGCCGGTGACGGAGGCGGAGTTCGGCGAGGAGACGCTGCTTCGGCTCAACCTCGAGGGCGCCGCGGCGTGGCCCGCGTTCGCCGCCGAGCTGTCCGAGCGCACCGGCATCGACCTCGAGTACCGGCAGTCGGGCGCGCTCGTCGTGGCGGTGGACCCGGACGACGTCGGGGAGCTTCGCCGCCTGAACGAGCTCCAGACAGCGCTTGGGCTCGACGCCGAGTGGAAGAGCGGTCGCGAGTGCCGGCGGCTCGAGCCGGGACTCTCGCCGAGGATCAGAGGCGGCACGCTGGCGCCGGCGGACCACCACGTCGACCCGCGTGCCGTCGTGAGCGCCCTGCGCGAGGCGCTCCTCGCCGAGGGCGGCGAGATCCGCTCAGGCGTGGCGGTCGAGGCCGTCGAGCAGTCCGGCACAGCCGTGGCGGGCGTTCGCACCGGCGATGGCCCGATCCCGGCCGACGCGGTCGTCGTGGCGGCGGGCGCGCGCAGCGCGGAGCTCGGCGTGCCCGATTCGCCGCCCGTCCGGCCCGTGAAGGGCCAGATCCTGAGGCTGCGCGGCGCGCCGGAGCGGCCGCCGGCGACCCGCATCGTGCGAACGCCGCGCTGTTACGTGGTCTCCAGGCCGGGCGGCGAGGTCGTCGTCGGGGCGACCGTCGAAGAGCGTGGATTCGACCTGACGGTCACCGCCGGTGCCGTGCACCGGCTGCTCGAGGCCGCCTGGGAGGTCCTTCCCGACATCGAGGAGCGGGAGCTCGTCGAGGCCCGCGCGGGTCTGCGCCCGGGAACCCCTGACAACTGCCCGGTTGTGGGCGCAGGTTCGCTGGCCGGGCTCTTCTGGGCGACCGGCCATCACAGAAACGGCGTGCTGCTCGCGCCGATCACCGCGTCGGCGATCGCCGCCCTCATCGCGCGAGACCAGTCCGAGAGCGCCCTCGCTCCGTTCTCGCCGGACCGCTTCGCGAAAGCCGCCCAGCTCGCGGGGAGCGCGACATGAGGGTCCTGATCAACGGCGACCCGACGGAGCTACCGGAGCGGACTACGGTCGCCGACGTCGTGGTCGCGAGCGGGGCGTCCCCCGACGGGCGC
>VAXR01000134.1 GCA_005885165.1 Actinomycetota bacterium
AACCTCCTCTCGATGGTGAGCGGCGAGTCCTCTCGCTCAAGTCCGGGGCACGACCCTAATCGGCAGCGAGCGGCGGTGTCGAGTCGCTTTGGCAGAGCCTTCGTGCTCGCGCTCGCGATCCTCGCGTGCGGGATGCCGGTGGCCGCCCACGGCTACGTAATCGACGGCAAGCGCTGGCCCGGCCGGACGATCACGTACTACGCCGCCGCGAAGCCATACCGCAGCGAGGTCGACCGGGCCGCAAACGCCTGGAACCAGGCGCGCGTGGGGGTCACCTTCGTGCGCGCCCCGAAGGCGAAGGCAGAGGTCGTCGTCCACTACTCGGAGGCGCCGTGCGACGGTTTTGCCCTGGTCGGGTACCAGGGTCCCGCTCATCAGAGCTCCGCGAGGCTCGGGCGCGGCTGCGACAAGGACCTGATTGTCGTGATCGCCGTCCACGAGCTCGGCCACGTTCTCGGCCTCGGGCACGAGAAGCACAAATGCGCACGGATGAACGCCGTGGTCGACTTCGACGGAACGCCGGGACGCTGCGCGCATCACCCGCTCTCGTACTGGGTGAAGCACCCGCTGCGGAGCGATGACGTCCGTGGCGCGCGGTTCCTCTACGGCAGCGATTAGTTCGCCCCGGTCGCTCGGTCCTATTGAATGACAGCGGCGGAGCCACGGCGCCCGCCTGACGACGACACGAGAGGAGAGCAATGCCGACCCAGGTAGTTCACTTCGAGATCCCGGCCGACGACACCGCGCAGGGCCGCGAGTTCTGGGGCGCGCTGTTCGGCTGGCAGTTCCAGGCCTTCCCCGGACCGTTCGAGTACCACATGACGCGGGTGAGCGAGCAGACGGGCGGGGCGATCACCAACATGGAGCCCGGCAAGCACGGGTTGCGGGTCTACTTCGACGTCGACGACATCAACGCCGGCGCGGCGAAGGTGACGGAGCTCGGCGGCGAGGCGAACGAGGCGCGCCCGGTGCCGGGCATGGGCTGGTTCTCGACCTGCAAGGACCCCCACGGCAACGACTTCGGGCTCTGGCAGACCGATTCGTCGGCGCCGGATCCGAACGCGTAGACCCAGAGCCGATCGGCGCAGGCGGCGCCCCGCGAAACGGGGCGCCCCGCGTCCGATCCGCCTCCGTCCGGGTCAGGCCTGTGCCTCGAGCTCCTCGGGCGAGGGCACGACGATCGGCCCCTCCGGCGGCTGGGTGAAGCGGATCGGATTGCCGAACGGGTCGCGCAGCCCGCAGTCGATCCCGTAGAAGCGCTCCGTCGGCTCCTGCGTGAACTCGACGCCGGCGGCCTTGAGGCTCTCGTAGGTGCCCTGGCAGTCGTCGGTCTCGAAGATCAGGCCGCCGCCCGCGGCCCCCTTTGCCACGAGCTCGCGGATCTCCGCTGCTGTGGCGTCGTCGTATGCCGGCGGCCCGGGCTCCATCAGGACCAGCACGATGTCGGGCTGCTCCGGGAAGTGCACCGTGAGCCAGCGCATGGATCCGAGATCGGCGTCGGTGTGGACGACCATGCCGAGCTTTCCGACGTAGAAGTCGAGCGCCTCGTCCTGATCGAGGACGTGGATGAAGGTGTGGCTGATTCGCTTGAGCATGGCCGTCACGCTAGACGGCGCGGGCGTCGCGCGCTTCTCCAAATGTGCTCTTTCGTTTGTGGTCGCTAACCGGCCGGGCGCGTCCACGCCATCGCCCAGCACGCCGGCACGCGCAGGGCCGCGCCGTCGCCGGCGAAGCGCGCCCGGTACGCCGACGGCGACTCGCCGACGATCGCGCGGAACGTCCGGCTGAAAGTGCCGAGGCTGTTGAAGCCGACGTCGAGGCAGATCTCGGTTACCGGCCGGCCGGTCTCGCGCAGGAGCTCCATCGCCCGCTCGACGCGGCGGCGCTGCAGGTACCGGTGCGGTGACTCGCCGAACGTCGCGCGGAACTGGCGGCTGAAGTGCGCGGACGAGACGTGCGCCACGCGGGCGAGCGCAGGGACGTCGAGCGGCTGCGCGAACGCCCGGTCCATCGTGTCGCGGCTCCGCAGCATTCGGCGGTTCCGGTCCTCGATGGCGCGCGACATCGCGCCGAAGGCTATGGCGTGGCTGGGGCTCCCAGCTCAGGCGCTCCCGGACGCGAACAGCACGAGGCTCGTGAGGCTGACCGAGCCGTCATCGGACGCCTGCTCCCGGACCGCCTCGGTGATAGCAGCCCAGGTCGCGTCCTGTACCTCCTGCGGGTGGGGGTCGATCATCGCCGTGAGGGGCGGGGCGATCTCCTTCATGTATTGGGTGAACTCCTCCGGCGTGTCGAACTCGAAGGTCACTTCGCCCTCCTCGACCTCGATGTTCGAGAACCCCCCACCCTCGAGCAGCCCTCCGATTGCGTCGGGTGTCGGACGTGACATGGGCCCCGGCGTTCCCGGCGGCGGCGGCGGAACGTCGAGCTTCCGCATCGCGGTGCCCATCGGGATGGCGAGGAAGGGCACCCGCTCGGGCGGGCCCCACGAGCTGATCGCCATGCGCGCGCCCGGCTTGAGGAAGCCACGGACGCGCGCGGCAGCGGCCTCGCCGTCAGGCTCGAAGATAATCCCCCACCGCGAGAGCGCGGCGTCGAAGCTCTCCTTCGGGAAGTCGAGCGATATGGCGTCGGAGAGCATGAACTCGACGTTCTCAAGCCCCGCCTCGGCGGCTCGCTCGCGGCCGAAGGCGAGCATCTCCTGCGAGATGTCGGTCGCCACGACCTTGCCCTCGGGGCCGACCACGCGCGCCGCGGTCAGAGACGGCTCGCCGTAGCCCGCGGCGACGTCGAGGACCCGGCTGCCCGGCGTGACGCCGGCAAGCTCGACGAGCCGGTTGTTGATCGCGCCCGTGGCGCGGTCGATGAACTCGTTCCATTTGCGCCACCCCGTCGCGGCGGTGTTCCACTGGTCGCGCTGTCCGTCGCGGAAGGCGACGGCGTCGATCGTCTGCGAGTCCACTGCGTTCCTCCCTTACGTCGTTGGTTGCGCCGCCGATGCTAAGGGATTGGAGGGGCTCCGGGAAGGGGCCTTGCGCGCAGCTTCAGTTCGGTGGAGATCGCGCCGATGAGGCCGCATGCCCTCCCTTTCGAGACGCGGCCTGGCGGTCGCGCTCGTCGTTGCCGCAGTTCTCTCCGGATTGATCGCGTACTCGGCCCCCCTCGGGGTCGACTACTTCGCCCCGCCGTGCCATCCGTACATCTGCGACGACGGTGCGCCGGCGATCGACGCGCTCGCGGGCGGACACGTCCACTCGTTCTTTACCAACCAGCCGCCGATGGGGGCGTTCTCGCTCGTCGTGCGGGCGCCGTTTGCGGCCGTCGCGAAGGCCGTCAGCCCCACGGAGCTGCTGAGCTACCGGCTCGGCGCCTTCGCCTGCCTGCTCGCGCTTGCCGTCCTGGCGGTCACGCTGATGGCATCGATGATGCGCCAGGGGAGGTCGCTGGCCGCGTCGATCCTTGTCCCGGCCGCTGTCCTGGTCAACCCGCTCACCTACAGCGCCCTCGATTACGGACATCCCGAGGAGCTGCTCGGCGCCGCGCTGTGCGCCGGCGCGGTGATCGCGGCCGGCCGCGGCCGGGCGCTGTTTGCGGGCGCGATGCTGGGCTGCGCGCTCGCGACCAAGCAGTGGGCGGCGCTCGCGATCCTGCCGGTGCTGCTCGCCACCCCGCGCGGCGCGCGCGTGCGTACCGGCGGGGCGATGGCCGCGGTCGCGGGCCTGCTGTTCGCACCGATGATCATCGGCGACCCCGCCCGTTTCTGGCTGGCGCAGAAGTCCGTCGGGATCGCCACCACCTTCCAGCACACGGTGACGGCGAGCAACGTCTGGTTCCCGTTCGCGCAGACCAGCACCGGCCGGACGCTGACCATCACCGGGCCGCACGTGATGAGCCAGTACTCGCTGTCCTCCGCACTAGGCCATGTCACGCACCCGCTCGCGATCGCGGTGGCGCTCGCGCTGACCGTCGCCTACGGCTACCGGCGCCGGGGCGCGGTCCCGGCGGAGGCGCTCCAGCTGCTCGCGCTCGTGATGCTCGTGCGCTGCATCCTCGACCCGCTCACCTACAGCTACCACCACGCGCCGTTCCTGGTGGCGCTCATCTCCTATGAGGCGCTGCGCCGGCGCGTGCCCGTGCTGTCGGGCTTCGCGATCGCCGCGATCCTGACCATGACGCACGTGATCGCCCCGATGAAGGACGCCACGCTGGTCAACGCCTTCTACCTCGCGTGGGCGCTGCCGCTGGCGGCGGTGCTGGGGATCGCGGTGCTAGCTCCGGGACGCCTAGGCGCGCTCGCCCGCAGAGCCGGCATCCGGGTACCGGCGCTGCAGTCGGCCTGAGCGGAGGCAGTACGCGCCGCCGATTTCCCGCGGGGTAGCGACGAAGGGGGCGAGTTACTGAACCGTCCCGGATTAGGCCCCTGATGGGGGTAAAAGCCGGGACGGTAGAGCGAGAAATCGCGCGAATCGCGAGCAGACAGCACGGGATCGTTAGTCGCGCCGAACTGCTTCGCGCAGCGATCTCGAGGAAAGAGATCGCGGGCCGGATCCGTGTGGGTTTGTTGATTCGTGTTTACCGGGGCGTCTACCGCGTGGGGCACCAGGCACCGAGCTTGGAGGCGCGCTACATGGCAGCGGTGAAAGCGGCGGGGGACGGCGCTGTGCTGAGCGGGCGGGCCGCCGCCTATCTCCTCGGGCTGATCAAGGGCTCTCCGCCTCCGCCCGAGGTCACGGCTCCGACCGGCCGCTGCGTGAACGGTCTGAAGTTGCGGCGGAGCCGGAAGATGGATCGCCGCGAGGCGACCCTCTTCCGAGGCATTCCGGTCACGACTGTTCCCCGCACGCTCGTTGACCTCGCCGCAGTCCTTCCGGAGGACGACCTGGCACGCGCGGTGCACGAGGCGGAGGTGCTTTACCGAATGAGGCCCGAGCAGGTCGAAGCGGTCCTCGCCCGTCGCCCAAACACCTCGGGTGCCGGGAAGCTGCGACGGGTCCTGAGGGGCGACGTCCACGTCCTCCTCGGCAAGCTCGAAAAAGGCTTCTTCCGCCGACTCGAGGAAGTCGACTTCCCGCTGCCCAAGACCAACCGCCCCGCCGGTGGACGCCGGGTCGACTGTCGCTGGGACGACCCGCCGCTGACGGTCGAGCTCCTTAGCTACACGTACCACCATTCACGGTACGCGTGGGAGCAGGACCACCTCCGCGAGCGAGAAGCGCGCGCCCGGGGGGACGAGTTCCGCAGCTACACGTTGGGAGACGCCTTCGAGCACCCCGAACAGATGCTCAGAGAGCTCCGCGAGCTTCTCACGAAGGACCGTCTGAGTTAGAGGGCAGCTGTTCCCTCGCCCCCTGCTCGGCCAGGACCCGCAGCGTCAGCGCCGCCGTCCACGAGAAGCGGCGGGCGCCCAGCCCGTGCCCAGTCCGGGGATCCGCGTACTCGCGCATTCCGGCCTCCTCGGCGAAGCGGAGGACCTGCGCGCGCAGCGCCTCCGCCCGCTCGGTCTCTCCATGGAGCTCGAAGCCGAGCGCGCAGAGCCAGGTGAGGTTCGCCCACACCGGGCCGCGCCAGTAGTTGCGCGGCGACCAGACCGGACCGCGCTCGGCGTAAGAGCGGACGCCCCACCGGGAGGCGGGCTCGCGGACGAGGAGGTGGCCCGTGTGCTCGACCGTCGCGCGGTCCACGCCCGGCGCGAGCACCGCGAGCGCCGGTCCGGCGCTCG
>VAXR01000135.1 GCA_005885165.1 Actinomycetota bacterium
CAAGCTCGAGAAGAGATTCCTCCGGTTGCTTCGCGAGCTGGGGCTGCCTTTGCCGACAACAAACATCGTCGTGAGCCGACGCCGAGTGGATTGCCGCTGGTTCGAGTATCGGCTGACGGTCGAGCTCGACAGCTACCAGTTCCACAACTCGCGCTACTCGTGGGAGCAGGACCGCAAGCGGGAGCGCGAGGCGTACGCCCGCGGCGATCAGTTTCGCCGTTACACGTGGAGCGACGTGTTCGAGGATCCGAGCGCGATGCTGCGCGAGCTGCGCGCCCTGCTCGGCCAGCCGGCTGCCGCCCGCCCGTAGATTCGTAGAGCAATCCTGACTTAGCTACACCATGTGTAGTCAAGTCAGGACGGCGGCGGTGGCGAACCACTGCACGGCGGAGCCGCTACTTGAGCGGGTCGGCTGCTTCCGGGTCGGCTGCTTCCCGGCCTAGGCGCCGCTACTTGCGGCACCACGGGTTCGCCGGCACGCCCTTGCACGGGTTGGGCATGCTCTTCAGACCCCGTGGGACCGGCGGCATGACCGTCTTGGTCTTCCGCGGGTAGTAGCTGCCCGGCGAGCAGGGCGTCGAGTTGCCGATCGCAGCCCCGATTGCCTGCGAGTCGCAGACGACGTCGTTCGTCATCGTGGTGTTGCCGTTGCCCGGGACCTTGTGGCGGTCGCAAACGGGTTTGCTCTGCTGGAGACCCGCAGGCGAGGTCGTCACCTGGCCCCCGCCCTGCTCGACGTTGTTGTGGTAGCAGTTGGTCTCGGCGTTGAACGTCGTGATCTCGCCGATGTCGCCGTTGCTCGAGTTGCTGCCCGTGGGCGAGGCCTTCTGCTTGAACCAGCCGTTGCCGCCGAAGGTGTTGTGCAGCACCGCGTTGCCCCAGTCGTCGTACACGCAGGCGTTCGAAGGCGGCCCGAGGTTGACCCCTCCACGGCAGTCGGCATGGGCCGCGACGGCGTCGGCCGGTGGCGTCTCGCTGTCCGGGTAGGTGAGGAACGCGACCGCCCACGCGCCGTTGCGGACGAACCGGTTGTCCCTGAGGGTGTTGTTGCGACCGCCATAGAGCAGCAGCCCGGTCCCGACGGGCACGACGCTCGCGATGCCGGCCCCGGGCACGTTCGGGTTGTTGTTGTCGTGCACGTAGTTGTGCTGGAACACCCAGCAGGAGTACGTGTGCGTGATCGGGCCGGTGCCGTTGTTCGGGCAGGCGCCGTTCTGCGGCGACGGCCAATCGTCGTTGTTCAGGGCGCCGGCGGTGAAGCCGCCCTGGTTGTGGTCGAACTCGGAGTTCTTGATCACGAGCCTGCCCCCGGCGTTGGTGCCCGAATAACCCTGCGCCGAGTACTGCGACCAGACGTGATCGACCACCTGGTTGCACACCTGCTGACAGGCCCCGATGTAGTAGTTCGAGTCGCTCATGTTGCTGGCGTACATGTGGTCCCAGCTGCCGCCGCTCGCGTTGCTGGAGAAGATCGCGTAGGACGCCGCGGTGCTGGCGTCCTTGTAGAAGGTCGAGGTCGACGTGAGGTAGGAGCCCTCGAGGTTGTGGAGGCCGATCTTGCCGCCGCCGTCGCCGCCGTTCCACCAGATCTCGTTGCCCGCGCTGCCCGCGCCGGCCAAGAAGTTGCACGCGGTGAGGTTGTCGATGCTCACGCCGTTGGCCTTCCAGGCGAGGATCCCGTTGCGGCCGAGCGGCTTGCCGTCGGAGCCCTTCACGCCGAAGTCCTGGTTCTTCGCCTTGCGGCTGCACTTCGGCGAGCCCGGCTTCGTGCCGTCGACCACCACCTTCCCGCGGTTCATCCCGCGCAGGTGGATCTTCGACTTCGAGATGATTAGACCGGCGGGCGTGTGGGACGGCTGGGGGCCGCGGTGCTTGCGGTGGTCGGCCCGCTCGTGGTAATCGCCGGGGCCGACGAGGATCCAGTCGCCCGGCTTCGCTGCGTTGATCGCCGCCTGGATCGACTTGTAGTGGCCCGGAATCCCCTTCCACTTGCCGACGCGCAGGACCCGCGGGTGGTGCTTCTTGCTGTTGTGGTGCGCCGCCTGGCTGACGGGCACGAACGCCACAACCGCGGCGATTACGGCCGCCAGCAAGATGACCGCGCGCCCCTCCCTACGCCGGCCCCAGTTTCGAGGTGCGAATGGGCTCAAGCGATCTCCCCTCGTGCGAAGCATCTCACAACGCGGGATGGCGCCGCGGCGATTGGTGTGTCCCGCGCCGCGGTAGGCACCGCCGCCGGATAGGCTCGCTGGCGATGCCCGACTGGGCGCTCGCGGGCACCTACCTCGAGGCGTGCAACTGCGACGCGATCTGCCCCTGCCGGCGCGTGGGCGGACGACCCGGCGCCGGGCGGTCGACCCACGGCGTGTGCGTGGGCGCGCTCTCGTGGCAGATCGAGTCCGGGCACGTGAGCGAAGTCGACGCGGCCGACCTCAGCGTCGTCCTCGCCTTCCGCTACTCCGATGACGAGCCGGGCTCGCCCTGGACGTACTTCATCTATGTGGACGAGCGCGCCGACGAAGCGCAGCGCGAGGCGCTCGGCGAGGTCTTTACCGGGCAGCGCGGAGGCACGGCCGACGAGCAGTTCCCGTGGGCTTTCAAACCGGCGAACCTGCTCGGCGTGCGGCCCGCCGCGATCGAGATCGACCACACGCCCGGCCGGGGCTGGTTCCGCGCCGGTGGCGAGGTGTCGGTCCGGGTGCGAGAGCCGGTGCCCGACCAGGAGCCGGTGACCTGCCTGATCCCCGGCCACCACCGCAGCGGACGGGAGCTGTTCACGGACCTGCTCGACGTGTCCGACGGTCCGCTCGAGTTCGAGCTGAGCGGCGTCTGCGCCTACGAGTCGACGTTCGAGTACTCGGCCCGAGACTGAGCACGAAACGGCGTAACCCTGAAGGGTTGATTCTCGGACCGTACAACGGCGTAACCCTGAAGGGTTGATTCTCGGACCGTACGGGGGTAGGTTTCGGGCCCAAGGACTCAACTCAAGAGGAGGGATGGCCCATGGCGTGGCGTTTGTCCGGCACGTACCTTGCGAGCTGCAACTGCCAGCTACTTTGCCCGTGCCCAGTCGATAGTCCTCCGACAGGACCGGACGGTCAGTGTCGCGGGACCGCCGTATTCCAGGTCCGCGAGGGCAACCTCGACGGAACGGACCTCTCCGGGACGGCCTTCGCGCTCGCGAACCTGTTCCCGTCGAACCTCACCGCCGGGAACTGGAAGTTCGGGGTGGTGATCGACGAGTCGGCGTCGGATGAGCAGTTCCAGGCCCTCGAGCGAATCCTGCAAGGCGACGAGGGCGGTCCGTTCGGGGACTTCAAGCCGCTGTTTGGCGAGTGGCTGGGGGCAGAGCGCGGCCAGGTCTCATTCTCAGACGGCGACAGGCCGAGCGCGAGCGTGGGCGACTCGTCGGTGAGCTTCGAGCCGCTGGACGGCCCGGCCGGCCAGACCACGGTGAAGAACGCGATGTTCGGCTTCGCCCCGGAATTCAGGGTCGGGCACGCACCGGGACACTCGGACCTGTTCGGGCTCGAGTTCGACGGCGTCTACGGCGAGACCGCCGACTACGAGTTCGCCAGCGAGCAGGCCGAAGAGGCCGCGCGGGGCCGCGGCTAGGACGCGCTACAACTAGCCGATGAGCACCCTGAGGGTCGGGTCGGTCCCCCTCAGCCGGAGCGCGCTGCCGCTGGTGGCGGCGCTGGTCGCGCTGGCCGCGATCGGCTGGCTGGTGACCGGAAACCGCATGTCCGGCATGAATGCCGGCCCCGGCACCGATCCAGGGGCGCTCGGCTTCTTCCTCGTCACCTGGGTGGTGATGATGGGGGCGATGATGTTCCCGTCGGTGGCGCCGATGGTCGTGGCCTACGACCGCATCAGCGCCCACCGGCGGGAGATCGGGAGGCCGGCGGCCACCGCCGGGACGGCGCTCTTCATCGGCGGCTACCTGGTGTCGTGGGCGGCGTTCGGGCTGGTCGGCTGGGCGCTCTACGAGGCCGTGCGCGGGCTATCGATCGACGCGCTCTCGTGGCACAACGGCGGGCGCTACCTCGCCGGCGGCGTGATCCTGCTGGCGGCCGTCTACGAGCTCACGCCGATGAAGCACGCGTGCCTGAAGAAGTGCCGATCGCCGATGTCGTTCCTGTTCGGCGGCTGGCGCGACGGATCGCTCGGCGCCTTCCGCCTGGGCGTGGAGCACGGCGCCTGGTGCGTCGGCTGCTGCTGGGCCCTCATGGCCGCGCTGTTCGCGCTAGGCGTGATGAGCATCCCGTGGATGGCGTTCGTCGCGGCGCTGATCGCCGCCGAGAAGCTGCTGCCCTGGGCGCGGGGGACGTCGATCGGGATCGCGGCGCTGCTCGCGGTGCTCGGTGTTTCGGTGGCGTTGATCCCGGGGCGCGTTCCCGGGCTCGTCCTCCCCGACTCCGCGAAGGCGAAGTCCATGCACGGGGTAATGAAGCCAATGCATGGACCATGAGCGCGGACTAGGCGCGGCGATCGCCTACTGCCGGCGGCGCGAGCATCTGCGCCGCACGCTGCGCATAGCGCTCGTCGTCGGGATCGTCCTCACCACGATCAATCAGCTCGACGTGATCCTGCGCGGCCACGCGACCGAGCTCACCTGGGTGAAGTGCGGCCTGAACTTCGTCGTGCCGTTCGTCGTGTCGAACCTAGGGCTGCTCAGCGGCCGCCGGTCCGCGGGTTAGGCTTGGCACATTGACAGGGGGTGAGGGGCGATGGGATACTCGCGCCAGGCCCCCCGGAGGAGGGACGCGCAAATCAGGCCCAGAAGACGACTGCAGCAGCAGTACGCAACGGGATTGCTTCTCGTCATGTGCGCGGCCGTGCTCGTGGCCGCCGGCTGCGGGTCGAGCGGAGTAAAGGGGGGCTCCGAGAAAGCCGCCAAGCTCCAGACGATCAGGTTCCAGAAGCCCACCGATAATGGGCCCTCGCCTTTCACCCAGCCCGCTGACGTCTCGGGCCCCAAGACGGTGTCGTACCCGCCGAGCGGGAGCGGGCCGTTCGGCGGAACCGGGTCGAACCAGGTCTGCGACCGCGACCTCCTGATCCGCTTCCTCAAGGACCACCCCGACCGAATGCGCGCGTGGGCCGAGGTAGAGGGGATCGATCCGAGCTACGACTCGGTATCGAAGTACATCGCGAAGCTCCACCCGGTGACGCTCACCCGCGACACGCCAGTGACGAACCACACCTTCATCAACGGGCAAGCGGTCGGGTTCCAGGCGATCCTCCAGGCGGGAACGGCGGTGCTCGTCGACCAGTACGGGCGCCCCGTCGCCCGCTGCCGCTGCGGCAACCCGCTAACCGAGCCGCACTACTCCAGCACGTCGACCTGCGAGGACTGCCCGCCGCACTACACCCCGCCCAGCGACACCTACTGCCGGTTCTGGTACCACCTCACCGACTACGACCACAACACCTACACCAACAGCTACTACAGCAACAAGGACTACGACAAGACGTGGATCGAGTTCTGGAAGCACGGTCCGTGGATGAAGTGCTACGAGGCCTATCCGGATCCGCCTCCGGTCACGCTCTTCGAGATCTACAGCAAGCCGAAACCGCAGCAATCGACGCCGGCGCCTTCGTACACGCCGCCGTCCAACCCCAACCCGCAGCCGTACCAGCATCAGCCCTACAACGGGACGACCGGGGGCGGGACCACCGGCACCGGGCCCTGAGCGGCGTCTGCTCCCGGGTCGCCCCGTGAAGCGCTGAGCGAGCGCGCGCCAAGCCTTCAGGAACGTCTCGACCGAAGCCGGCTCGGGCAGGCGCTGATCAGCGCGTTCGTGGTCGTGACGCTCGCGAGCGCCGCCGTTTCCAACATGCCCCAGTCCAAGCTGCGGCGTGAGGCACTGCGCGTCGCCCGCCCGTATCTGAACGCGACGGGGCTCGACCAGAATTGGGAGGTATTCGCGCCGGAGCCGCGCCGGGAGTCGATCGCGCTGCACGCGCTCGTCGACTTCACGGACGGCAGCAGGCAAACCTGGCGGATCCCGAGTAGCAACCCCGTGACCGGAAGCTACTGGCAGTACCACTGGCAGAAGTGGCAGGACTGGGTGTTGGACGAGCACCTGCGGCGGCTGTGGCGACCGGCTGCCGTGTTCATCGCGCGCGACCGCGACCGGCCGGGGCGCCACCCCGTGCGCGTCACGCTGATCCGCCGCACGTCGGTTATCGAACCGCCCGGGCACCACCCGGCCAGCGGGCCCAGCGTCGCGACGCCCTACTACTCGCTCCGCATCACGCCCGGGATGCTCGACCGCGGAGGGCGGCACCGGTGAGTGCGGTGGCCACGACCCCGCGGGCCGCAGCCGGAGCCCACCTCGACGCTCGCGCTCGTCCGGATCGCATTCGGAGTGGTGATGATCGGCTGGACGCTCGCGCTCCTGCCGGTCCTCTTCCCGCTGTTCGGACACGACGGGGTCCTGCCGCGGCAGCCACCGCGAGGGCTCGGGACGTGGGGGCTGCTCGCGCTGGTCGACGGCAACGCTGCGGTGGTAGCGCTCTTCGTGGTCACGCTCGCCGCGTCCGCCTTGCTCGTAATCGGGTATCGCACCAGGCTCGCGGCGCTCCTGGTCTTCGTCGGGTTGATGTCATTCACCCGGCGAGATCCGTTTGTGGTCAACTCTGGCGAGCCGCTGCTGCGGATCATCGCCCTCTACCTCGTTCTCTCGAGCGCCGGCGCGTCGCTCTCGCTCGACCGCCTGCGCCGGGCGCGCGACCGCTTCTGGGAGTTCCCCTCCCGCTCGCGCTGGCCGGTCCGGCTCCTTCAGGTCCAGGTCAGCCTGATCTACCTATCGAGCGTCTGGGCCAAGACGCGCGGCACCGCCTGGAACGACGGCACCGCCGTCTCCTACGCGCTGCGGATCAAGGACTACACACGCTTCCCGCTGCCGAGCGGCATCACCACCTCGGTCCTGATCAGCAACCTGATGACCTACGGCACGCTGGCGACCGAGCTCGCGATCGCCGTCCTCGTGTGGAACCGGCGGGCGCGCCCCTGGGTTCTGGGCGCCGGCGTGGCGCTTCACCTGGGGATCGCCTACTCGATCAAGGTCGGGTTCTTCACGCTCGGCATGCTCGTGCTCTACGTAGCGTTCCTGCCGAACGAGACCGCCGGCCGGCTGATCGAGTCGGTTCGCTACCGCCTGCGCGCGCCGGCCGCGATGCGCACGAAGTCGCGGACGTTGGCGAAGCTCTCGACGTGGTCGACCGCGCGCACGATCGAGCGGATCTGGCCGCGCGAGCGGATGCCGCGCGCTCCGATGTAGAGCTTCTCGGCGACCGGGAAGTCCGCGATACAGTCCTGGCGGCTCGTGAACTTGCGGCCGTCTGTGAGCTCGACGGTGGCCTCGGCGCCGAAGACGCCCATCGTGATGTCGGGGACGAGCTCGATCTTGTCGATCACGGCCTGCACCGCGGGGTTGAAGATGGTCGACCGCGAGTACTCGCGGAAGCTGAGCCGGCGGTTGACGAGCGACGCGGCGATCGGGTACTTGCCGTCGAACAGGAGCGAGATGTAGGTCCAGTCGGGCTGCCGGCGGATGCGCGAGTAGATGTCCTTCGTGCCCTTCGAGAACATCGTGGCCGAGGCCGCCATCACCCACGGGATGCGCACCTGCACCCGCTTCACGATCTTCGGGAGGCGCGACCGCGGCGTCGAGTTCCAGATGTGCTTGGCCTGGCGGTTGACGATGTCGAGGATCGCCTGGACCGACGTGAGCTGGAAGCCGTCGGTGGGGAAGCGCTTGGTGAAGAGCTGGTCGTACTTGCGGTCGAAGCGCCAGGTCCTGCCGAGGCCGTCGACCATCGTGGCGAGTCGGGTCGGCGTGGGGATGTCCGCCACCCGGTAGCAGTAGCCGATCGGGTTCTCGAGGATGTCGCGCCGCCCGGTGATACCCGCGCGCGCGTATAGGGCGGCCTCGACCCCGCTCATCACGGGCCAGCCGGTGAGGAGCCCCTTGGCGTCGGCGGTCCACGCCGGGATCGAGGTGACCTGCGGCTGGGTGCAGCAGATGCCGACGGCGTCCTGGAGCTGCGCGCGGCCGAGGCCGAGCAGCTTGCCGGCCACGAGCGGCGTCTCGATCTGATGGATCGCCACGGCGTTGCCGGTGTGGATCACGTCGGTGAGCACGTCGCCGGCGCGGGCGAGGATCTCGTTTCCGGCGACGATCGCCGCCACGAGCTCCTTCCCCGACGCGCCCGAGAGCTCCGCCGCGGCGAGCGCGGTGGGCACGATGCTGGCGCCCGAGTGCGCCAGGTAGGTCCAGTCCTCCCACTCGAGGATCTGGGCGTAGACGGAGTTGAGCAGCGCGGCGTGGCGGGCGGAGGTGCGGAACGAGCCCTGGCCGATCACGGTCGCCTCCGGGCGGTCGTGGAATGCCTTGATCGCCCGCGCGAACTTCTGCCCCGGCGGCATCCGCGAGCCGGCGTACATCGTGCCGAGGATGCTCTTCAGCTGCTCCTTCGCCGACGCGACCGTGCCCGGCGGGATGTGCTCGTAGCGGATGCCGGCGACGAACTCGGCCAGGAGTTTGGTGACCGGCGGGGCCGACGCCGGCGGGCGTGCCACGTTCGCCAGGGTGTCGGTCGCGTTCGGCAGCACGAACGGCGCCGGCTCGCCCTTGCAGCTCGGCAGCCCGCTCTTCGCGAGGCCCTCGAGCACCTGCGCGAGCAGCTGCGGGTCGGGGTTCGAGCCCACCGGGAGGAACGAGAACGCGTACATCACGATCCCGAGCAGCACAACGCTGTTCGCGGCGCTCCGCTCTGGGAACGACTCGCCGTAGAGCAGCGGGGCGAGCCCCGTGAAGTCGCCGTAGAGCACGCCCAGCCAGTCGGCCTCTGGCATGACCATGTCGCCGTGGCGCTGCGGGTCGACGCCGGGGCTGAGCGTGGCGCCCGCGGTTCCCAGGATGAGCACGTACGAGCGCGGCGTGCCGGCGACGCGGCAGTTGAACGTCTTGTCGGAGAGGAAATCGCCGAAGCGCGTGAGCTTCACCGCGGGCCCGGCGCCCTGCCACTTGGCGGCGAACGCGGCGAGGCCGCCCTCGACGCTGCGGGCCGCTTTGGGGATCGGGATCGGGTCGCCGTAGGCCTCGCGGACGAGCGTGGGCAGCGCCAGCGCGCCGGCGAAGGCGCCGCCGGCTACGGCGCTGCGCTTGAGGAAGTCGCGGCGGAGCAGGCCATTGCCGTCACTGCCTTCCGGCTGCCGGCCGTCCCCACCGGGCGCGCCCGGCTCCTGCTCGATCACAGCCCGCCGAACGGTACAGCTCGGCTGGCGCGCCGGCGCTGGCTCAAGTCGCGGAGCTTTTCTGACTTTCCATCGCTATTCGAGGGAAACTCCGAAAAGCTGCCTCGCCCGGCGCGGTAGGGAGACGCACCCCACGCTTCCAGAGAGGCGAGGTAGAACAGGGACTGCTCCCAGATGTGCGGCTGGGACGGTACGGAGATCATGCGCCCGTTGCGCACGAACCAGCATTCGCCAAGGATCCCGGTCGGCTGCCACGCGGCCTCGACGTCGGCGATCCAGCGCAATCCGCGCCTGACGTTCGCGAGCCCGGACGGGTTCACCTGGCGGTCGAGGTGGCCGAGCCCGAGGAGGCCCTTGGCCTCGTAGCAGCCGGCCTTGCGCGGACCGGCGGGCGCCTGGAACGACGGCGCCAGCTCGCGCCACACGACCCGCGCCTGCGCGCGCATCCGCGCGTTCGCGTACGAGGACTTGATCCGCTCGGGCCACAGGATCCAGCCGCCATCGCTGTAGTCGGACGCCCACGCTCCGCCGTCCACCTGGTAGTGGCTGTCGATTGCCCGCGCGAGCTCGGCGGCACGTGCCGCGAAGCGGTGCTCGTCGTCCCCGTGGCCGAGCGCGTGGGCGGCGGCGGCCGCAGAGCGCATCGCCAGCAGCGCGGGGCCGACGCCGTGCATGGTCGGCTGCCCGGAGCGCGGCTGGAAGTCGTCCTCGCAGGCGGTCGGCGGCTGGAGGCCGGTGCTCGGGTCGCGGAACGCGATCAGGAACCCGGCCGTGCGCCGGATCGCCGGATAGACCCGCTCGAGGTAAGCGCGGCGCGTCGCAGGCGCGCGCTGGTAGTGGCGCCACAGGGTCCATAGCCCGAGCCCGGCCTCGTCGATCTCCCAGCTGAAGATGCCGGCGTCCGGGCCGTCGGCGTAGTTCGTCATGAACCAGTTGCCGTCGGGCGTCGGCTGCATGCACGCGGACAGCGGCGATCCCGGGGGCGCTCCCTGCTCGAGCTTGTGCTGGACGTCGGCGTAGAAGTAGTCGTGGCGCGCGACGAGCTCCGGGTGGCCGATCGTGTCCAACGTCTCGTTGAGGAACGAGCCGTCGCGAATCCAGTCCTCCGCGTACGGGCTCTGGGTGGCGATGGAGGCGACGATCGCGACCCTGTCGCCCTGGCGCCCCGCGTGCTCGTAGATCGCCTGGCGGAGGGAGATCAGCGCGCGCTTGGCGA
>VAXR01000240.1 GCA_005885165.1 Actinomycetota bacterium
AGCAGCTGCTGCGTGAAGTAGTCGCCGAACATCGGGAGGATGCAGATCACGAGGCCCGCCAGGATCGCCTGGTACGACTGGGGGAGCGTCACGCGCCAGAACGTGCGGGCGGGGCTCAGTCCCAGGTCCCGGCCGGCCTCGATCAGCGAGGCCGGGATCCGATCGAGGGTCGCGTAGAGCGGCAGGATCATGTACGGCACGTAGCCGTAGACGAGACCCAGGATCAGCGTGAGCGGCTTGCCCTGGAGGAAGGGGTACGGCGAGCCGATCAGGTGCACCCCCATCAGGATGCGGTTCACGTACCCGTCGTCGGCCAGCAGCGAGCGCCACGCGAGCAGCCGGAGCATGTACGAGATCCAGAAGGGCGCCAGGAACAACGCGAGGAACACGGTCTTGTAGCGCCCGGCCCGCCGGGCCAGGAAGTACGCCATCGGGTAGCCGATCAGGAGGCAGAGCACCGTGGCGGCCCCGACGAACAGGAACGTGTGCACGAACGCGGCTTCGTAGAGCCCGTCGGAGTGCACGATGTTCGACAGCGTGAAGCTCAGGATCGCGGGGTTCCAGGTGGTCGGGTTCCAGGCCGGCACGGGCTGACGGAGGATCGGGTCGATGGACCCGAAGGTCACGGCGATCACCACGTAGAACGGGAACGCGAAGAACAGCAGCAGGAAGACCGTGGCCGGCGCCGCGAGCGCCGGCCAGTACCGCGGGCGCGTCGCCGCGGCGCCGGCCTCCTTAGACACCCGCCGTGAGCTCGGCGTACGCCGATTGCCAGAGCGCGTCGACGTCGGGGGCCAGCTCCAGCTCGCGCGAGCCCTTCGAGAAGTCGTCCGTCGAGACGATCACCGTGGACAGGTGGTCCGGCACCAGACCGCTCTGGACCATCGACTCAGGGGTCATGCTCTTCACGGCCATCTGGTATCCGGTCGTGTTCGTGAAGTTCGCGAGGGACTGCTTCGCCGAGAAGACCCAGTCCGCGAGCAGGTGGGCCAGGACGGGTCCGTCAGACCCGGGCCAGTAGTAGGAGAGGTTGTCCGCCTTGCTCTTGTCCGACAGGAACACGACCGCGTCGCTCGCATTGCCCGACCAGGACTGGTGCAGCCACGTCGTGCCCGCCGGGAGGTCGGTGTAGTCGACGTGATCGTACGAGAGGCCGCCGACCTTCTGAGCGATCGAGGCGATGTCGTCCTTCGCCTTCGTGATCACCGAGGGGTCGGTCACGTTCACGTCGGTCAGCCCGTCGCGGAACATCGGCATCGCCAGGACGTCCTGCGCGTTCGCGAGCAGGGCGGTCTTTCCCTTCGGCGGGTTGTCGAAGAAGACGTCGTATGGGTTCGCCATCGTGGACGGGTCGATGCTGATCTTGTCGTTCCGCCAGAAGATCCCCGTGTTCCACACGCTGTACGGGACCGTGTAGTTGGCGCCCACGTCGTAGAACGGGCTCTGGAAGAGATCCCAGCCATTGCTCTTGAAGGTCGTGAGGTAGTCGTGGTTGTAAGGGCGGAGCAGACCCGCCGCGATCGACCGTCCGACCGCCCACACGTTCATGCCGAACATGATGTCGAAGTCGACGCCCGAGGCGTTGATCTTCGCGAGGCCCTTGTCCATGTCCGAGAACTCGGTGATCTGGACCGTCGTGTTGTACTGCTTCTCGAAGGCCTTCACGACGCCGTCGTCCAGGTAGTAGGGCCACCGGAGGACCTTCAGCGTCGCGCCCGACTCCGGCTGCTGCCCGCTCGGGGTCACGTCGGCCGGGTTCACGTTCCAGGTCACGGGCGCCTCGGGGCGGGCGAGCGGGTAGGGCGCGCCCGCGATCCCGCCGGTGCCGTACGGGTTCGCTCC
>VAXR01000129.1 GCA_005885165.1 Actinomycetota bacterium
CTCGAGTGGGCCGATGTTCGGCATGTCGATTCCTTCCGGAGCTGGACCCAGCCCCATGGTAGCGGCGGGGACGGCCGCGGCAACACACCTCTATGTCGGCTCTTTCTCCTCGAAATTGAGGTAGAAGCGGCTGGGAGTGGGCTCCGCCTGGCCTTGGTACTTGGCCGCGCTGTCCCCCGATCCGTACGGCTGATCGACCGGGCCGTCCATCCGCATGAACGAGATCTGCCCGATCGGCATCGCGTAGTAGATCGTGATCGGGAGGTTGGCGACGTTCGAAAGCTCGAGCGTCAGGTTGCCGGAGAAGCCGCTGTCCACGAACCCAGCCGTCGAGTGGATCAGCAGGCCGAGCCGCCCCAGCGAGCTCTTCCCCTCGAGGCGGGCCACGATGTCATCGGGCAGCGTGACGCGCTCGAGCGTCTGGCCGAGCACGAACTCGCCCGGGTGGAGGATGAAGGGCTGGTCCTCCGGCACCTCCACGAGCTCCGTGAGGTCATCCATCCGCTGCCGGACGTCGATGGCGATCCACCCGTAAGTCGATGCTCGACGGCTGGACCAGATCGGAGTCGAAGGGCTCGACCACGATGCGGCCGGCCTCGATCTCCTCGCGGATCGTGCGGTCGCTCAGAACCACGCGCGGCACTGTATCCCGCGCCGCGCGTAAGCAATTCTCGACGCGGGTGCGCATCTGGACGCAGGTTCGCTCAAGTTGGGGGGCGAGATGCCGATACGGGGCCCTAAGGAGATTGAGATGCCGACCTCGGGCCCCGGAGACCACCAGCTCAAGCGCATCATCCTGCCGAGCGGCAAGACGATCGAGGTCGTCTACTTCGACCGCGCCGCTGTTAGCGGCCCGCAGGTCGAGGCGTCCGCGGCCCAGCCGGCTCCGGCGCCCGCCGACACCGAGCGCGAGCTCCACGTCTGCATCAACTGCACCTCGACCCTCGTCTACCCGGTGCAGTGGGAGGAGGCGGGCCCGAAGAGCTGGCACGTCACGCTCCGCTGCCCCGAGTGCGAGTGGAGCAAGTCCGACGTCTTCACCCAGGACCAGTGCGACCGCTTCGACGACGAGCTCGAGGCGGGCACCGAGCAGCTCAGCCGCGACTACAAGCGCATGGTCACGGCCAACATGTCCGAGGAGATCGACCGCTTCGCGGGCGCCCTCGAGGCAGACGCAATCCTCCCGAGCGACTTCTAGTCCCGCCGACTGAACGCATTTGGGTGCCATGGCACCCGAAAACATTCAGCCGTCAGGCGTAGCGCTCGACGACGCCGTCGGCGACGAGCTCGAGCAGCGAGCGCTGCCGCTCGCCGATGTCCTTTATTGCTCGTAGTTCTTGCTTGGCAGCGGCGACGAAGCGAAGAGCATGCTTGCGGGCCTCTTCCAGCGCTCCTGTCTCTGCGATCCGATCGCAGACCTCGGCCGCCGATGCCTCGTCGCTAACGGCGCGCCGCAGGTCCAGCGCCGCCAGCCCTGAGTCCCTCTCCCGCGCGAGGATCAACGGAAGCGTCACCGTCCCGTCGAGCAGGTCCGTCCCGCGCGCCTTGCCGGTCCGCTCGGACGGGCCGGACACGTCGAGGACGTCGTCGAAGATCTGGAAGGCGAGCCCGATGCGCTCCCCGAACGCGGCGAGGACGGGCGCGGAATCCGGACCCGGGTCGCCGAGCAGCGCGCCCAGCCGACACGCCGCGGCGAAAAGCCGGGCGGTCTTGAGCCGGCAGCGCTCGAGGTAGCGCTCGACCGCCACGGCGGCCGACCAGGCGTCCTCTCGCTGGAGGAGCTCGCCGCGGGCGAGGGCCGAGGACGCGTCCGACAGCGCGCCGAGCGCGTCGGCCCGGCCAACTGCCGCGAGCACCGAGAACGCGCGCGCGAACAGGAGGTCGCCGGTGGCGGTCGCTGCCGCGCGGCCCCCGCTGGCGAAGACCGTCGGCCGGCCACGGCGAAGCTGCGCGCCGTCCAGCACGTCGTCGTGCACGAGCGTCGCCATGTGAAGAAGCTCGACGGCCACCGCGGCGGTCACGAGGTCGTCGGAGGACTCGTCGCCCGCGCTGATGAACACGAGCATCGGCCGCAGCCGCTTGCCGCCGGCGCTGAGCGTCCCGCTGACGTGCCCCTGCAGCTCTGCGCCATAACCCACCGCCACCTCCCCCAGCCGGTCCTCGGCGCGCTCGAGTAGCCCGCTCAGCCGGTCGCCGCCGGCTGCGAGCACCTCGGCGATCTGCGACAGGCCGGGTGTGGCCGCGAGGTCCCGCGCCGTGCTCACTCCGCCTCGACCTCCCCCGCGTGGATGGCGATGATCCCGCCCGCGGTGAGGATCCAGCGGACGTTCACGAGCCCGACCGCTGTCATGGCCGCGGCCAGCCCGCGCGCGTCCGGGAACCGCCGGACCGAGCTCGGCAGATAGGAGTAGGCCTCGGGGTCGCCGGCCATCCGTCCCAGGAACGGGACGAGGCGGTCGAACCAGGCCCTGAAGAACCACGACAGGGGTGGCTTGGCGGGCGTCGTTATCTCCAGGACGACGACCCGCCCGCCAGGGCGCACTACCCGCGCCATCTCCGCGAGGCCGCGCGCGAGGTCGGAGAAGTTGCGCGCGCCGAAGCCGACCGTTGCGGCGTCGAAGGAGTCATCGTCGTAGGGGAGCTCCAACGCGTTGCCGTGCTCGAAGGCGATGCGCGGGGCCTTCGCACGGGCCAGCTCGAGCATCCGTTCCGAGAAGTCCGATCCGACGACCTCTCCACCGGGGGCTACGCGGCGGCTCAGCACGATCGCGAGATCGCCGGTCCCGCTGGCCACGTCGAGCGCGCGGTCCCCGGCTCCGACCTCCGCGAGGTCCGCAGCGCGCTCGCGCCAGCGGTGGTGCAGGCCCACGGTCATGACCGAGTTCATGAGGTCGTAGACGCGCGCGATCCGGTCGAACATCGCGCGCACCTGCTCCTCAGGCAGCGTGCCGCCGCTCGACGCGGCCACCCGTCCCCCGCTCACGCCGCTTACCTGAGCGAGCTCAGGAAGTTGACGAGCTCGTTGAACTCCTTCGGGCTGCGTTGCCGCAGGGTGGAGAACGACGGCATCGGTGGGGTCGGGTTGATCAGCGTCCGCGCGATCGCCTGCTTCGGCAGCCGGGCGCCGACCTTGGTCAGCGGCGGTCCGGGGCCGGCGTTCCCGTTGTCGCCGATCTTGTGGCAGCCGAGGCAGCCCGACGAGGCCGCCACTGCGCGCCCAGGCTCGTACTGCTTGGCCACCTTCATCTCGATCTCGGTCGGCGAGCCGGCAATCGCGCCCTCGATCGTGAGGTACGCCATCGCCGCGATCACCGTGATGCCGGTGAGCGTGGCGATCGGCCGCTTGAGGGGGTTGCGCTCCGGGTTGCGGTCGATGAACGGCAGGATGATCAGCAGGACGAGGCAGATCGTCGGGATGCCGACCGTCGCCATGAACACGAGCGCCGGCGGCTTGACCACGCGCAGGAGCTCGAAGAGGAAGAAGAAGTACCACTCGGGGCGGGGCGTGTAGGTGGTGGTGGTCGGGTCCGCCTTCGGTCCGAGCTCGGCGCCGAACAGGATCGCCGCGGCGATGATCACGACGAGCGTGAGCGTCGCCATCGTCCCGTCCTTGAACACGGTGTAGGGGAAGAACGGCTTCCCCTGCCCCTTGAAGACGTGGTACTCGCGGAGGTACTGCTCCTTCTCGCGGGCGTTCACGGCGGACTCTTCCTCAGATCTCTTCCTTCGCGAGCTCGCGCGCCTTCTCGGCCTTCATCCACGGTGGCGCGGTCACCCCGAGCTTCACGACGAGATAGAGGTGGGCTCCGATCAGCGCGGCCATCAGCCCGGGCACGAGCAGCATGTGGATCGCGTAGAAGCGGCTGATCGTGGTGGCCCCGAACTCCGCTCCGCCGCGCAGGAAGTCGGCCAGGTAGGGGCCGATGATCGGGCCCGAGGAGTTCAGGTTCACCGCCACGACCGTGGCCCAGAAGGAGCGCTGGTCGAACGGGAGCAGGTAGCCGGTGAGCCCCATCACCATCGTCAGCACCAGCAGCACCACGCCGATGATCCAGTTGAGCTCGCGCGGGTACTTGTAAGCGCCGAAGAAGAACGTGCGCCCCAGGTGCAGGAAGATCAGGATCATCATCACCGTCGCGCCCCACTTGTGCATCCCGCGCACGAGCTGCCCGAGGAAGACGTCGTTGGTGATGTGCTGGACGGAGGTGTAAGCCTCGGTGGCCGACGGCCGGTAGTACATGGCGAGGAAGACGCCGGTCACGGCCTGCGACAGGAACGCGAAGAGCGTGGCCGAGCCGAGCGTGTAGAACCAGTTCGACGGCGGGACCTTGCGGTAGAGGAGGCCGCGCATGAACGGGCCGAGGCCGGTCCGCTCGTCGAGCCATCCCGCGACGGAGATCGGCACCTCGAGCGCTGCCTCCCGGCGCCGCTGCCGCTCGGCCTCTTTCTCGCGCTCGCGCACCAGCGCGTCGTGGCCGCGCCTGAGATCGCCGTCGCCCGGGACGGCCGCGGGGCGGCCGTCGGGCTCGGCGGGCCGGCGGCGGCGTAGCGGTCCGGGCAGGAGCTTCATGTCGTGGGCCTCGACGGATAGATGTACTGCCAGAGGCCGTCCACGTGGTTCGACGGGTCGCGCACCTTGAAGCGATGCAGGTGCGAGTCGAGCGAGAAGCGCGGGCCGACCTGCACGCGGCCCTTCACGACGCGGGTCTCGAAGCGGTCGAGCGGCCGGACCGGCGGCCCGCCTGCCACCTTGCCGTCGAACTGGTACACGCCGCCGTGGCAGGGGCAGATGAAGCGCTCGGACGCCTGCACATAGCGCACGGGGCAGCCGAGATGCATGCAGCGGTTGGAGATCGCGATGTAGGGCTGGTGCAAGTGGTCGGTGTCGCGGCTCGGGTCGCGCTTTCGCACGTAGACCGTGCTCTTCCCGGCCTCACCCACGCTGGCGTCGATCGTGATGACCTTGGGGACGTAGCTCTGCGGGTTGAAGTCACCGACCGGGCCCACGTCCTGGAACATCCGCGGCTCGGTCCGCTCGAACAGAGGCCCGAGCGCGAACCCCACAGCGGGCAGCGCGAACGCGGTGGTCGCTATCCCTCCGGCGGCCAGTGCCCCGCCGGTGAAGAGCCGGCGGCGGGTGACGGTCTCGCCGTCGTAGGCCCCCATGATGCCGCGGTCCGCGGTGTATGGAGACTCCTTCTTGTGCGGTCGCTTAGAGGGATCTGCCAAGGCTTAAGAGGCGGCGTGAGGCGTTTTTCGAGCGGCCAAGGACTCTACCTGTTCGACCGCTCCGAGTGGTGTGATCCCGCTCTCAGAGCGGGATCGCCGCGCGGGCGCCGGGGCCGCGGCCGGCCAGCGCGGCGACGCTCGCCCGCCACGCGTCCGCGGCGAGCTCCTGGCGCCCCGTCGAGTGCGCCCAGGCGCACAGCGAGATCAGGTCGGAGAGCTCCGCTATCGCCGCGACGTCCCCCGCCCGCGCCACTCTCTCGAGCCCGAGCGCGTAGAGCGCATCGCCCGCAAGTAGCTGCAGATCCGGGTCCATTCGCTCGAACGCGCGCGGCTCCCCATAGTGCAGGAGGTAGCCCTCGCGCACCGCCTCGAGCGTGAAGGCGCGGTCGGGGTCCGGGACCTCCAGGTCGAGGTCCCCCTCGACCGGCGCCTCCCGCGCGTACGGCCGCAGGCGCGAGTCGGCGGCCGCGACCACCTCCGTCAGCTTCCTCCTGTCGCCGCTGCTCATAGCGCTGCGAAGGCCTCCCGGGCCGTCTCGACGGTCCGCTCGATGTGCTCCTCCGCGTGTGCGAGCGACGGGAACCAGGCCTCGAACTGGGACGGCGGCGGGTAAACGCCGCGCTCGAGCAGCGCCCGGCAGAACGCGGCGTGGGCCTCGAGGTCGCAGGCCTGCGCGCCGCGGAGGTCCGTGACGGGCTCGCCGGAGAAGAAGATCGTGACGAGGCCCGTGAGCCGCGGCACCTGGACGTCCACTCCGGCCTCGCGCGCGGCCTCCTCGAGTCCGTTCGCGAGGAGCTCCGTCGTCCGGTCGAGGCGCGAGTACGCGGCGTCCTCGAGCAGCTTGAGCGTGGCCAGCCCGGCCGCGGTGGCCAGCGGGTTTCCGGAGAGCGTGCCGGCCTG
>VAXR01000130.1 GCA_005885165.1 Actinomycetota bacterium
AACGCCAGGAATCCCGGCTCTGCCGGCACCAGGCCCATGTTGGCCGGGCACGGCTCGCAGACGATCGCCGCGACCGCGCGCTCCTGCAGCGCGCGCTCGACCGCCTCGCGGTCGTTCCACGGCGCGACCAGCGTGTCCGCCGCCTGCGCCGCCGTGACGCCCGGGCTCGCCGGGATGCCCTGGGTGGCAAGCCCCGATCCGGCGTCGGCCAGCAGCCCGTCCACGTGCCCGTGGTAGGCGCCGGCGAACTTGAGGACGGCGTCGCGCCCGGTGGCCGCCCGTGCGAGGCGGAGCGCACTCATTGCTGCCTCGGTGCCGGAGTTCGTCATCCGCACCATCTCGGCGCTCGGCACGCGGCGGATGATCTCCTCGGCCAGC
>VAXR01000027.1:0-24814 GCA_005885165.1 Actinomycetota bacterium
CTTCATGCGCGCGCACGGCATGCTCACCCCGAAGTACGCGCGCCTGCTCCTCCGCCTGCTGCGGCGCCGATTCCTCACGCCTACACGTCGCCGCCTGAGGACCGACGGCATCGCATTCATCGGGCCGAAGGTCACGCTCCAGATCGGCAAGCAAGGGCGGATCGAGCTCGGCCGCTGGGCGTGGCTCGGCGACGGAACGAAGATCCGCTGCCACGAGGGCGTCGTCTCGATCGGCGCGAAGACCGTGCTCGGCCAGGAATGCACGATCTCCGCGTACCAGCACGTGTCGATCGGGCGCGAGTGCGTGATCGCCGACCGCGTGATGCTGATCGACTTCGATCACGGGGTGGTGGAGGTCGACCGGCCCATCCGGCTCCAGGGCATCTACAAGCGCGACGTGCGCGTGGGCAACAACGTCTGGATCGGCTACGGCGCGTGCATCCTGCGCGGGGTGACGATCGGCGACAACGCGATCGTCGGGACGAGCGCGGTAGTGACCAAGGACGTGCCCCCCAACGGCGTAGTCGCCGGCATCCCGGCGCGCGTCGTCCGCATGCGCGAGGAGCCGCCGACTATGCGCTTTGCCGACTAGCGGGCCGCGGTCTGAGCGCCCGTGAGGTCCTCGTAGACCGCGGCGGCCTGTTCGGCGACGTCGGCCCAGTCGAAGCCGAGCACGTGCTCGGTGGCCTCGGTCACGAGGCGCCCCCGCAAGTCGGCGTCGGTGAGGATCCGCTCGGCCATGCGGGCGAGCGAGGCCGGGTCGCGCGAGCGGAAGCGAAGGCCGACGTCCTCGTTCGGCACGACCTCGCGGAGCCCGCCGGTGTCCGCCACGAGGCACGGGCAGCCCGACGCCATCGCCTCGAGCGCCACCAGCCCGAACGGCTCGTAGATGGAAGGCACGACGCACAGGTCGGCGATCCGGTACAGCGAGTGGAGGACGTCGTCGCCGATCCAGCCGAGGAACGTGCCGTGGCCGTCCAGCCCGAGCTCGTTCGCCTGGGCGCGCAGCTCCTGCTCGTGCGTCCCGGAGCCGGCGACGACGAAGCGCACGTCGGCCAGGCGCTCGATCAGGCCCGGCAGTGCCTCGAGGGCGAGCTGGAAGCCCTTCTCGTACACGAGCCGCCCCACGAGCAGCACTAGCCGCTCGTGCGGCTCCGCGAACCGGCGCCGCAGCGAGTCGAGGTCCGCCACCGGGATGAGCTCGCTCGGGTCGATCCCGTTCGGGATCACCCTGATGCGCTCCTCCTCGAGGCCGTAGATGTCCGCCACGTGCTCGCGCATGTAGGCCGAGCAGGTGATCACACGATCGGCGCGGTTCGCCATCCAGCGCTCGACGCCGTGGATGTGCGACTGGGGATGCTTGTCGACCCAGCCCTGGTGGCGCCCGTACTCGGTCGCGTGGATCGTCACCGCGAGCGGGCACCGGAAGCGCTTGGCGAGGTGGTCCCCGGCTACGGCGACCAGCCAGTCGTGGCCGTGCACGACGTCGAACGTGAAGCGGTCGCCCAGCTCCACCCCCGCGGCCAGCATGTCCGCGTTCATGTGCTCGACCCAAGTCACGAACTCGGCCAGCTCGCGTGGCCGGTCCGGCTCGCGAACCCGGTGCACGACCACCCCGCGGATCTCCTCCTCCGCGGGCGACTCCTCGTGCCCGCGGGTCAGCACGTGCACGTCGACGCCCTGCGCCACGAGGTTCTCCGACAGCTTGCGGACGTGCCGCGCCAGGCCGCCCTCGATGAGCGGCGGGTACTCCCAGGACAGGATCAGGACGCGCATCGGAGGTGGCTAGGGCGCGAAGAGAGGCGTGAGATCGACCTCGGGCGCGAGGTTGCGCACGGCGGCATCCGCCACGGAGCCGGAGTCTTTCAGAGCCTCGAGCGCGACGACCAGCTCGCGCGAGTGCTCACGGACGCGCTCGAGGGGGTAGTCGGCGGCCAGCTCGTGGGTCACCTGGAACGCCCAGTCGCTCGCCTGGAGCGCCAGCAGCTCCCGGACAGCGCGATCGAGCGCCGGGCCGCGCGTGCGCGTGGCCGCGGCGACCGCGACCGTCTCTACCTCCGCCCGGCGCGCCGAAAAGGCGATCTCGGCAACGCGGGCGGAGTCCCACGTTGAGAGGTCCTTGCCCTCCCCCCACGTCGAATCGGCGATCGGCCGCCCCACGGGCTCGATGCGCTCGAGCGCGTCCGGAAGCGTGGCGAGCGGGACCCCCTGGAGGCGCGCCTCGTCGATCACGAACTGGAGCCAGGCGACGCCCTCGTACCACCAGTGCCCGAGCAGCTCCGCGTCGAGCGCGCAGCACAGGAGCCCGGGGCGGTCGCGGTCGGCGCGGTAGGCGTCGAGGCGGGACGCGGCGTGCGCGACGAACTCTCGCGCGTGCGAGCGGGCCAGCACCAGCGCCTCCCAGTGCCGGTAGGGCTCGCCGCCGTTGTTCCACGGACGCAGGTCGTGGACGGTCCGGCCGTGGTAGTTGCGGTACGTCGGGTGCGCGGGATAGCCCTTCGGATCCCAGACCAGCGAGATCAGGTCCCAGTCGATCGGCACCGCCACGGGCCCGGCCGCGGTGGCGATCGGCTCGAGCTGGTCGAACGACGCCAGCCCGAGCGCGTTCGTCTGGTCGATGCAGAAGGTCCGCACGCCGTACTCGGCCAGCTCACGCTCCAGCCCCTCGCGGTACGCGCACTCGGGGAGCCAGAAGCCGCCGGACCAGCCGTCCCCGAAGCGGCGCTCGTGAGAGCGCACGCCGGTGCCGACCTGCAGCCGCAGCCCGGCGTCGGTGGCCAGCAGCGGGAGCACTGCGTGGGTGGCCGCGCTCGTCCAGAGCTCCACCGGGCCGCGCAGGCTGAGGTCGCGGAATGCGGGCAGGAGGCGGCCATCGAGCTCCACGAAGGCGCGATCAGCCTCCCGGTAGTCGCTCGCCGCGCGGCGCACCTCGGCCGCCAGCGCGTGCTCGCCGGCCGCCTCCAGCCCCTCCGCGTCCTCGACGTGGATGGGCGCGCGGACCTCGCGCAGGAAGCGGAGGTACCGCTCGCCGGCCTCGCCCTCGAGCGCCTCGAGCTGGTCGCAGAGGACGGGCGTCAGCCCGACGGTCACCGGCGCGCTGCGAAGCGCACGCAGGAGAGGCAGGTACACGCATGCCATCGCCTCCCACAGCCATTCCTCGCCGAAGGGCCAGGTGCCGAAGCCCTCCACGTAGGGCATGTGGCTGTGGAGGACGAGCGCGAGCGCCCCGCGCTCCGAGCCCCGCGTGCCGCTCATCGAAGGACCGCCTGGAAGTCGAGCGCTCGATCGAGCGGTCCGGGCCGCAACGCGAAGTCGCGCTCGCCGATCCCCGGGATGAAACGGTCGTAGAAGGCCTCGGTGATGCCCAAGGCCGGGTGAACGCGGTCCCAGCCGAGGCGGATCGCCAGCTCGTGGATCCGCAGCTTGCGCGCATGGAAGAGGCCGAGCAGCTCGACGCGCTCGAAGCTCGCCTCGCACAGCGCACGGAACTCCTCCGACCGGTACTCGCGGACGTGCCACGGGTTGTCTGACTTCTCGGCGCCCGGCGGCGCGAGCGTCAGGACGTTGGGAGTGGAGACATACGCGGTGCCGCCCGGACGCAGGAGCTCGCGGAAGCGGTCGAGCACCGCGCCCGGATCGCTCAGGTGCTCGACCGTCTGGAGGAAGACGATCGCGTCGCAGGGCTCGTCGTAGGACTCGACCAGATCGCGCACGAAGCGGACACCAGGACGCGAGTACTTGAGTCGGGCGTGCTCGTGGGCCTCCGGGTTCGCGTCGACGCCGGTCACCCGCGCCGCGCGCTGCGCGAGCACCGCGGTGCCGTAACCCTCCCCGCACGCCATGTCGACGACGTCGAGGCCGCGGCAGCGATTCGCCACCCAGCGGTACACCGCGAGATGCCGGCGGTACCAGTAGTTCTCCGCCGGCACATCCGGAAGCGTTCGCTCACCGGTCAGCGAGAGGGGCGGCACCCCCGCGGGCTGGTCCTGCTGCGTATAGGTCGCAGGAACGGCCAACGCGGCGCGCGAGCATAGCGAGGCGGAGCGATTGCCACGAGGCGGGTCGCCATTGCCGCGATATCGTCCGCGCCCCGTGGCAAGCGCCTGGGCCGAGGAGATCAAGGAGCACAACGCCCGCTACCACGATCTCGCGGCTTACGACTACGACGACAAGTGGGGCATCTCCTACGGCGGGCTGGGACGCGCGCAGGTGCTCGGGAAGGTCCGGCGCGCGCTTGGTGAGGAGGCGACCGGCCTCGGGCGCGCGCTCGAGATCGGGGCGGGCACCGGCTACTTCTCGCTGAACCTGCTCCTGGCCGGGGCGATCGACTCCGCCGTCGCCACCGACATCTCGCAGGGGATGCTCGACGAGCTCTCGGACACGGCGCGCCGGCTCGACCTGGCCGTCGAGACGCACCGGTGCGACGCCACCGAGCTGCCGTTCGACGACGGCGAGTTCGACCTCGTGATCGGGCACGCCGTCCTCCACCACCTTCCGGACCTCGACGCGGCGTTTGATCAGTTTCGGCGCGTGCTGCGCCCCGGCGGGCGGCTCGTTTTCTGCGGCGAGCCCTCGCGGCACGGCGATCGCCTCGCCTCCGTGCCCAAGCGCGCCGCGCTGGCGGTCGCGCCCGTCTGGCGGCGCCTGATCGGGGCTCGCCGCCGGATCGAGCTGGCGGCCGGCAACGATGAGGCCCGCGAGCTGTGGCTCGAGCACGTGGTCGACGTCCACGCATTCACGCCAGGCGAGCTCTCGACCGTGGCGGCTCGCGCCGGCTTCGTCGACGTGCGGGTGCATGGGGAGGAGCTGGTGGCGGGCTGGTTCGGATGGCTGAACCGCACGCTCGAGTCCACCGCCGAGAAGGCGGACATCCCGATGCTCTGGTTCCAGTGGGCGCACCGCGGCTACCTCACCCTGAAGGAGCTCGACACCGCGCTCCTCGAGCCGCGCCTGCCGCCGGCGATCTTCTACAACCTGCTGGTCTCGGCGCGTTCGCCGGCCACAGCGCGCTCAGCGGGCGAAGCGGCCTACGCCGTCACGGCCTCCGCGGATTAGCTTCCAGTAGCGGTCAATTCGATCCGCGCTGGATAGCCTGGGCGTATGTCAGAGCTCGAGGAGAGCTTCCCGCTGTTCCCGCTTGAACTCGTGCTCCTGCCGCACGAGGTCGTGCCGCTGCACATCTTCGAGGAGCGCTACAAGCTGATGATCGGATCGTGCCTCGAGCAGGACTCCGAGTTCGGGATCCTCTGGCTCTCGGACGACGGGCTTCGCGAGGTCGGCTGCTCCGCGCGGGTCGCGCAGGTGCTCGAGCGGGCCGAGGACGGCCGGATGAACATCCTCGCCCAGGGAGGACGGCCGTTCCGGCTCGACCGCCGCATTGAGGAGCTGCCGTACCCCGCGGGAGACGTCGAGTTCCTCGACGACGACTACGAGGACGAGGATTCCGACGTGCTCGAAACCGCGCGCGAGCGCTACGCCAACCTCGTCGAGCACGTGACGGACGAGCGCCCCAGCGAGGACCAGCTCGCGGAGCTCGGCGCGTACGGGATGGCGGCCACGATCGAGCTGTCACCGGCGCCGAAGCAGGCGCTGCTCGAGGAACGGTCCGAGGCGGCTCGCCTCCGGGTCGTCAGCGAGCTGTTCGAGCTCGCCCGCCGGCAGCTCGAGCAGGCCGAGCGCGCGCAGGAGCTGGCCCGCTCGAACGGCAAGGTCCGCCTCTAAGGATCAACGGCAAAGCTGCCGTTCCAGCTCGATCGCGAGCAGCGTCGCCCGCCCGATGGCCGTCGGCAGCCGCGGCGCGCCCTCGCTCCAGCTGACCGTCCCGTCCTGCGACCTCGCGACGAACCCGCGCGCCCCCGCGATGGCGCCGGGGAACGTGGCGGCCTTCTTCGCGAGCGGTCGGAGCAGCCGCTTGTCCTCCCGCGCCGCGAGTAGCTGCTGGTTCTCGATCGTCACGAGCCGCCCTCCGTTGCAGCTGGCGCGTCCGTCGTCGGTGATCCGCAGCTGGTCGTGCACGTTGCCCGCGCCTCCGGATATCTCGAGCGCGAGCAGATCGCCGGCGGTCCCTCCGCAGCCAGCCAGTCCGAGCGCCCCTGCGACGAGGGCAATGCCCGCGGCCCGCCTCATACGAAGATGAGCCGGGCTCCGGCCGTCTCGCGCAGGAAGCGCGGCGTGGACATCACGCCGGCGAGCCGCTCCTCCACCTGCGCTTCCGTGAGGGCCATCGTCTCGACCGACGCCGAGCACGCGTAGACGTCGAGCTGCTCGAGGTCCAGTGCGGTGTCCCGCAGCTCGCCGAGGGAGCGCCCGAACGTCTCGCGCCCCGCCCACGAGAGCGACGGCGTCGCCTCGGGCTCCTGAGCGCGGCGGGCGAGGTCGGGATCGAGCAGGAGATCGAGCGCCGCGAAGCCGGCCAGCGCGGCGGCGCGCTCGCCGTCGGACGCAGCGGACACCAGCATCGACAGCCCCGAGTAGAGCCGCTCGAGCTCGCCGGCGGACAGGACGGCTGCGAGCGCGTAGGAGCCGGGAGGCACAATCCGATTGTGACGACGGTCGACGCCAGAGGGCTCGCATGCCCTCTCCCGCTCCTGATGGCGAAGCGCGCCATGGCCGAGGTCCCGCCGGGCGAGACGCTGCTCGTGCTCGCCACGGATCCGGAGGCGCCAATCGACCTGAGCGCCTGGGCCGCGGGGAAGGGGCACGGCTACGAGGAGCGCGAACGCGACGGGTTCAGCGAGTTCGCGCTCACGCGCTCGCTACTCGACTAGCACGGCGGAACCGCCGCGCCGTGGATCGCCGCCTCCGGAGAGCTCGCCCGTCTCCGGGTCGCGAGCCACGGCCTGGACGCCGCCGAAGTAGAGGCTGCGCTCGCGGAAGCGCTGGACCGGCCAGCCCTCGCGCTCTAGCGCGGCCAGGGCCTCCTCGTCGATGCCCGGCTCGGCCTCCACCACCCTGCCCTCCCAGTGAACGCGCGGGCGATCCACGGCGTCCTGAGCGGGAAGCCCGTCGTCCACCACGCCGAGGATCGTCTGGGTGATCGCGGACCGGATCCGGTTCGACCCGGCGGAGCCGAGGGCCACCTCCGGCTTGCCGTCGCGCAGCACCACGGTCGGAGCCATCATGCTCGGAATCCGGCGACCGGGCTCGTGCCGGTGGAAGCCGCCCGGGTTCAGGTCCTCCTCGCCGAGCATGTTGTTGAGGTGGATGCCCGTGCCCGGCACCACCACCCCGGAGCAGGAGCCGTTCGAGCACGTGACGGTCGCGCAGGCGCCGTCGGCGTCAAGCACCGAGATGTGCGTGGTCGAGCCGAGGCGCGACCCGATGTCGGTCGCCGCGCGCTCCAGGGCCTCCTTGTGCAGGAAGCGCTCGAGGTAGCCCTCCGACTGGAGCCCCTGGACGAACTCGTCGGTACGCGTCTTGTTCGTCCTGTCCATGACCTCCACCAGCGTGCGCACGTCGCCAGGGCGCCCGAGCCGCTCGAGGAGGTCGAGCGCGTAGGCGATCAGGATCCCGCCGGACGAAGGTGGAGGGTTGGTGAGGACCTCGCGGCCCCGATACCGGGCGCGCGCGGCGGACCGCTCGACCACCCGGTACTCCGCAAGGTCCTGCTCGGTGATCAGGCCGCCGCGCTCCAGTACCCACGCGCTGACGGCCTTCGCGACCTCGCCGGCGTAGAGGAAGTCGGGCCCCTCGGCGCCGAGCCGGTCGAGGAGGTCACCGACCTCGGGCAGGCGCACGCGCTCCCCGAGCTCGAGCAGCCGTCCCTCTGGCGCGTAGATCGCCTTCGCCTCGGGGGTCGAAGTGAGGATCGGCCCGAGGATCACGAGGAGGCTGGCTCCGATCGGAGTCAGCTCCACCCCCTCGCGAGCCGCACGCGCCGGGGCCTCCACGAGCGCCGAGAGCGGCATAGTCCCGAAGCGCTCGAGCGCCTCGGTCGTCCCCCTCGCCGTGCCGTACACGCCGCACGACGAAGGCCCGATGTTGAAGACCTGCACCGCCTCGGCCGTGAAGTGCACGTCGATCGGCTCGAGCGCTGCCGGCGCCGGATCGTCCAGCCCGAGGCCGGGCGCGGCCACGAAGAAGTCGAGCAGGTGGTCCTCCCCGGACGCCGTGTGGACGAGCATGAAGCCGCCGGCACCCGGCCCCGTGAGAGGAGACTCCGCGACGAACGACATCAAGACGGCCGCGACCGCCGCATCGACCGCATTCCCGCCCTCACGCAGCGCGGAGGCGCCGGCCTCGGCCGTCACGGGATGCCCGGCCGCCACCACTCCTCGCATGGCGGCGATGCTATTCACTCACCGCGAGCGAAAACCAAGCCTGCCAAGGAAGCAGGGTCGAAGCCATATGACCAATATGGCGAGACCCGATGACGCAGGCAGGCGCCGGTTTGCAGCTCAGCGGCGGGGGATGAACTCGGGGACTTCGACATCGTCGAGGCCTGCGCCGTTCGACGAGATGCCCGGCGCACGCGTGACGCGCGGCTCGCGGTCGGCCTCGCGGGCCGCCAGGCCGGCGGGCTCGCGCCCGGTGGAGGACCGCGGCAACGGCCGGTCGCCGTAGCCGGTCGCCACCACCGTGACCCACACCTGGTCGTCGACCTTCTCGTCGATCATCGCCCCGAAGATGATGTTGGCGTCCGGGTGCGCCGCCTCGGCCACCGCGCGCGCCGCCTCGTTGACCTCCCACAGCGAGAGGTCGCGGCCGCCGGTGATCGACAGCAGGATCGAACGGGCCCCCTCGACACTGGTCTCGAGCAGGGGCGAGGCAACCGCGTGCGTCGCGGCCTCAATCGCGCGCTGCTCGCCCACGCCCATCCCGATGCCGAGGAGCGCCTGGCCGGCGTCGGACATGATCGTCCGCACATCCGCGAAGTCCAGGTTGATCAGCCCCGGCAGGGTGATCAGGTCCGAGATGCCCTGGACCCCCTGCCGCAGGACGTCGTCGGCCATGCGGAACGCGTCCACCATCGACACCCTCTTGTCGAGCACCGACAGAAGGCGCGAGTTCGGGATCACGATCAGCGTGTCGACCTCACGCGCGAGGTCCTCGACGCCGCGCTCTGCCTGATCGGCGCGGCGCGATCCCTCGAAGGCGAACGGCTTGGTCATGATGCCGACGGTCAGAGCGCCGACCTCGCGTGCAACGCGAGCCACGACCGGCGCCCCACCCGTGCCCGTCCCGCCGCCGGACCCGGCTGCTATGAAAACCATGTCCGAGCCCTTGAGGGCGGCCTTGATCTGGTCGTAGCTGTCGAGCGCCGCCTGGCGGCCGAGCTCGGGGTCGGAGCCCGAGCCGAGACCGCGCGTGATCTCACCGCCGATGTGCTCGGTGACGTGCGCGCCCGACTGCTGGAGCGACTGGAGGTCGGTGTTGACGGCCACGAACTCCACGCCCTCGACGCCCGCCTCGATCATCCGGTTGACGGCGTTCACGCCGGCGCCGCCCACGCCGACCACTCGCAGCACCGGGTTGAGGATCACCGGAGCCGAGGGGGCGACCGGCGTCTCGCGCCCGTAGCGCGGGCGGTCGTCGGGCCGGCCCGCGGGACCGCGCTCGAGGATGTTGTGGGGGATGTCAGCCGAGAAGACGTCCCGCAGCCGCTGCTCGGGCGGGCGCGCGCCCTGGCGCTCGGCCTCCTCGCGCGGCTGCGCGGGCGCTGCGGCCGGCTCGTCGGGCGTGGTCGCGGGCGGCGCCTGCCGCCCCTCCATGCCTTCCTCCTCGGTCCTGCGGAACAGCGCGGCGAGGGGTCCCTCGCGCATGCTCGCGCGCTTACCGCTTGCCATTCTCGAGGACCTCTCGGGCGAGTTGTCGGTAGGCATATGCCGCCTTCCCATCTGGGTCGTACTTGAGCACGGACATCCCCTTGACCGGCGCCTCGGCGAAGCGCACCGTCTTCGTGATCCGCGACGCGAACACTCGATCCCCGAAGTTCTCCTCCAGGAGCTCGATCGCCTCCTTGGCGTGAACCGTCCTCGTGTCGACCAGCGTGGGCAGGATCCCCTCGATCTGGACGTTCGGGTTGAGGTTCTCGCGGATCATCGACAGGGTGTTCTGGAGCTGGATCAGCCCCCGCATGGACAGATACTCGCATTGGACGGGGACGATCACTTTGTCGGCCACGGTCAGCGCGTTGATCGTTAGGAGTCCGAGGCTCGGCGGGGTGTCGATGCAGATGAAGTCGTAGTCCTCCCGGATCGGCTGGAGCGCCTTCTCCAGCGACCGCTCACGGCCGATCTGCGTGGACATGGCGATCTCGGCCCCCGCCAGGTCGATCGAGGCGCAGGCCACGTCCACCTCGCGCCTGCGGATGACCTCCCGGATCGAGGTGTGGTGGACGAGCACGTCGTACATCGAGACCTCGAGCGAGTCGGGGTCGATGCCCTGGCTCATCGTCAGGTTCGCCTGCGGGTCCATGTCGACGCACAGGACACGGTGGCCCTTCTCGCCGAACGCGGCCGCGAGGTTAAGGGTCGTCGTGGTCTTGGCCACGCCGCCCTTCTGGTTCGCGAACGCGATCACCTGGGCACCCGTCTGCTCCCTGTCGGCGGGCTGCTCGGAAACGGGGGTTTCGGTGGTCGGAGGTTCTTGCACGGCGGTCGGCTTGCGCTCGAAAAAGCCCATGTGCCATGCCTATTTCGTATGAGTCGGGAAGATTCCTTCAGATGGAAGGGCTACTTGAAAAACGTCTGGTCGTCGTCGCCGGCAAGGGAGGGGTCGGACGCACGACCGTCGCGGCCGCGCTGGGGCTCGCGTCGGCCCGTCGCGGCAAGCGCACGATCGTGTGCGAGGTGGCTCGTCAGGAGCGCATGTCGCGAGCCGTCCGCGGGGAGGGCGTGGGATTCCACGAGACGGAGCTGGCGCCTCGGCTTTTCGCGATATCGATCGACCCGGAGCGCTCGCTCGAGGAGTTTCTGGTCGATCAGGTCGGCTCGCGTCGGCTGGCCGGCGTCCTCTTCCACAACAGGATCTTCGAGTACCTCGCGGCGGCGACCCCCGGCCTCCGCGAGCTCGCCACGATGGGGAAGGTCTGGGAGCTCGCCCAGCTCGAGCGGCGCAGGCGCCCCGACTCGCCCTACGACCTCGTGATCGTCGACATGCAGGCCACCGGCCACGGGCTTGGGGCGCTGCGAACGGCGCGCACGTTCGGCGATGTCGCCCGCGTGGGGCCGGTGCGGCGGAGGGCGGACATGATCGACTCGTTCCTGCGCGACTCCCGCCAGACCGGCGTCGTGGCCGTGGCGCTGCCCGAGGAGATGCCGGTGGCGGAGACGATCGAGTTCGCCGGCGCGCTCCACGACCAGATGGGGTTGGAGCTCGAGCTGACGGTGATGAACGCCATGCTCCCGGAGCGCTTCGGCGGTGCCGAGGCGGAGGCGATCGAGCGGGTGGACGGCGAGCACGGCGCCCCGCTGGTGGCGGCGGCACTGCGCTCGGCGCTGTCCGAGTACCACCGCGCCGGGGCCCAGCGCGAGCAACTGGAGCAGCTTCGAGCGGGCGTGGAGAGCGAGGTCGTCACCCTCCCCTACCTCTTCGAGCCGGACCTCGGCCTCGACGACTGGGAGCTCCTGTCACACGAGCTGGAGCAGCGGTTGTGAGCGTCGCCGACCTGATCGAGGGCCAGCACGTGTGCATCTGCGCCGGCGCGGGCGGCGTCGGGAAGACCACGACGTCGGCGGCGATCGCCATGGGGATGGCGGCGCGCGGCCACAAGGTCGCCGTCCTGACGATCGATCCGGCCAAGCGGCTCGCCACCTCGCTCGGCCTGTCCGAGCTCGCCAACGAGGAGCGGCGGATCGAGCCGGAGATCTTCGCCCGCCACGGGATCGAGATGCGGGGCGAGCTGTGGGCCATGATGCTCGACGCCAAGCGCACCTGGGACGAGATGATCGATCGCCGCGCGCCGGACGCGCGGACGCGCGACGCGATCCTCGGCAACCGCATCTACCAGCAGCTCTCGACGGCTGTTGCCGGGACGACCGAGTACATGGCGCTCGAGCGGATCTACGAGCTGCACGAGGAGGGCCGCTACGACCTGCTGGTCCTCGACACGCCGCCGACCCGCAACGCGCTCGACTTCCTCGAGGCCCCCGAGCGCCTTTCGCGCTTCATCGACTCGCGCTCGCTTCAGATCTTCCTCAGGCCGGGGATCTTCGGCGTCCGCGCCTTCGGACGGGGGACCGGGCTCGTGTTCGGGGTCCTGAAGCGGATCACGGGGAGCGACCTCCTGAGCGACATGTCCGAGTTCTTCGGCGCCTTCGGCGACATGGCGATCGGAATCCGGGAGCGCGCGAGCCGGGTCGGCGAGCTGCTCTCGGACCCGCGAACGGCGTTCCTGCTCGTCACCTCCCCGCGCCGCGACGCGATCGACGAGTCGATCGGCTTCCGCCGACGGCTGCGCGAGCTGGGCATCCCCTTCGACGGCGCGATCGTGAACCGCGTGCACGAGGCAGCCGGCGTCGACGGATCGGCGGAGGGCGTCGAGAGCGACCTCGCGGCGCTGCTGGGGGCGGACCTCGCCCGCAAGGTCGCCGAGAACTTCGCGGACTACCGGCGGGTGGCCGAGCGCGACAGCCTCAACGTCGAGCGTCTACGCCGCGAGCTGGGAGGCGAGCCGCTTGTGCGGGTGCCCCTTTTCGACGACGACGTCCACGACATCGGCGGCCTCGCGCACGTGTGCGAGCACCTGTTCGCGGGCGACGCAGTTACGGCCTAGATCTAGATCGGCGCCGAGTAGCTCGCCGGGTCGTCGTCGAACTCCCAGTCGGTCGAGGGGGTGACGCCGGTGTCGAGCTGCTGCTGCTCCTCGGCCTCGGTCTCGGGGTCTGGGTCGTCCGTTGGGATCGGCCCTTCCATCGTCAGGTCCTGGTCTGCGGCGCCATCGACGGTCTCGCTCTCCGAGCTCTCCTCGAATCGCCGAGCGGGCTCGCGCCGCGTGCGAGGACCAGCCGCCATGGCGATCGCCCACGCAGCAGACCGCGGGTCCGCGGCCGTTCCGGGCCCATCCGGCACGTGGTCCCCCTCCTCGACCTCGTGCTCCCCGTCGTCGCCGTCCTGATCCTCTTCGTCCTCCTCGCGCAGATCCTGCGCCGTTATGTCGAGCGGCTCCGAGCTCGCCAGCAGGACGTCGTCGGCCACCGAGCGGAGGTCCGGCGACAGGTAGCCGCAGACGATGTCGCGAAGCAGGGCCCGCGCGTGGCCCTCGAGCTCGGCGACCAGGGCGGGCGCGGGAACCTCCCCCTCCCCGTCGTCGATCTCCGCGTCGAGCCCCGATCCCGCCATCAGCGCACGCTCGAGGGCGAACGCCGCCTCGAGCCGCGCGCGGGTGGCCTTGCGCTCGTGCTCCTCGGCGCAGAGCGCGGCAAGCCTCAGACCCAGGCTCGCACGCCCGGTCTCGTCGGACGCGTCGAGCAGGGACTCGAGGGCGAGCAGGTAGTCGGAGAGCGCCTCGGTGTCGGACGAGCGCTCGCACCCCATCTCGAAGCGGGTCAGCGCCCAGCGCACGCGGGCCGCGCCCGGCGCGCTCGAGAGGAGCTCGCACAGCTCGCGGAGCTCGGCCTCCTCGCTCTCGGCGAGCACCCACGGCTCGCCGCGCCCGGGGCCTGACGGCGCGAGCGGCACGGTCTGCCACGCTCCCTCGTCGGCGCGCCCCCATCCGACCGATCCGATCGACACGCGGCCGGCCTTGAAGAGCCGCAGCGCGGTCACGAGCCTGCGGAAGCGGACGCGCGCCTCGCTCGCCGGCAGCGGGTTGGCGGTCTCCTCGTCGCGCTCGAGGGCGACCACCGTGTTCGGCCCGGCGCCGCCCTCCCGCTCCTCGCGGCCGGACGGCCACACGGCCTGCGGTGGGGCGGCGAACCGGTCGCCGGCGGCAAGCACCAGCCCGCCGCCGAGCTCGACGCGGTCGCTCTCGAGCGCGAGCCCGTGGATCGGCGCGACCACGGAACTTCTCACCGTGTCCTGGTAGAGCGTCCGCTCGACCTCGGCGTACACCCGCTCGAAGCGCTCCTCCGGGAAGTGGAAGTCGGTGGCGTCCTCGTACAGGCGCTCGAGCATCGCCCGCAGCGCCGGCTCGGCATCGTCGGCGGAGGGCTCGCCGCGGACCCTGAGGTAGAGCTCCGCACCGCTTCCGAGCGCATCCGCGGCGGCGGCGCCGGCCGGCGCCGCGCGCAGCACGTCCCAGCGCTCGGCGATGAACTCGCGGGTGAGCGGGACGTAGCGGTAGAGCACGGATCCGCTGCCCGGCTCCTCGATCACGTCGTACGGGATCTCGGCCCCGGCTTCGACGTCGGTCGTCAGCTGCGAGGCAGCCTCGAGCGCGAACTCACGGAGCGAGTCGTGCAGCTCGCGGTTTCGCATGCGGGAGCATTCGCCGCGCTCGTGCGCGCTCCTGCGCTCGCGGGCGTTGTCAGACGCGAGCGATCAGTGGACCACTCAGGCCGCCGCGGGCACGCGCGAGCCGTCCTCGTCGAGCAGCCACTCGCGCCCGAAGGCCCGCATGTCGTCGATCAGCGGAAGCAGCCCACGGCCCTTCTCCGTGAGCGCGTACTCGACACGCGGCGGGACCTCCGGAAAGGTCTTTCGCTCGACGATGCCCTCGCCCTCGAGGGCCCGCAGGCGGAGGGACAGGGTCCGCGGGCTGATGCCCGCCAGCGAGCGCTCGAGCTCGCAGAAACGGCACGATCCCTCGGCCAGATCGCGGATCACGAGCACCGTCCACTTCTGGCACACGAGGTCCGCGGTGGCACAGACGGGACACTTGTCGTTGAAGGCCCGCTCGGCTGCGAGGTCACGCTTCACGAAATGAAGTATAGCCCCGCAAACGCGGTGTCGCCGGAGCGCCGCGCGGGCGCGAGCTGCCGGGACAGGCCCTTAGTATGCGGCCGGCTGGGTCTCCTCCTCGGCGAGCAGCACGTCCACGGAGGTGGACCGCTGGCCGTCCGAGGCGACCATCAGCTTGAAGTCGTGCGGGCTCGTCGCCGCGCGCAGCGCCTCCTCCATCGTCACGCGGCCGGCCTGCACGTGGCCCAGGAGGGCCTGGTCGAAGGTCTGCATCCCGTAGTAGGCGCCCTCGGCGACGACGTCGCTGAGCTTCCCGGTCTCCTCGGGGTTCATGATCATGTCGCGCACGCGGCCGGTCATCCGCAGCACCTCGACGCAGGCCACCCGGCCCTCGCCGTCGGCGCGCCGGACCAGGCGCTGTGAGATGACGGACTTGAGCGTGCCCGCCAGCATCGCCCGCACCTGCTGGTTCATGTGCGGTGGGAAGAAGTCGATGATCCGGTTGATCGTCTCCGGGGCGTCGACGGTGTGGAGCGTCGAGAGCACGAGGTGCCCGGTCTCGGCTGCCGAGAGCGCCGTGGAGACGGTCTCCTCGTCGCGCATCTCGCCGACCAGGATCACGTCCGGGTCCTGGCGGAGAACCCGGCGCAGCGCCCGCTTGAACGACGCGGTGTCCTGACCGACCTCGCGCTGGTTGATCACCGAGCGCTTGTCCTTGTGGAGGAACTCGATCGGGTCCTCGATCGTGACGATGTGCTTCGAGTGGAAGCGGTTGATCTGGTCGATCATCGCCGCGAGCGTCGAGGACTTTCCGGAGCCGGTCGTCCCCGTGACCAGGATGATCCCGCGCTCCTCATCGGCGATGTCGGAGATCACGTCCGGCAGGCCGAGCTGCTCGATCGAGCGGATCTCGTGGGGCACCGCGCGGCAGACGAGTGAGATCACGCCTCGCTGGCGGAAGGCGTTGATGCGGAAGCGGGCCAGGCCGGACAGGCTGTAGGAGAAGTCGACCTCGTTCTCCTTCGCGAACTCCTCGAGCTTGGCGGGCTCCCTCAGGAGGTACCGCAGCGCCCCCTCGGTGTCCTCCGGGACCAGCTCCTCCGCGCCCGGGATCGGCTCGAGATTACCCATGCGGCGGATGAGGGGGCGGGAGGGCACCTTGAGGTGCAGGTCGGACCCGTCCATCTCAATGACACGCCGAAGCGCCGACTCAAGGTCGAGCATACGGGCGTTATCGACACCCACGCGTGTCCCTTTAGGGACAGCCGGCCGTAACCCGCATGGGACGTGAAATTCGGCGAGGAGCGAGCAGATCAAGGACGCAGGGAGCGGACAATGCTCGGCATGTCCGCGACCGAGGACGCCGAGCTGCGACGCTCCGCAACCGAATCAGGCTACGTCGCGGAGTTTTTGGGCCTCCGCCAGGGACTGCAGCTTCTTCAGCGACTGGTTCTCGATCTGACGGATGCGCTCGCGGGTGACGTTGAACGTGCGCCCGACCTCGTCGAGCGTCCGCGGGTGCTCCCCGCCGAGCCCGTAACGGAGCTCCAGCACGCGCCGCTCGCGGTAGGAGAGGTTCTCGAGCGCCTCGCGGAGCGCCTCCTTGGTCAGGATCTCGGCGGCACGGTCGTAGGGGGACTCGGCGCGCTCGTCGGCGATGAACTGGCCGAACTCGGACTCCTCCTCGTCGCCGACCGGCTTCTCGAGCGAGACCGGCGCCTGGGCGGAGCGCTTGATCGAGTCGACCTCCTCGGGCTCGATGCCGGTGACGTCGGCGATCTCGTCGGGGGTCGGCTCCCGCCCGAGCTCGGTGACGAGCTTGCGCTCGGCGCGGCCGATCTTGTTCAGCTTCTCCACCACGTGGACCGGGATGCGGATCGTGCGGGCCTTGTCGGCCAGCGCGCGCGCGATCGCCTGGCGGATCCACCACGTCGCGTAGGTGGAGAACTTGAAGCCCTTGCGGTAGTCGAACTTCTCGGCCGCGCGGACCAACCCAAGCGTCCCCTCCTGGATCAGGTCGAGGAAGGGCAGGCCCTGATTGCGGTAGTTCTTGGCGATCGAGACGACGAGGCGGAGGTTCGACTCGACCATCTTCTGCTTGGCGTCGAGGTCGCCGCGCTCGATGCGCTTGGCGAGGTCGACCTCCTCCTGGGCGGTGAGCAGCCGGACCTTCCCGATGTCCTTCAGGAACAGCTGCAGGGAGTCGGTCGTCATGTCCGGCTTCAGATCGATCTGAGCCTTCTTCGGGCGGCGGCGGTCGCGGCGATCGATCGCGCGCTCGTCCGGCTGCTGGAGGGCGGGGTCGTCCTCGACCAGCTCGATCTCGGACTTCTCGAGGAAGGCGTGGAGCTCCTCGACGTCGCCGTCGTCGAGCTCGACCTCGGCGAGCGCGGTGGCCACCTCGGCGTAGGTGAGGACGCCCGTCTGCGAGCCCTTCAAGACGAGGAGCTTGATCTCCTCGAGTTCCTGCAGTTCAGCTACCGACATGCCCTTCCGATCTGTCAGGGAGGCTCGCTTGACACCGTGAGCGTCGCAGCGAATGCACCCCGACCCAGTCTAAGCGGTTGATTTTCTGTGTGTCAATACTGCGCGGCGTGAGTCTCAAATCAACGGTCGAGGTCCGTTTTTCCGGACGCTTAGACCGGCTCCATGTATACCCCCGAAATCGGCTTTTGATGCCGGGAGCAGCGCATTTTTGACGGATGGCGCCTTGGCGCCCCCGCGCCGGGCCCCCCCGCGCCGCAGGTGGTCGTCCCGACGGCTATCTTGCCGGCTAGCCCGGTCGGATGGACAGCATTTCCTCGAGGAGGCCATGAGCGACGAGCCCGACGTGATGAGCAACCTGCCGCGCTCGCGGCCCGGACGGCGTAGCGACAAGCGAACGGGATCGCGACCCGCAAAGGGAGGCTCGTCGCGCGCGCGCGTCGACGGGTCCGCCCCCGGTCCGAAGAAGACGGGGGCACGCTCCGAGGCTTCGCGGCAGCCGGCCAGCTCCGCGCGCGCCGGCACGGGGCCCGCGCAGGCAGGCCTCGGCGACCCGCTCAGCGATGCGGTGCGGATCGCCACGCGGATCGCGGGTACGAGCCTCGGCATCGCCGCCGGGATCGTGCGCCGTATCCCGCGTCCCTGATTCTCCAATAAAGCCTTCCCCAGGGCTGGTAATAGGCCCCCCATTTCGGTTAGTCTCGGCACGTGGTCGCGGGCTCGCCCATGCGGTGCCTGGTTGTTGACGACCATCCGGTCGTTCGCCAGGGAATTCGTGCGCTGCTCGAGCGGGAGCTGCCCGGCACCGAGGTGATCTGCGCGCCCACCGCGGCCGAGGCTCTCGCCAAGCTGCCCAGCGCGCGTCCCGACGTCGTCGTGATCGACCCGTCGTCGGCGGGCGGCCAGGTGGAGCAGGTGGTGACCGATTTCCAGCGCTCGGTCGACTCCCCGATCGTGATCTTCACCGGGAACGGCGGCGCACGCCTGCTCGCCGACGCCCTGAAGGCGGGCGTAAAGGGCTACGTCCGCAAGGACTCGCCGCCCGAGGACCTCGTCCGGGCCATACAGGCGGCTTACAGCGGCGACTTCTACGTCGATCCGGCGCTGTCCTCGACGATCGTGCTCGAGGAGGGCGAGCGGACGCTGACGGTCCGCCAGCGCCAGATCCTCCAGATGCTCGCCGACGGCATGCAGACCGAGACGGTCGCCCGCGAGCTCGGGCTGTCGACCGAGACCGTCCGCACGCACACCAAGCGGATCCTGGCGAAGCTTCACGCGGACACGCGGACACAGGCGGTCGCGATCGCCATCCGCAACGGCCTAATTCAGTAGACGGCCGTTAGTCCTCGATGAGGTCGCCGTTCTGTGAGGCGGCGTCTGTGCCGACCGCTACGCGCTCGCCCGCGGCCTTGGCGCGATACATCGCGCCGTCGGCGATCTCGAGCAGGCCGTCCGCGTCCGTTGCGTGCTGGGGACAGGAGACCACCCCGATGGCGACCCCGAGGGGCTGTGATGCGGGGTTGTCGACCTCCTCGATCGCCGACGCGAGGCGCTCCGCGAGCACCCTCGCCCTCGAGGCCGTCTGGTGCGGCAGCAGGACGCAGAACTCGTCGCCGCCCATCCGCACCGGAGTGTCGACGTTGCGGATGCTCTCCCCCACCGCCGTTGCGACGCCAACCAGCGTGCGGTCGCCCGCGCTGCTGCCGTAGGCGTCGTTGATCCGCTTCAGCCCGTCGATGTCGAGCAGGAGCAGGGCGAACGGGTGCCCGTAGCGCTTCTGCACGCCGAGCAGGTGGTTCAGGTGCTGCTGCATGAAGCGCGTGTTGTGCAGACCGGTCAGGCTGTCGGTCGTGCCAAGCCACTCGAGCTCGCCCGAGCGCGTCGTGAGGAGGTCCTCCACCGCGTCCGCCTGCAGCGCGCTGAAGAGCTCGGCCAGCCGCTCGACCGTGGCTAGGACGCTGACCGCGTCGATCCGATCGAGGCCGCGGTGCAGCTCCGCGAGCATGATCGACTGCAGGGCAGAGAGATCGCGGACGAGGTCCTTGGCGGCCGGGCCCTCGCGGCCGGTGAGGTCGGCCAGGCGGTGTGCCCACTCGACGTGGTCCGAGCTCGACGTCTCGGCGCCGGGCGCGAGCGCCCGGGCCATCTCGCTGATCAGCGGCGGCAGCTCGCGCGCGACGCGGCCCGTGGGTATCCGCTCGATGTCCTCGAGCGTGGCCCGCTCGAGGATCCGCATCAGCCACAGCTTCGCGATCTCCCCCCGGGAGTCCTCGAGATGCGAGATCGGCGAATCCACAGCGGCTTGGTTCGCGGCAACGGCGAAGCTAGAAGTGAGCCGGGTGGACCCTTCCGTGAGCAGGTTCCCGACTGTACCCCTCGTACCGGATGCAAGATAGCTCCCAACTAGCGGAAATGAGCCGGGAAAAGTCCGCAATTTGCGCGCTATGGACGGCGAGGATGTCCCGCCATTGCGCCTTCTCGCGCGCGCGGAACGACAGGCCTCGTAGAGCTCGGACTTTGCGGGGGGTACTTCATGGCCCCCCAATCCCCTCGTGACGGCTGACCTGATCTCGCTTGCGGCCGCGCCGCCGAGGAGGTTCACACAGCCGAGGCGCTCGGCCGCGTCCTCGCCGGTGACGTCGAGGCCGAGCACGACCTCCCTCCCTTCGACAACTCGGCGATGGACGGGTACGCGGTCGCGGCCGGGCCGCCGCGGGAGCTCGAGGTGGTGGGCGAGTCCCGCGCGGGCCGCCCGGCGGAGCGCGCGCTGGCCGAGGGCCAGGCGATCCGCATCTCGACGGGCGCGGTCGTGCCCGAGGGTGCCGATGCGGTCGTCCCGGTCGAGCTGGCCAGCCTGTCCGACGGGCGCGTGACGATCCCCGAGGCGGCGCCGGGCGCCAACGTCCGCCGCGCGGGCGAGGACGTCCACGCCGGGGACACCGTGCTCACGGCGGGCGCCGAGCTCGGTCCCGCCGAGCTGGGGGTGCTGTCGTCGCTCGGGCACGACCGCGTGAGCTGTAGCCGGCGGCCGCGCGTTGCGCTGGTCGTGACGGGCGACGAGCTGGTCGAGCCGGGCCGCCCGCTGCGTCCCGGCGAGATCCGCGACTCGAACGCCGCGGCGCTGGCCGCTCAGGCGACGCGCGCCGGAGCGGACGTCCTGTCATCGGAGCGGGTGGGCGACGACTTCGATGCCACTGTGGCTGCGCTCGACCGCGCCACGGCGGACGCGGACATGGTGTGCATCGCCGGAGGCGTCTCCGTCGGCGAGCACGACCACGTGAAGGGGGCTCTCGCCGAGCTGGGCGCGGGGGAGCGCTTCTGGGGCGTGGCGATCAAGCCCGGCAAGCCCACCTGGTTCGGGACGTGTCGAGGCGTCCCCGTTCTCGGCGTGCCGGGAAATCCCGTCTCGGCGATGGTGATCTTCCACCTGCTCGGCCGGCCCGCGCTGCGCTGGCTGGGCGGAGCGGACACGGCCGACACGCGGACGACCGCGGTGCTCGACGCCGAGGTGAGCAGAAGCCCGGCCCGCGCGCAGGCGCTTCGCTGCCGGCTCACCGCCGCCGGGGACGGCTGGCACGTCGAGCCGACGAAGGCTCAGGGCTCGCACGTCCTCACCTCGATGCTCGGAGCCGGCGCGCTCGCGCTGATCCCGGCCGGAGACGGGGCCGTCGAGCGGGGCGAGCGCGTGGAAATCGAGCTCCTGCCCCGCGGTACGTTGTCCGGATGAGGGAGCGGGATCCCCGGCGGCTGCTCGCGCGTCGCCGCGAGGCCCGGGCGCGCGTGCACATCGTCGACGCGCCGGCCTCGGAGACCGCTCCGGACGGCGCGGTCACGAGCCGGCAGGTGGCCGACGTGACCGTGCCCCGCGCCGAGCTCGACAGGATCTGGAACCCGGAGTACCTCGAGCGGCTCGCGCGAATGTACTGGGTCTTCCTGACCCGCATCTCGCTTGGGCTCCTGCGAGTGCTCTACACCCCGTCGTCGCGCGCCGTGGTGCTCATCGCACGTCCGCTGAAGCTCCTCACCTTCCGCGCGCCGCAGTACGAGATCGAGGCCACGCGCGGGGTCGTGACCTGGCCGATCGACCGCGGCCTGCTGGTCGCCCGGAACGGGCGCGGCAAGGGCTGCCTGAGGATCTCGGTCGAGCGTCCGGCTGAGGAGACGGGGCCGGAGATCATCGTGCGCGTCACCTCGGAGGTGGTCGACTTCCACCCGTTGCTCGCCGGCAACTGGCTACAGCTCCGCGTCCACGTGATCGTGACCAACGCGTTCCTGCGCTCATTGGCACGGCTCGAGCTGCCGCCGTCAGTGGTCGGCGCGCTGCGGCCGCCGGAGCGCTCAGCCCACCCGCTCGCCTGAGATCTCGCGCAGCTTCTCGCGTACGTGGCGCGCCGAGACGCGGCGCACCGTGCCCGAGCGCGAGCGCATAACGAGCGATTCGGTCGTGGCGCCTGTCGTGGTGTAGTGGACGCCGTCCAGCACGTCGCCGTCGGTGATGCCAGTGGCTGCGAAGAACACGTCGTTGCCGGCCACCAGGCGATTCACGTCGAGCACCTCGTCGAGGTCGTAGCGGGCGTCGATCGCTGCCTGGCGCTCCTCGTCGTCGCGCGGCCAGAGCCGGCCCAGGAGCTGCCCGCCCATGCACTTGATCGAGGCCGCGGAGATCACGCCCTCGGGAGTGCCGCCGATTCCCCACAGGAGATCCACCGGGGACGCTTCCTGGACGGCGAGCAGGGCCGCCGAGACGTCGCCGTGCTGGATGAAGCGGATCCGCGCCCCGGCGCGGCGGATCTCCTCCACCGCCTCCTTGTGCCGGTCGCGCTTGAGCATCATCACGGTCACGTCGCGCACGTCGCCGCCCTTCTCCTTGGCGACCAGCTGAAGGGTCTCCGTGAGCGGCCGATCGAGGTCGAGCAGGTGCGCGAACGCCTGCTGGGCCGCGATCTTCATCATGTAGACGCAGGGACCGGGATCGAACATCGTCCCGCGCTCCGCTAGCGCGATCACCGACAGCGCGCGCGGCGAGCCGTCGGCCGCCAGGGTCGTCCCCTCCAGCGGATCCACCGCGATGTCGACCTCCGGCGGGGACCCGTCGCCTATCCGCTCGCCGTTGTAGAGCATCGGCGCCCGGTCCTTCTCGCCCTCGCCGATCACCACGATCCCGTCCATCTGGACGGTTTCCAGCATGTGCCGCATCGCGTCTACCGCCGCCTGGTCCGCCGACTCCTTCTCCCCGAGCCCCACCCAGCGCGCCGCCGCGAGCGCGCCGTACTCGGTCACGCGCACCAGCTCGAGCGCGAGGTTGCGATCGGGACGTGAGCCTGTCGGGTCGGGCATCCGGGGCTACGAGCGCCGCGCGGCTACACCACGCCCGGCGGCTTGCGCGCCCGCGCGCCCTGAGCCTGGCGGATGAGCCCTCCCGCGAGGATCAGCAACGCCCCGAGAAGCCCGATCCAGTAGCCGCCGCCGAATGAGAGGTCCACGGTCGATCCGGGCCTGCCGAGGATGATCCCGTTCATGAGGATCAGAGCAGCCGCGAGCATGCCGACGATCATCGTCACCTCACCGGGCCGCCACGTCAGCTCGTGGCCGCGGGCGATGATGTAGCCGAGGATGAACGGCGCCGCGCAAGCGGCGACCAGAAGCCATCCGAGGAAGCGGTAGGTCTGGAATGCCGTGAAGTCCCCGGGGTGGCCGTGCAGCTTCGAATTGATGTTGCAGCCTGCAGGCGTGCCCGCCTGCCCCTGAATCGACGAGCAGCTCGTCGACCACCAGGTGAGGAACAGCGAGCCGAACAGGACGAGCGCCCCGACGAACCCGAGGTACTCGGACCACATCAGCCTCCCGAAGTCGATTACCCGAGCCCTGGGCTCTGCCCTTACGTCCTGAGCTTCTCGAGCGGTCGCCATCACTCACTCCCCAGCGGTCGGGACCCTACCTGAGCGCGGGCCGCCTCGCCACCCCTCGCCGCCTGCAGCCCGCAAACGAGCCGTTCTGTGACGCGGGGCTTTGAGCCGCTTGCCCCAAAGCGTTAGGTTCTAGCCGTACAAAAGATCGAAGGAGGGCTCCATGGCCGTGACGAAGATCATCGAAGTCGTGGGGAGCTCGCCCGACAGCTCCGACGGAGCTGTGAAGGCGGCGCTCGAGGACGCCAGGCAGACGCTTCGAAACATCAAGGCCGTGGATGTGGTCTCGACGGGTCTGCGTGGCGAGAATCTCAACGAATGGCGCGCGCTCGTGCGCATCTCCTTCCTGGTCGAGCGCGTCAGCGAGTGAGCCGCTAGGCGCCCGCGTACGTAATGCAATGAAACGCACTCGCCCTTCGCGCGACTAGGCGGCCAAACCACCGGAACCGCGTGCAGCAACTGCATACCGAAACATCGCCCCTCGGAGGGGTCGAGCCGCTGGCCCGGCCCGAGCTCGAAGACGGTCTCGCGGAGGCGCGCGATCGGACCCTCCGGCTCGTCGACCCGGTCTCCGACCAGGACCTGAACCGGGTCCACGATCCGCTGATGAGCCCGCTGGCCTGGGATCTCGCCCACATCGCGGCGTTCGAGGAGCTATGGCTCTGTATGCGCGTGGGCGGCCGGGAGCCGATGCATCCCGACCTGCTCTCCGTCTACGACGCGCTAGAGACACCGCGCGCCGTCCGCGGCGAGGTGGAGCACCTCGGCCCGTCGGAGGCGCGCGAGTACCTGGCCAGGGTTCGCGAGCGCGCGCTGAGCGTCCTCGAGGAGGCCGACCTCGCCGCCACGGGATACGTGTTCGAGATGGTCCTCCAGCACGAGCATCAGCACAACGAGACGATGCTCCAGACGCTGGCGCTGGCCGATCCGGGGGTCTACTCGCCGCGGCGCGCATCGTCCCCCGGCACGCGCAACGGGACTCCCTCCGACATGGTCCGCATCGACGAGGGCCCGTTCCTCTGCGCGGCGGGCGCCGGCCGTTTCACCTACGACAACGAGCGCCCGAGGCACGAGGTCGAGCTGCCGGCCTTCGAGATCGACCGCGTGCCCGTCACGAACGCGGAGTTCATGGAGTTCGTGGAGTCCGGGGGCTACCGGCGGCGGCTCTCCTGGTCCGAGGACGGTTGGGCATGGCGAAGCGCGGAGGACATCGAGCGCCCGCTCTACTGGACCGCCGACGGCCGGGTGCGGCGCTTCGACCGGATCGAGCCGCTCGAGCCCGACCTGCCCGTGATGCACGTCTCCTGGTACGAGGCGGACGCGTACGCGCGCTGGCGGGGAAAGCGGCTCCCGACCGAGCTCGAGTGGGAGAAGGCCGCGGCATGGGGTCCGGACGCCGATGCGCCGCGGCTGCACCCGTGGGGCGACGAGCCCGCCACGAGCGACCGCGCCAACCTCGACCAGCTCGCGTTCGGACCGGTGCCGGTCGGATCGCTTCCCGCCGGCGCGTCGGCGTACGGCGTGCACGGCCTGCTGGGCAACGCCTGGGAGTGGACGGGGTCCGAGTTCCGCGGGTACGAGGGCTTCGAGGCGCACCCGTACCGCGAGTACTCCGAGGTCTTCTTCGGCTCGGGCTACCGGGT
>VAXR01000027.1:24903-25398 GCA_005885165.1 Actinomycetota bacterium
GAACGAGCTCGTCAGCGACTCCCGGATCACGATCGACGACCGGCTCGACGGCGCGGCGGGCGGGGAGCTGGCCGACGAGGTCCGCGAGGGTCTCTCCAGGCCGCTCAAGGAGCTGCCGCCCAAGCTCTTCTACGACGACCGCGGCTCGCGCCTGTTCGACCGCATCACGCAGCTCCCCGAGTACTACCCGACGCGCTGCGAGCGGGAGATACTCAACCGCCGCGCCCCCGAAATCGTCTCCGCCTCCGAGGCCGAGGAGCTGGTGGAGCTCGGCTCGGGGTTCGCCTCGAAGACGCGCGCGCTGCTCTACGCGATGGCCGGGGCGGGGACGCTGCAGCGGTACGTGCCCGTCGACGTCTCGGGGCTCGTGGTCGAGCGCTGTGCGGAGGAGCTGTGCGAGGTCTATCCGGGCCTCGTCGTGCACGGCCTGATCGGGGACTTCCAGCGCGACCTCGAGCACATCCCCGACGGCGAGCGGCGGATGTTCGCCTTCCT
>VAXR01000027.1:25434-39433 GCA_005885165.1 Actinomycetota bacterium
CACCCTCCTCCTCGGTACCGACCTCGTGAAGGACGTGGACGAGCTGGAGGCCGCCTACAACGACTCCGAGGGCGTGACCGCCGAGTTCAACCGCAACGCCCTCCATGCCCTGAACCGGGCGCTTGACGCCGACTTCCCTCCCGAGCGCTTCGAGCACGTCGCGTTCTTCAACGACGACGAGTCGTGGATCGAGATGCGCCTGCGCTCGATGGACGACCGCACCGTCCGCCTCGCCGGCGCGGACATGGAGATCGATCTGGCGGCGGGTGAGGACATCCGCACCGAGATCAGCACGAAGTTCACGCGCGGGCGGGTGGCCGGCGACCTCGCGGAGGCGGGCCTGCGGCTCGACGCCTTCTGGACCGACGACGGCGACCGCTTCGGCGTCAGCCTCGCCTCGCCGCGGCCGTAGGGCGCTCTAGCCCGTGGCCGCCTTCCAGTCCCGGAAGGCGTGCAGGAGGGCGTCGCGAGCCACGGGCGGCAGCGAGTCCTCGCGCAGGTGCCCGAGCAGGCGCATGGTCACCCGCATCTGCTCCACGTAGGCCGTGCAGCCGTCGCAGCCGGCGATATGGCGCTTGAAGCGCCGGCGGTCGCGCCGGGACAGCGCGCCCTCGAAGTAGTCCGTCACGAGCTCGACGAGCTCGATGCACGTGAGCGGACCGCGCCTGCGGATCACCGCGCACCCCCGAGGTAGTCCTCGAGCGCCTGGCGGACCTTCGCCCGCGCGCGATGGAGAAGGACCCGCTGGTTCACCTCGGTCAGGTCGAGGAGCTCCACCACCTCGTCGGACGACAGGCCCTCGACGTCGCGCAGGTCGATCACCCTTCGCTGCGCCAGCGGCAGGGCGTCGATCGCGCGACGGATCACGTCGCGTGTCTCGGACGCGAGCAGCCGCTCCTCGGGCTGCCCCTCCCATGGCCGGGGCGGCGATCCCCAGGCGCCGTCGGAGAGGAAGCGCTCGGGGTCGACGGTCTCGCCCTCCTCGCGCTCGAGGGAGGTGAACGGCACGCTGCGGGCCTCGCGCGCCCCCCTCGTCCGGGCCCTGTTCACGAGGATGCGGAAGATCCAGGTCTTGAGCGAGGAGCGGCCCTCGAAGCGATCGATCCCGGTCAGGACCCCGAGCCACGCCTCCTGGGCGACCTCCTGGGCGACTGCGTCGCTCGCCACGAAGGTCCGCGCCACCCGCACCATCGAGGCGTGGTAGCGCTCGACGAGCTCCATGAAGGCCGACTCGTCACCACGCTTCAGGCGGGCGACGAGAGCCGCGTCTGGATCCTGGGGCTTGGGCTTCGCCTCCTTTGCCACTACGGGGCGCGACGCTACTCGACGCCAGTCGAGAGGGCCAGGAAGGAGGGCAGCGATCAACGCGGTCACATCGAACAGTCAGCCCAGTGCGCCGGTTGTTACTAGTGCGCCAGACTAGCTTCGATGGCCGATCACGAGCTCCGCGGCGAGCGCCTTCGCCTGCGACACGTCACCGAGGCCGACCTGGGGGCGCTCGTCGCGATCCTCCAGGAGCCGGCGGTGGCGCGGTGGTGGGGACGGTATGACGCGGACCGCGCCAGGCGGGAGATGCTCGAGGACCCGCAGGTCGAGGCGTTCGTGATCGAGCTCGACGGCGAGGTCGCCGGCGTCCTGTACGTGAGCGAGGAGAACGAGCCTGACTACCGGCACGCCGGGCTCGACATCTCGCTCGCCACCGCACACCAGGGCCACGGCTACGGGCGCGAGGCGCTCCGCGTCGCGATCGACCACCTGGTCCGCGAGCGCGGCCACCACCGGTTCACCATCGATCCCGCAGCCGACAACGAGGTGGCGATTCGCAGCTACGCCGCGGTGGGATTCAAGCCGGTTGGCGTGCTGCGCCGCTACGAGCGCGCGCCCGACGGGACGTGGCGCGACGGGCTGCTGATGGATCTGCTCGCGGACGAGCTGCCCTAGAGCCGGCCCTTGTAACGGTCGCCCGGAGCGGAGAGACTGGCCGGTGTGCGCGACGGCGCCTCCCTGCCCATCGCCGACTATGGACTGCTGGCCGACTGCTCGTCCGCGGCGCTGGTAAGCCGTTACGGCTCGGTCGACTGGCTCTGCCTGCCCCGCTACGACAGCCCGTCGGTGTTCACCCGCCCGAGTTCCGCCCGGTGGAGCGCCGCTACCTGCCCGGCACGCTAGTGATCGAATCGGTGCTCGAGACGGATTCCGGACGTGTGCGCCTCCGCGACGCGATGGCGTTCGCCGAGGACCAGCGGGGGCACGACCTCGGCCACCGCCCGCCGCACGAGCTCCTGCGGACGGTGGAGGGCGTCGAGGGGACGGTCGCGATGGAGCTGGAGCTGGCCCCGCGCCCCGAGTACGGGCTCGTGCGGCCGCTCTTGCGCCTCGACGGAGACGGCGGCCGCACGTTCGGGGGGCCGAACCAGATCGCCTTCCGCGCGGGCGTCCCGCTCGAGCAGGACGGCCCGACCGTCCGGGCTTCGTTCGAGCTCGGGGCCGGCGCCACGGTCGGCTTCTCCATCCGCTGGGGCGAACCCGAGTTCCCGCCCCCCGAGCCAATCGCGCCTGGTGACGTGGCCGCCCGGATCGAGGACACGGCCGAGGGCTGGCGCTCGTGGGAAGCCCTCCACGACATATACGAGGGACCGCATCGCGACCTCGTTCGCCATTCGTCCCGCGTGCTAAAGGGCCTCACCTACCGCCCGACCGGCGCCGTGGTCGCGGCGCCCACCGCGGCTCTCCCGGAGAGCGTCGGCGGTGAGCGCAACTGGGACTACCGCTTCTCCTGGATCCGCGACTCGTCGCTGACGCTCGAGGCCCTCTACATCGGCGCCTGCACCGACGAGGCGGAGGACTTCGTGTCGTTCATGACCAGCGCGGCAGGCGGCACCGCGGCGACCGAGGGGTCGCTCCAGATCATGTACGGGATCACCGGCGAGCACGACCTCACGGAGCGCACCCTCCCCCACCTGCGCGGCTGGCGCGACTCGGCGCCGGTGAGGGTGGGCAACGGCGCCTGGGACCAGACGCAGCTCGACGTCTACGGCGAGCTCCTGAACTCGCTATGGCTCTACCGCGAGCGGCTCGGCGAGCTGCACCCGGAGATCCAGCGGTTCGTGGCGGACCTCGCCGACACGGCCGCACGCCGCTGGCACGAGACCGACGCCGGGATGTGGGAGATGCGCGGCGAGCCGCGCCACCACCTCTCGTCCAAGGTGCTCTGCTGGACCGCGCTCGACCGCGCGGTGAAGCTCGCACCACACCTGGCCGAGCACGCGAAGGTCGAGGAGTGGGAGAAAGCACGCGACGAGATCCGCGAGGCTGTGCTCACGCGCGGCTGGAGCGAAGCCAAGCAGGCCTTCGCGCAGTCGTTCGACTCGGACGAGCTCGACGCCGCGCAGCTCCTGATGCCGATTCTGGGCTTCCTCCCGGCCACGGACGAGCGCATGCGCTCGACGATCGAGGCGATCGCGAGCGAGCTGACCGAGGACGGGCTGGTGCTCCGCTACCGCAACGAGGAGGGCCTCAACGCCGACGGGCTCACCGGCGAGGAGGGGACCTTCGTGATCTGCACGTTCTGGCTCGTCTGCTGCCTGGCGCAGGCCGGTGAGATCGAGCGCGCGCGGGAGCTGTTCGAACAGCTCGTGGGCTACGCGAGCGACCTCGGCCTGATCGCCGAGGAGATCGACACGAAGAACGGCGAGCAGCTCGGGAACTTCCCGCAGGCGTTCAGCCACATAGGCCTGATCGTCGCGGCCAGCAATCTCGACAAGGCTCGCGCACGGGCGAAGGGAGGCGTATGAGCACCGATTACAACGTCATCGTGCTTGGCGGAGGACCGGCGGGCGAACACTGCGCCGGCGCACTCGCTGACGCTGGCCTGAAGGTGGCGATAGTGGAGCGCGAGCTGCTCGGCGGCGAGTGCTCGTACTGGGCGTGCATACCGTCCAAGACCCTGCTGCGGCCGGGCGAGGCGCTGGCTCAGGCGCGCGAGGCACCCGGCGCCGCGCAGGTGGTGGGCGACCGGGTGGTGGAGGCGAAGCCTGCGTTCGAATGGCGAGACTTCCAGACGTCGGGCTGGGACGACTCGGGCCAGGTGAAGTGGGCGGAGGGCGAGGGCATGGATGTGCTCCGCGGCGAGGGGCGGATCGCGGGCCCGGGGAAGGTCGCCGTCGGCGACAAGACCCACAGCGCCGACCACATCGTGATCGCCACCGGCTCCGACCCGGTGATCCCGCCGATCGACGGCCTGCGGGAGCTCGATGGAATTTGGACGAACCGCGAGGCCACCGAGCTGAACGAGGTTCCGCGCCGGCTGCTGGTGCTGGGCGGCGGACCCGTGGGCGTCGAGATGGCGCAGGCCGTGCGCCGGATGGGCGCCGAGGTGGCGCTCGTCGAGGGCGCCGAGCACGTGCTCCCGCGCGAGCCCGCCGCGCTCGGCGAGGCGCTCGGCGAGGCGCTCGAGCAGGACGGCATCGAGCTCATGTTCGGCCAGCACGCGACCACTGCCCGGCGCGACGGCGAGGGCTACGTCCTCGAGTTCGGCGACGGAGCGTCGCTGCGCGGCGATCGCCTGCTGGTGGCCACCGGCCGGCGGCCGCGAACGGCGGACATCGGCCTCGACGCCGTGGGCCTCGAGCCGGGAGAGCACGGCGAGGTGAAGGTCGACTCGCGGATGTCGGCCGGCGACGGCATCTGGGCGATTGGCGACGCGACCGGCATCTGGCCGCTCACGTACGTGGGCAAGTACCAGGGGAGGGTCGTGGCCTGGAACATCCTCGGCCGCGACGCCGAGGCGAGCTACGACGCCGTCCCGCGCGTGGTCTTCACCGACCCGCAGGCGGCGTCGGTTGGCGAGGCCGACGGGGCGAAGACCGCGCGCGTCGAGCTGGCCGGCGTCGCCCGCACCTCGACCTACACGCGTGCGTACGACGAGAAGCCGGGCTTCCTCACGCTCGTCTCCGACGGAGAGCGGCTCACCGGCGCCTACGCGGTCGGGCCGGAGGCCGGCGAGTGGCTCGGCCAGGCGACGCTCGCCATCCGCGCGGGCGTGACGCTCGACGTGATGCTGGACACGATCCAGCCGTTCCCGACCTTCTCCGAGGCGTACATGGACGGACTGCGGGAGCTGCTCGGGAGGTAGCGAGGTGGAGCTGCACTACACGAACCTCCTGATCGTGGTGGCCGTCGGGTTCGGCACCCCGCTCCTGCTCGCGCCCGGTAGCCGCTGAGCGAAATAGGCTGCATCCGCGTGAAGCTCGACGGAACAGGCGCCCTGGTCGCAGGCGGGGCCTCCGGCCTCGGCGAGGCCGCGGCGCGCGAGCTCGTGGCTCGCGGGGCGCGCGTGGCGATCGTGGACGTGAACGAGGAGCGGGCGCGCGCGCTGGCGCAGGAGCTCGGGGACTCCGCGGTCTCCTTCCGCGCGGACGTGACGAGCGAGGCCGACGTCGAGGCCGCGGTGACTGCGGCGGTCGAGCAGCTCGGCGAGCTTCGCTTCACCGTGAGCTGCGCGGGCGTCGGCTGGGCCGAGCGCACGGTGAGCCGGAACGGCCCGCACCAGCTTCAGCCGTTCGAGACGGTCCTGCGCATCAACCTGATCGGCACCTTCAACGTGCTGCGGTTCGGCGCAGCCGCGATGGCGCAGAACGAGCCCGACGAGGGCGGCGAGCGCGGCGCGGTCGTGATGACGGCGTCGATCGCCGCTTTCGACGGGCAGATCGGGCAGATCGCTTACGCGGCCTCGAAGGGCGGCGTGGTCGGGCTCACGCTGCCGGCCGCGCGCGACCTGTCGCGCCAGGGCATCCGCGTCTGCACGATCGCGCCGGGGACGTTTGACACGCCTCTGCTCGCGGCGCTCCCTCAGGAGGCACGCGATGCGCTGGGTGCGCAGATCCCGTTCCCCTCGCGCCTGGGCAGGCCGGGCGAGTACGCCGCCTTGGCCTGCCACATCGCGGAGAACCCGATGCTGAACGGGGAGACGATCAGGCTCGACGGCGCGCTGCGGATGCCACCGAAATAAGCGGCCCGCCGCGCGCCGGCCGAACGCCGGGCGCGCGCTACCGCTCGCGTGCCCGTTCGGCGACCGCTGCGCCCGCCCGCGCGGCGGCTGTGGCGGCCTCCTTCGCGGCGGTTACGGCCTGCTTGGCTGCGGTGCGCGCCTCGCGGGCGGCCTTGCCTGCTTCCTTCGTTGCGGAGTGCGCCGACTTGCCCGCCCTTCCAGCGGTGCGCCGCGCCTGCCTGCTACTCGCGGTAGCGGCGTTTCTCCTCCGCGTCGCGGCAGCCTTCCTGGCCGCGGCGGATCTCTGTGCCTTGGTCTGAGCCACTTGCAGGCACCTCCAATCGTTGCCTCTCTATTTGCGCTACCCGTGCGCCGAGCTGGCAAACGTCACCGCTGCAACATGCGCGTTGATGGGAACGGGTTTTCCGTGTCTAGCGCCCGAGCTTGGAGGCAACGCGCGTGCGCAGGTTGAAGGCGGCCTTGAACGCCTTGTCGCCGGCCGATCCGTCCGGCGGCATCATCCCGATCTGACGCGCGTACTGGAGCTGGTCAGCGACCACCAAGTTCGAGACGACCTTGCGGTCGCGGATCACGAAGTGATCGATGCCATCGATGGCCAGCGGCTTGCCTGTTGGCTCGATGCCAAGAAGCGAACCCTTGTGGGTGCCCGTCATGCGCCACTGCACGAAGACGTCGTCGCCCTGCTCCGCGATCCCGATGACCTCCATGTGGAAGTCCGGGATCGCGGCGAACGTGTTCTCGAAGTAGCCCGCGATCTCGTCCGGGCCGCGGCACGTCCTGTCCGGAAAGCGCTCGACCGTCTCATCCGTCCAGAACGGCCGCAGCGCGTCGACGTCGTGGTCGTTCAGCCGCTCGAACGCCCAGCGGATGAACTCGCCGTTGGTCAGTTCGGTGGGAGGAGTTGCAACAGCCATCGGTGGATCGTACGCCGTGGCCTACTACGCGAGCGCGGGTGCCTCGGGCAGCCGTTCGAGGGCGGCCTCCATCTCGGCCTCCGAGAACTCGATGTCCTCGAGCGTCCCGGACAGGTAGGCGTCGTACGCGGACATGTCGAAGTGCCCGTGGCCGCACAGCCCGAACAGGATCACGCGCTCCTCTCCCGACTCGCGCGCGGACTCCGCCTCGGCGATGACGGCGCGGATCGCGTGCGCGGGCTCGGGTGCCGGCAGGATCCCCTCGGTGCGCGCGAAGCGCACCGCCGCCTCGAACGTCTCGTTCTGCCTGTACGCCACGGCGTCGATCAAGCCGGCCCTCACGAGGCCGCAGAGGAGCGGCGAGTCGCCGTGGTAACGCAGGCCGCCCGCGTGCACCGGCGGCGGCACGAAGTCGTGCCCCAGCGTGTACATGGGAAGCAGCGGCGTCGTCCCCGACGTGTCGCCGAAGTCGTAGCGGTACACGCCCCGCGTGAGCGTCGGGCACGCGGCCGGCTCGGCCGCGAGGAAGCGCGCCTCCGACTCCCCGCGGAGCCGCCGCCGGACGAACGGGAACGACAGTCCGGCGAAGTTGGATCCGCCCCCGACGCACCCGATCACGATGTCCGGCTCCTCCCCGGCCATCTCCATCTGGCGCATCGCCTCCTGGCCGATCACCGTCTGGTGCATGCAGACGTGGTTGAGCACCGAGCCGAGCGCGTAGTTCGTCTCGCTGTCGCCGGCCGCCACCTCGACGGCCTCCGAGATCGCGATGCCGAGCGACCCGGACTGGTGCTCCACGTGCGTGCGGCCGGCCTCGGTCGTGTCGCTCGGCGATCGGTGGACCGTCGCGCCCCACGTCTCCATCATCGAGCGGCGGTAGGGCTTCTGGTCGTAGCTCGCGCCCACCATGTAAACGACGCATTCGAGGTCGAACAGGCTGCACGCGAGCGCCAGCGCCGAACCCCACTGGCCGGCTCCGGTCTCGGTTGCGAGCCTGCGGACGCCCGCCTTCTTGTTCTCGTACGCCTGCGGGACGGCGCTGTTCGGCTTGTGCGAGCCGGCGGGCGATCCGCCCTCGTACTTGTAGTAGATGTGCGCGGGCGTATCGAGCGCCCGCTCGAGCCGCCTCGCGCGGAACAGGGGCGAGGGCCGCCAGCGCTTGTACACGTCGCGGACCTCGTCGGGGATCTCGACCTCCGGATCGGTCGCCACCTCCTGCTGGATCAGGCCCATCGGGAAGATCGGGGTGAGGTCGTCGGGCCCGGCCGGCTCGCCGGTGCCCGGGTTGAGCGGCGGGCTCGGGTCGCCCGGGAGGTCGGGCATCAGGTTGACCCAGTGCGTCGGGATATCCGACTCTGGCAGGACGTACTTGACGGGCTCGTCGCTCACACGCTCTCCTCGCTTGCGAGCGCGGATTGTAAGCCCGCACGGCGCCCCGGAAAGACGCGGCCCCGTATCCTTTCGGGCAGGGGCGCACGCTGGAGGGCGCCCCTATCTACGCCGCCAGACGCGACATAACGCGAGAGGGGACCGAACACATGCCTGAAGCCGTGATCGTCGACGCCATCCGCACGCCGATCGGGCGTGCCTTCAAGGGCTCGCTCACCCAGGTGCGACCGGACGACTTGACCGCCTACGTGGTGGACCAGCTCCTCGAGCGTAATCCCGAGGTCGATCCGGGGACGGTCGAGGACCTGGTCTGCGGCTGCGGCATGACCCAGGGCGAGCAGGCGTACAACATCGGCCGGATCGCTGTGCTCCTGTCGGAGAAGCTCCCCGACACCGTCACCCCGCTACTGCGCGTCGAGCCTCAACGCCATCCGGATCTGCGCGGACGCGATCAAGGCCGGCGACGGCGACGCCTACATCGCGGCCGGCGTCGAGTCGGTCTCGCGCGTCGGCCCGAACAGCGAGGCCACGCTCCCCGACACCCAGAACCCCAAGCTTCAGGGGTCGGACGGCACCCACAACGCCTACATCTCGATGGGCGAGACCGCCGAGAACGTGGCCGAGCGCTTCAACGTGTCGCGCGAGGCGATGGACGAGTACGCGAAGCGCTCGCAGGACCTCGCCGTCGAGGCCCGCGACTCAGGCTTCTTCGACCGCGAGATCGTGGCCGTGGAGACGCCCGACAAGGGCTCCGTCGACAAGGACGACGGCCCGCGGCCGGGCACGACGGTCGAGAAGCTGGCCGAGCTTCAGCCGGCGTTCCGCGAGGGCGGCAAGGTGACGGCCGGCAACTCGTGCCCGCTGAACGACGGTGCGGCGGCCGTGCTCCTCACCTCCGAGGAGAAGGCCAAGGAGCTCGGGCTCAAGCCGCGAGCACGCGTCATTGCATCGGCCACCAGCGGCCTCGAGCCGGAGATCATGGGCGTGGCGCCGATCGGCGCCATCCACAACGTGCTGCAGCGTGCCGGGATGACGATGCAGGACGTCGACGTGGTGGAGCTGAACGAGGCCTTCGCAGCGCAGGTGATCCCGATCATGGAGAAGACCGAGATCCCGCTCGAGAAGCTCAACCCTCACGGGGGCGCGATCGCGCTCGGTCACCCGTTCGGCATGACCGGCGCGCGCATCATGACGACGCTCCTCAACGACCTCGAGACCGAGGACAAGCAGATCGGCCTCGAGACCATGTGCGTGGCGGGCGGCCAGGGCATGGCGATGATCGTCGAGCGCCTGAACTGAGCTAAGTCAGGGCAGCAGCACGATCTTTCCGAGCTTGCCGCCGGCCGCGAAGCGGTCGTAGGCCTCGGCGGCGCGGTCGAGCGGGAACGTCTCGGCCACCGGGACCGTCACCTCCCCGCGCTCCACCAGTGGGAGAACCTCCTTCTCAACGAGCCGCATCGCAAGCGCCTTCTCCTCGAGCGGTCGCGGCCGCAGCATTGCCCCGCGGACCGTGCCGCGTACGCCCATGAGCGCGCCGAGGTGGACCTCCCCCTTCGCGCCGGCGCCGATCCCGATGATCACGATCCGGCCGCCCGTTGCCAGCGCGCCCACGTTGGCCGGCAGGTTCGGCGCGCCGACCAGCTCGAGAACGACGTCGAAGGGGCCGTAGCGCTCGAATCCCTCGGGCTCGACGGCCTCGGCGCCGAGCTCGCCGACCGCGGGACGCAGCTCCTCGTTCCGGACGGTCGCCGCCACCGAGGCGCCGGCCGCACGTCCGAGCTGGATGGCCGCGGTTCCGACTCCGCCGGCCCCACCGTGGACCAGTAGCCGCTCGCCGGGGGAGAGGCGGCCCTGCGTGAAGAGCGCGTCGTGCGCCGTCGTGAACACCTCGGGAAAGCCCCCGGCCTGCGGCCAGTCGAGCGCGACCGGAACGGGCATCGCAGCGCGCTCGTGGACCACCGCGAGCTCCGCTTGACCTCCGCCTCCGACCACCGCCATCACCCGATCGCCAACGGAGAAGCGGGACGCACCCGGCCCTAGCGCAGCAACCTCGCCGGCCAGCTCGAGGCCCGGGATGTCCTGGGGCGAGCCCGGAGGCGCGGGGTAGCGGCCCGCACGCTGATGGATGTCGGCGCCGTTGACCCCGGCTGCGTGGACCCGAACGAGCAGCTCGGAGGCGCCCGGCTCGGGATCGGGATGGTCCTCGATGAGGATCTCGCCGTCCCGCACGGTCGCTGCGCGCATCGCGGGCATCGTAGTCGGCTACGGGCGCGCCCGGAGCTCGCGCGGGACAGCAGTTCCCGCCTGCCTATCGGGCCGCTCTCATTCCCCTATTCGGGTTACTTCACCTGTTTGGAGACCGTTACGACAGGGGTAGCTTGGATCCTTAGAGAAGATGACTGCACGGTCACTTTTCGCGCTTCCCCCGCTCTGGCGGGAGGGAAGGCTCGGTCTCGAGCTCGCCGCGCTCCTCCGCAACCCCGTCGTCCGCGGCGAGGGCATACCCGACGCGGGCGGCCAGCCGGTGATGCTGATCCCGGGGTTCCTCGCGGGCGACGACTCGCTCGCGGTGATGACCCGCTGGCTTCGGCGAACGGGCCACCGCACCCGCAAGGCCGGGATGCGATCTAACGTGAACTGCTCGGAGGTCGCGGTCGAGCGGCTCGAGGAGCGGCTCGAGGTGATGGTTGAGACCCACGGCGAGAAGGTCGCGCTCATCGGGCAGAGCCGCGGCGGCAACTTCGCGAAGGTGCTGGCGGTGCGGCGGCCCGACCTCGTGTCCGGAATCGTCACGCTCGGCTCGCCGCAGCTCAACCCGCTCGCCGTCCATCCCCTCGTCTTCGCTCCCGCCGTCGCGGTGGGCGTGCTCGGCACCCTCCGCATCCGCGGCTTCTTCGGGGCCTCGTGCCGAAACGGCGAGTGCTGCGAGTCGTACCGTGCGGACCTGGCCACGCGTGTGCCGCGGGGGGTCGGCTACCTCTCGATCTACTCGCGGAGCGACGGCATCGTCGACTGGCGGGCGTGCCTCGACGAGGGCGCCGAGCATCTCGAGGTGCGCTCGAGCCACTGCGGGATGAGCCTGAACCCCGACGCCTATCGCGCGACCGCACGCGCCCTCCAGTCCTTCTGCGAGCCTGCCGCCCGCACCGCGAGTCGCCGCGCGACGAAGCCTGGACTCGAGCAGGCCGCCTGAGCCTCTAAGGCGTATCGTCCGGGGTCGTGGCGCTTCCAGAGCCGTCCGAGCAGTCGACAGCGCTCGTCACCGGCGCGTCCTCTGGTATCGGCGAGCAGCTCGCGCGCGGCCTCTCTCGCCGCGGCCACGGGCTGACGCTGGTCGCCCGCCGGATCGAGCCGCTGGAGCGTCTCGCCTCCGAGCTCGAGCGTGAGCACGGCGTGCGCGCGGAGGCGATCTCGGCCGACCTCGCCGACTCCGGCACGCGCGACGAGCTCGCGGCGGAGGTCGAACGGCGCGGCCGCACGGTCGAGGTGCTGGTCAACTGCGCGGGGTACGGCATCTACGGCGCCTTCCTCGACAGCGGGCTCGAGAAGGAGCTGCACCAGCTGCGGCTGCTCGTGGAGGCGGTTGTCGACCTCACGGCCCGCTACCTGCCCGGCATGGTCGAGCGTCAGCGCGGCGCGATCATCAACCTCTCCTCGACCGCGGGCCTCCAGCCGCTGCCGTTCAACGCGAGCTACTCCGCGGCGAAGGCGTACGTCGACTTCTTGAGCGAAGCGCTGCACTCGGAGTTGCGCGGAACCGGCGTAACCGTCACTTCCGTGATGCCGGGACCGGTTCGAACCGGCTTCCAGGAGGCCTCGGGCGCAGACCACTTCACCGCGCGGATGCCCGGTCTGGCGTTCAAGCCGGCCGAACGCGTGGCCGAGGACGCGCTTCGGGCTGCCGAGCGCGGCCGGCGCGCGATCATCCCCGGCGGTCCGGTGGTGAAGATGGCCTTCGGCCCGAATCGCCTGGCCCCTCGCCGGCTACAGCTCGCCGTCGGCAAGCGGCTGGCGGCGCCGCCCGAGGACTAGCTCGTAGCGGCTGCGGCGCCGGCGGCGTTGCGCTGCGCCCACTCCACGATCCGCATGGAGTCGCGGATCACCTCGCCGTCGTCGGTCACGAGTACCGGGACCATCGAGCTCCCTGTCAGCCGCTTGACCTCCTCGCGTCCGGGCGTCCTGTTGAACACTCTGTCCGGCAGGATCGTGAGGCCGTACGACCTGACGACCTCGGGCTCGTGCCCCGCCTTCCTCAGAGCCCGGTAGGCGTTCGCGCACGGGTGTCCGCCCGGACGCGGCGTCCAGAAGGTGCCCCAGCACACGAACAGCTTCATGCGGCCTCCTGATCGGGTACGGGAGTTCTACCGGGTGGGATGAGCACGGCGGAGCCGCGGATACGGCCGTCGCGCAGGCGGCCGAGCGCCTCGTTCGCGTCATCGAGCGGATGCGGCTCCACCTGGGCGCGAACCGGTACGCGCGGCGCCAGCGCCATGAACTCCTCGCCGTCGGCCCTCGTGAGGTTCGCGACGGAGCGAAGAACCCGTTCCTCCCAGAGGATCTCGTAGGGAAAGCTCGGGATATCGCTCATGTGAATGCCCGCGCACACCACGATGCCGCCGCGGGCGGTCGCGCGAAGGGCCGCGGGCACCAGCTCCCCGACCGGCGCGAAGATCAGCGCGCAGTCGAGCTCCTCCGGCGCCGGGGCCAGGGAGTCGCCGGCCCACTCGGCGCCCAACTCGAGCGCGAACTGCCGTGCCTCCTCGTCTCCCTCCCGGACGAACGCGAACACGCGCCGGCCCTGGTGGAGGGCGACCTGGCAGATGATGTGGGCGGCGGCGCCGAACCCGTACAGGCCGACGCGTTCGCCGTCGCCCGCCAGCCGGAGTGCCCGGAATCCGATCAGCCCCGCGCAGAGGAGCGGGGCGGCCTGGAGGTCCGGGTAGTCCTCGGGGATCGCGAACACGAAGCGCTCGTCGGCGACGGTGAGCTCCGCGTAGCCGCCGTCGATGTCGTATCCCGTGAACCGCGCGCTCTCGCAGAGGTTCTCGCGGCCGGTCCTGCAATAGCGGCAGGTGCCGTCCGTCCACCCGAGCCACGGGATGCCGACGCGATCGCCCACGGCGTGGCGCGTTGCGCCCTCCCCGCGCTGGATCACGCGGCCGACGACCTGATGGCCGGGCACGAGCGGGAGCTTAGGGCGGTCGAGCTCGCCGTCCACGATGTGCAGGTCCGTCCGACAGACGCCGCAGGCGTCGACCCTCACGAGCAGCTCGCCCGAGCCGGGGGTGGGATCGGGGAGCTCCGCCGCGCGGAGCGGCGTGCGGGGAGCCTCGAGCACCATGGCGCGCATCACCCTGAACGCTAAATGACGCACGTTGCCGTCCTGGCCCCTGGCGATTATTCGGCGCATGTCGCAGATCCCGATGAGATCCCTCGCCAGGCACACCGCCCGATCGGTCGGAAGGCGCCTGGCGGCCGCGGCCTCGCGCGAGCTCGCGCGGCGGGGCCATATACCGGCCCACGGATCGCGCAGCGGCCCGCAGGCACCGGCGGCCGAGCGCGTCGCGCCCGTGGCCGACGATGCCCAGCTCGATGCCCTGCGCGGCGAGCTCGTCTCCGAGCTCGACCGGCTCGCGACCGAGGATCCGGGCTGCTCGGGAAGCTTCAGGAGGCTCTAGGCCGGTCG
>VAXR01000028.1 GCA_005885165.1 Actinomycetota bacterium
TCCGCCGGCTCGCGGTTCGCGGCGCGCCGCTGATCGGGCTGCCGGCCGCGTACGGGGCGGTGCTCGGCATGCGCTCGGCCGGCGAGCCGGACGACGCCGCGGCGAGATTCGAGGAGGTGGCTCGAGTGCTCGCGTCCAGCCGCCCGACGGCGGCCAACCTCGGTTGGGCGCTCGACCGCGCGCGCGAGGTCGTGGCCGGCAGGCCGGGTGCGACGGCGGGAGAGGCGGCGCCCGCGCTGCTCGAGCTCGCGCACCGCCTGGCCGACGAGCAGCGCGCGGCCGACACGCGAATGGCGGAGCTCGGAGCCGCGCTGCTCGAGCCTGGCGATCGTGTGCTCACCCACTGCAATACGGGCGCGCTGGCCACGGGCGGGATCGGCACCGCGGGCGGCGTCCTGACCACCGCCTGGAAGGCCGGGCGCCTCGCTC
>VAXR01000131.1 GCA_005885165.1 Actinomycetota bacterium
CGACGCCGTGCTCGGTGCGCAGCACGGTTTCTCGCCGCGGACGGTCACGGAAAACGGCGGTGGCGGGATCTTCAGCTTCAATGCAACCGTCTCGCTCACCGCGAGCACGCTCGCGGGCAACAGCTTCAGGCTCACGAAGGCCACCAGCCCATCCGCCAGCCCATCCACGTACAGCGGCGGCGGCGGCATCTACGCGGACGGCGGCACGCTCACCGCCACCAACAGCACCGTCTCGGGCAACGGCGCGGCCGTGGACGCACTCGTATTCGACAACGGCGGGGGCGGCCTCTATGCGAAGGGGGCGCCGACCATGCTCACCAACGCGACGATCGCCGGCAACACCGCGAGCAACAACGCGAACAACGCGGGCGGCGGCATCTACGCCTACGGCGCCACGGTGAAGCCTCGCAGGACGATCTTCGCTCGCAACACCGCCGATGCGAACGCGAACTGCTTCGGGACCGTGTCCTCCCAGGGACACAACCTCGACAGCGGGAACACCTGCGGGCTTGCCGGCCCCGGTGACACGGTCAACACCAATCCCCTCCTCGCCGCGCTCGCCAATAACGGCGGCCCGACCCGCACGCTCGCGCTCATGAGGGGCAGCCCCGCGATCAACGCGGCTGGCCTGTCGGGCTGTCCGGCGAGCGATCAGCGCGGCCACTCGCGCCCGCGGGGCCCGGCTTGCGACATCGGAGCGTTCGAGGCAGACGTCCCGAACGCCAGGACCGCAAAGGCGAAGAGCGTGAAGGCCCGAAGCGCCAGGCTCAGGGGGACGCTGACCCCTAACGGGCGTGCCACCACCTACCTCTTCGAGTTCGGTAGGACGAAGGCGTACGGATCCAAGACGGCGGTCAAGTCCGCCGGTGCGGGGTCCTTTCCGGTCGCGGTCTCGACCCGGCTCTCCAGGCTGAAGCCGCACAAGACCTACCACTACCGGCTGGTCGCGATCAACGCCGCCGGGACGACCTTCGGCGCGGACCGGAAGTTCAAGACAAAGCGCGCGAAGAAGAAGCACTGAGCGCCCGTCAGGCGGCCGCCACCCCGGTTACGCTTCCCCCATGGAGCTCAGCCCCGGCGAATCGGTGATCTTCTCCGGGCGCCCGTCCTGGCGCTCGATCCTCAGCTTCTACTTCCTCGGCCTGCTGATCGCCGCCGCGGTGGGCGCCGCGGTGGGGTTCGCGGTCTCGCTCGGCGTGGGCGTGGCGGCCGGGGTCGGCGTGTTCCTGATCGTGCTCCTCGCGGGCTGGCTCAAGCGCCTCTTCACCAAGTACACGATCACGACGCGCCGCCTGCGCGTGCAGCGGGGCGTCGTGAGCCGCCAGATCCAGGAGACGCGGATCGAACGGCTCCAGGACCACAGCATCCATCAGAGCCTGCTGGAGCGGATCCTGCGCATCGGGACGATCGATTTCGACACCGCCGCCGACGAGCAGGGCGACATGTTCCGCTTCGAGGGCGTTGATAACCCGGAGCGCATCGTGCTCTCGATCGACCGCGTGACCCAGCAGGCCGGCGCGCCCTCAATCCCAGAGCCGGGCGAGCCCGCGCCTCAGTAGCCCGGCTCGGGAACCTCGCCTAGCTCCTCTGCTGCGCCGGCGGCGCGGCCGGCGCCGGCTCGGCTATCGCCTCCCCGCGCAGCTGCGGGCGGATCGGGACCAGCCGCTTGAGCGACAGGGCCTGGCGCTCGACCACGTAGTAGCTCGCGGTGGCGAACAGGATCGCAACTGCCGCGGTGACCGGCACCCACAGGAAGAACGCGTCGAACGGCGGGTTGGGCGAGAAGCCGAGCCGCTCGAGCGTCGTGTGGGCCGCCGGCGAGTAGAGGTAGATCCCGTACGAGATCAGCCCGAGGTAGAGCAGCACCCGGTTGGCGAGGATCCGGCGCACGACGCCGCGCGTGCTCTGCCCGATCACCGCCGGGGTGACGATCCCGAGCCCGATCACCGCGTAGAGGAGGTGGCGGCCGAGATACTGCGCGGGCGTGAACGGCTCGAGCAGCTGACCGGTGAGGCCGAGGCGAGTGCTCGCGGCCCAGAACGCCACGAGCGCGACGATCCATGGGATCGACGGAAAGCGGTCGATCACGCTGAGCGCGCGCGGGAGTGCGCCGCGCCGCTCGATGCACAGGCTCAGCACCGCCAACCCCATGCCGAGCGCGAACTGATCGAGGAAGCTCGGCAGGGCGTCGAGCTGCGGCGTTATCACCACCTTGTGCGTCCCCGAGGCGAGGATCGCGACCTTGTAGGCGACGCTCACGCAGAACAGCCCGGCGAGCGCGACGACCTCGCTGCGCAGGCGCGCGTCGAAGTCGCCGCCGCGCACCTGGCGCATGGCCCAGGCCCACAGCGGGAGGAACGCGTAGAAGGTGATCTCGATGCAGAGCGTCCAGCCCTGGGACAGGCCGCTGCCGATCGTCGACTCCTTCCAGGTCTGGGCAAACCCGTAGAGGAGCGGCACGTCCGACCCGAACAGGCCGGGAAGTCCCAGCGTCAGCCCGATCACCGTGAGCGCCACCCAGTAGGCCGGACCGATCCGCAGGAAGCGCCGCCACGCGTACGCGACCACGCGCGGCGCCTCGTCGCCGAAGAGGCGCGACTTGGCGAACGGCCGGTAGAGCAGGAAGCCCGAAATCACGAAGAAGATCGCCACCCCGGCCTCGAGGCGCGCGCCGTAGGGGCGCAGCCGCGGGGAGATGCCGAAGACGGCGCAGTGCGTCGCGAGGACGCTGAGCGCGGCGATCGCGCGCAGCGAGTCGAACAGCGGGAAGCGGTCGGCGCGGGCGTTCACGCGCGGCGAGGACGGGTCGGCACGGCACAACTAAAGCAACCGCGGCCAGAATGGCGCGCATTCCATGAGGGCAGCCGACCTCGACGTCCTGACACTCGGAAGCGGCCCGCGCGTGGTGCTTGTGCACGGGAGCGTGGTCGAGGCCCGGCGGACCTGGCGTCACCAGCTCGGGCTCGCCGAGCGCTGGTCGCTCCTCATCCCGAACCGGCCCGGGTTCGCGGGGAGCCCGCCGCTCCCGCGCGGGGACTTCGAGGCCGAGGCCCCGCTGATCGCCGAGCTGCTCGGCGAGGGCGCGCACCTGGTGGGCCACTCGTACGGAGCCGTGATCGCTCTGCTCACGGCGGCCACGCGGCCGGAGGCCGTGCGCTCGCTCACGGTCTCGGAGCCCGGCGCGCTCCGGATCGCGAGCGGTCAGCCCGACGTCGACGCCGTGATCGCGGAGGGCGACGAGCTATACCGCCGCGGCCGCGGGCTACCGCCGCGCGAGTTCCTGCGCCTGTTCCGGTCCGGCGTGCACTCCGCCCACGAGACGCCCGACGAGCTTCCGGACTGGCTCGAGCGAGGAGCCCGGCACGTGATGACGGAGCGCCCGCCGTGGGAGGCGGACGTCCCACTCGAGGCGCTGGGCGCCGCGACCTTCCCGAAGCTCGTGATCTCCGGCGGGCACTCGGCGGCGTTCGAGGCGGTCTGCGACGTGCTGGCCGCGAGGATCGGCGCAGAGCGCTCGCGCATCCCTGGGCGCGGCCACACGATCCCGAGCACCGGCGAGCCGTACAACACGCGGCTAGAGGCCTTCCTGACCGCATGCGAGACGGGTCAGGGACGGACGTGAGTCACCGACACGCCGTGCTCAGCCGCCATCCGCTCGGCTATCAGCGAGCGGTGGCACGCCTCCGGATCCGTCTCGACGCACATCAGCGCGGTGGTCGAGTCGGCCGGCATCTCCTCGATGATCGGACCGAGGTCGACCTGGTCGAGGACCTCGCGGACGTACCGCTCGCGGAACTCGGGCGCCAGCTCACCCCGCGAGCGCTGCCCGACCCCGTGCTGCTCGTCGTAGCGCCGTTGAACGGCACGAAGCTCGGGGCCCGTACCGAGCTCGGGATGGTGCGCGTACTCGATGCCGGCATCGGCGAGCGCGGCCTGGAGTCGCTTGGCGTTGGCCCAGGCGTACTCGCGGCCCCGCAGCCCGCGGCGTTGACGCACGTCGAGGAGCAGTCCGACGTCGGCCCTGCGGAGGGCACCGAGAAAGGAGTCGACGTCGAACCCGTAAACCCCGATGGTGGCGACCGACCGCACACCAAAATGCTTGCACCGTCCTGCCCCAGCCACACTATGTGTGGCTAACTCAGGACAGCGGCCCGATTTGCGTCGTGGAGACGGGCTCTAAGCGGTCGCGGTCTCGCGGGAGCCGAGCCCCGCGGCATCGCGGAGCACCTCGGCCTTGTCCGTCTTCTCCCACGTGAAGTCGTGGTCGTCGCGGCCGAAGTGGCCGTACGCCGCGGTCTTCTGGTAGATCGGCCGGTGCAGCTTGAGGTACTGCCTGAACGCGCCCGGCCGCAGGTCGAAGTGCTCGTCGATCAGCTGGGCGATCGTCGACCGCGCCACGCGCTCGGTCCCGAAGGTCTCGACCATCACCGACACCGGGTGCGCCACGCCGATCGCGTAGGCAACCTGGATCTCGCAGCGGTCCGCGAGCCCGGCGGCCACCACGTTCTTGGCGACGTAGCGCGCTGCGTACGCGGCCGAGCGGTCGACCTTCGACGGGTCCGCCGTAGGTGTCGACGATGATCTTGCGGCCGGTGAGCCCGCAGTCGCCCATCGGCCCCCCGATCTCGAACTTGCCGGTCGGGTTGACGAGGAAGTTCTCGAGCAGCTTCTTCTCGTCGTAGAGCTCGCCGGGCAGGATTGGATGCACCACGTGCTCCCAGAGGTCCGGCTTGATGAGGGTCTCCGAGTCCACGCCGGGCTTGTGCTGGGTCGAGATCAGGATCTTCATGATCTCGATCGGGCGGCCGGACTCGTAGCGGACGGTCACCTGCGTCTTGCCGTCCGGGCGGAGGTAGGGAACGACCTCCGCTCGACGCGCCTCCGCGAGCCGATGGGCCAGCCGGTGTGCGAGCGAGATCGGCATCGGCATGAGCTCCTTGGTCTCGCGCGTGGCGTAGCCGAACATCATGCCCTGGTCGCCGGCGCCGGCCACGTCGAGCTCGTCCTCGTCGGAGGGGTCGTGGCGGGACTCGTACGCCTTGTCGACGCCCTGGGCGATGTCCGGCGACTGCTCGTCGATCGCCGTGATCACCGCGCACGTGTTGCAGTCGAAGCCGTACGAGGCGTCCGTGTAGCCGATCCGGTGCACCGTGTCGCGCACGATCTTCGGGACGTCGACGTAGGTGGTCGTGGAGATCTCGCCGGACACCACCACGAGCCCGGTGTTGACGAGCGTCTCGCACGCCACGCGGCCGCTCGGGTCGTCGCGCATCACGGCGTCGAGCACGCCGTCGGAGATCTGGTCCGCCATCTTGTCGGGATGGCCCTCGGTGACCGACTCGGAGGTGAAGAGGAAGTCGCCGGCGGAGGCCTCGTGCGGTGTCGTCATCGGCGGGAGGGTAGCGACGGATATCTCACCCGTCTGCAGCGGCGGTTGCACGGCGCCGCGCCTCGTCGCGGCCGTGGTACTCGATCACGAGCGGGACGCCTTGGAGGCCGTAGCGCTCGCGCAGCCGGTTCTCGAGGAAGAACCCGTAATCGCGGGTCAGGCGGCTTCGATCCGACACCTGGACCGCGAAGCGGGCCGGCCGGGTCGCGTACTGGGTCATGTAGAGCAGCTTGAGGCGGCGCCCGCGGACCGCGGGCGGCTGGCGGGCCGCCTGCAGATCGGCCAGGAAGCGGTTGAGCTCGGAGGTCGCGACCCGAGCCGCGGCGCGGTCCGCCAGATCCAGTGAGCGCGCCAGCAGGCGGCGGACGCCGCGGCCCGTCTTGGCGGAGACCGTGAGGACCTCGGGACGAAGGCGCAGGCGGGCCTCGGCCCGGGCCTTCACGTCGTCGAGATCCGCCTGCGCGATGTCCCATTTGTTGAGGGCCACCACGGTCGCGCAGCCCTTGACCATCGCAAGCTCGGCGACCCTCAGGTCCTCCGAGGTGAGCCCCCCGGAGGCGTCGCTCACCACGATTGCCACGTCGGCCCGATCGGCGGCCCGCTCGGAGCGGAGCTGGGCGTACCAATCCACCGTCCCGGCGACCTTGCCGCGGCGGCGCAGGCCCGCGGTGTCGACCAGCACCACGCCGCGACCGTCGACCTCCAGACGGGTGTCGATCGAGTCCCGCGTCGTGCCGGCGCTCGGGGAGACGATCACGCGCTCCTCGCCGAGGAACGCGTTGACGAGCGACGACTTGCCGACGTTCGGGCGCCCGATCACCGCGAGCTGGACGTCCCCGTCCGACCGCGCCTCCTCCCCCTCCTCCCCCCGGTCGAGCACCGCGACGACGCGATCAAGCAGGTCTCCGGTGCCCAGGCCGTGCACGGCGGAGACGGGAACCGGATCGCCGAGGCCCAGCCGGTAGAACTCGGCCGCCTCGGGAATCTGCGAGGCGCCGTCGACCTTGTTCGCGGCCACGACGACCGGCACCGAGGCTCCGCGCAGCTCGGCCGCGAGCTCCTCGTCCCCGGGGCGCACCCCCGCCCGCGCGTCCACGCACAGCACGATCGCGGCGGCCGCGCCGAGGGCCTCGCGCGCCTTGCGCTGGACCTCGCGCGCGAGGTCGTCGCGGTCGGTCGCGTCGACGCCCCCCGTGTCAACAAGCCGGAAGCGCCGGCCGTTCCAGTCGGTCTCCACCTCCTTGCGGTCGCGGGTCACGCCGGGCTGCTCGTGGACCACCGCCTCGCGCGTGCCGCTGAGGCGGTTCACGAGGGTCGACTTGCCGACGTTCGGGTAGCCGACGACCGCGACGAGCGGAGAGGCCATCAGCGCTGCGCGTGGCGCACCAGGCCCACCACCTGCGCGATCACGTCCTCGACCGGACGGTCCGTCGAGTCGAGCTCGATCGCGTCGGGCGCCGGGCGCAGCGGCGAGTGGGCGCGGTCGCGGTCCTGCGCGTCGCGCAACGTCTGGTCGCGGAGGACGGTCTGCCAGTCGGTGGCGAGCTCGCGCGCACGTCGGCGCGCACGCTCCTCGGGGCTCGCCGTGAGGAAGATCTTGAGCGCGGCGCCCGGCGCCACCACCGTGCCGATGTCCCTTCCCTCCGCCACCCAGTCGCCGGCGGCCACCATCTCACGCTGCTTCGAGAGGAGCGCCTCGCGCACCCCCGGGACGGCGGCGATTCGCGATGCGGTCTCCGAGACCTCCGGCGTGCGGATGGCGTCGGTCACGTCGCGGCCGTCGAGGAGGACGCGCTCGCCGAGCTCGATCCGGGCCGCCTTTGCGAGCTCCTCGGGCGGCCCACCGTGCTCGAGCACCGAGACCGCCATCGCCCGGTAGAGCGCCCCGGAGTCCAGGTAGCCGAAGCCGAGCGCCCGGGCGACCCCGCGCGCGACCGTGCTCTTCCCGGCCCCCGCGGGCCCGTCGATGGCGACGACCACGTGCGCAAGGCTAGATGCCGTCTTCGGCATGCCGGCTTGGGGCCGGGCTCTCAGCGAACGTGGATCACGACCGTGTTGCGATGCCGCACCGGCCTCTCGCGGTTGCCGCTCAGGTCGATCGCCACGGCGACGATCCGATAGGTCCCGCGGCCGAGGTGGGCCTTCGAGTGGAAGAGCCACCGGTGCCTGCCCTTCGCGCGCAGGAGCACCCGCTTGCCGCAGCTGCGCCGCCTGCTGAACCGCTCGTTCGAGAGCAGGAAGCTGCACCGCTTCCCCAGCACCTTCGCCACCGACACGTAGACCTTGGTCACGCGCCCCGGGATCGACGCCTTGCGGGTCTTGCCCTTGCAGCCGCGGTCCGACGAGGTGCCGGCGACGCGGATCCCCCCGCTCCCGGCGGAGACGCCGCTGCGGCGCAGCTTCGTCCGCGGCGGGCGGTGGTCGCGACAGCCCGGCCCGCCGTGCAGCGCGTCGTTCGGGACGCGCGCGTCGAGGACCTCCTGCCAGCGCGAGTAGGCCCTGTCCGTGCGCGGGAGGTTCGCCAGCTGCGTGTCGTTCCAGAACGGGATGGCGACGTCGTCGTCCGCCGCGATCCCCTGGTAGTCGCCGATGAACTGGCCCGACACCGAGATCGGCGGGTTCACGCGCGGGTCCCACATGTGACGGTCGAGCCGGACGTCGGTGAACGTCCTGCCGCCGTCGTTCGAGCGCGACAGCGTCTCGCCGATAAAGAAGTTCTGCGGGTCCCGCCGCTTGTCGAAGTACATGATGTCGAGCTGGCCCTTCGGCGTGACCGCCAGCCACGGCTGGAACTGGTCGTTGCCGGTCCGGTCCTGGTTCACGCGGATCGGGCCGGTGTACGAGTTGCCGCCGTCGGTTGACTTGAAGAGCACGACATCGGAGTTCACCTTGGCGTCGCCCGCCTGCTCCATCTCCGCCTGGTGCTTGTGCGCGAGCTGCTTCAGCTTCGAGATCGACGTGTCCGGGGCGAGCGGCCCGCCCTGGCCGTTCGCCGAATCGACGGCGATGTAGACGTGCCCCTTCCTGTCGATCCCGCTGGTAGGGATCGAGAGGTTGCGGAACGACTGGGCGGGGAACGGGTTGTTCACGCCGGTGATCGCCGCGATCGGACGGGCCGGGGTGAAGCTGGCCCCGTGGTCGGTGGACTTGGCCTGCATCAGCGCGTCGAGCGAGTTGTCGTACCAGGTCACGTAGAGCTCGCCCTGCGGGCCGATGTCCTCGTGGCAGCCGATGCCCGCGACCACCGCCTTCTGGCTCACGGGGATCGGGGTGTTGTCACCCGGGGTGGCCCCGCCCCATGTCAGGCCCCCGTCCTTGGAGCGCATCAGAACGATCTGCTGGCTCGGCGTCTGCGTGCCGTCGAAGCTCCAGCACACGTACATCCAGCCGATCTTGCGGTCGTGCGGCCGGTTGGGCCCGCCGTTCACGTCGGTGTTGTTGTCGACGGCGATCCAGTTCTTGTCGTCGAGGAAGTTCTGCTGGCTGACGGGGTTGCCGCGGTTGTCGTGGACGGTGATCGGGCCGGTCCAGGGCTTCCCGGGCCGCTTGATCGCGACCGTCTGGTTGAAGCCGGTGAAGGCGAACGTCCCCCCGGGGGCGTCGAGCGTGTTGGCGTACGCATTGCCCTCGTCGCCGAACGCCACCGAGATGTCGGACACCGTCCTGTATAGGGCCTGGTTGTTCGGATCGCAGTAGCCCGGCTGCGTGCAGTAGCCGGGCAGCTGCCCCCAGTCCTTCCAGTGGCGCCCGCCGTCGAACGACTCGTAGGTCCCGGCCTTGAACAGGTACTCCGCGTTGTTCTGGTACATCTTCGAGCCCGCGATGAGGTGCCGGTGGTTCAGCGGGTCCATCGCGATCGACGGCTCGGAGTGCGAGGTGTAGCGATCGTGGGAGGCGCGGTAGTTGGCGGGGCCGGCGCCGATCCTGCGATTGAGCACCGCGAGCGTGGGCTTGGGCGGGTGGCCGGTGAAGGTCGCCGAGGCGTCGTAGGTCTGCCCGTTCGGGGCGAGGTAGTTGACGACGACGACCCAGTACGAGCCTTGCGCGGCGTCGATCGTGGCCGTCTCGGGGGTACCCGGACCGTTGGTGCTGCCAGTCACTGGCTCCCCGCGCGTCCCGTCCGGGTTGCGGTTGTAGATGGCGAGGTCGAGGTCGTACGGCCCGAAGTTCGTGAGGTTCACCCGGACCCCGCCGAGGAAGTTCTTGTAGAAGCCCGACGGGGTCTTCACGTCGAGGCGGTAGAAGTCGCAGCCCGAGGTCGGATCCGGCCTGCCGTCCGTGCCAAAGCAGAAGTCGCTGATCCCGTTGAAGTCGGTCCCGACCGTCACGCTGCCCTTCCAGTGCACGCTCCCGTGACGGGACTTGCCCGGGCGCAGCGTCGCGCCGGACGGAGTGGCCGACTGCGCCGTTCCCGCGACGAGCAGCGTCGCGACCGCGGCGGCGAGCGCCGCCACCCCCCGCCCAGCCCCTTGCCTCGTCATCCCGCGCAGGCCCGCAACGTACCAAGCACGCCCGGCGCGCCCGTCACCCCACCAGCGAGCGGATCGCCTCCTCGAACCCGGGATACGAGACCGCCGCCGCCTCGATGCCCTCGACCTCGACGCCGCGGCGCGAGGCGAGGCCGGCGATCGCCCCGAGCATCGCCATCCGGTGGTCCCCGCGGGAGTCGAGCTCGCCGCCGTCCAGCCCACCCCCGCCGCGGACCGCGAACCCGTCCGGGGTCGCATCGATGTCCGCCCCGAGCGCGCGGAGCCCGTCCACCACCCCCGCGATCCGGTCAGACTCCTTCACGCGGAGCTCCTCCGCGCCGCGCACCACCGTCTCCCCCTCGGCGAAGCAGCCGAGGAGAGCTACTAGCGGGAGCTCGTCGATCGCGAGCGGCACCTCCGCCGGCTCCACCGTCGTGCCCTCGAGCGGCGCCTGGGCGATGTCGAGCTCGCCAACCGGCTCCTCCGTCGCGGAAGGGTTCGACGGGTCCTCGAGGTCTCCGACGATTACCGCCCCCATGCGCTCGGCGATCCGGAAGAACCCCGTCCGCGTCCAGTTGAGCGCCACCCCATCGAGCAGCACCCGCGACCCCGGCACCGCGCACGCGGCGGCCGCCAGGAACGCGCCGGAGGAGGCATCCCCGGGCACGACCACCTCCTCGAGCTCTAGCTCGTCGACGGGATCCGCTCGGTGTGGTCGCGGCTCTGCTGCGGCTCGGTGACGGCCGTCTCGCCCTCGGCGAGGAGCCCGGCGAGCAGCACGCAGGACTTGACCTGAGCGCTCGCCACCGGAATCTCGTACTCGATCGCCGTGAGCTCGGCGCCCTCCACGACGAGCGGCGGGAAGCGGTCCTCGCGGGCGTCGACCCTGGCGCCCATCAGCCGCAGCGGCTCGACGATCCGGTCCACGGGCCGGCGGCGAATCGACTCGTCGCCGTCGAGCCGCCAGATGCCTCCGGGCTGACCCGCGAGCCAGCCTGGGAGGATCCGGAGCAGCGTCCCCGCGTTCCCGACGTTCAGGATCCCCCCGGTCGTCGGCGCCGCGGTCCGCAGCCCCACGCCGCGAACAAGCACGTCGCCGTTGTCCTCCTCGATCCCGGCGCCGAGCGAGCGGATGGCGTCGAGCGTCGCCAGCGTGTCGTCGGCGCCGAGGTAGTTGACGATCCGCACCGGCTCGTCCGACATCGCCCCGAACAGCGCGGCCCGGTGGGAGATCGACTTGTCGGGAGGCGGCGTGACGCGCCCCCGGAGGGGGCCGGCGGGCCCGAACCGCCGCTTCATCCGGCGCCGTGAACGGGGAAGCCGAGCTCGCCGACGAGCTCGGCCGCGCGGGCCGCCGCGCCGTCTCCGGCAACCCACAGGGTGATCGAGCCGGAGCGGTTGTCGGGCGCGGGCGCGAGGGCCATGTCGACGATGTTCACGCCGCCTCGACCGAGGGCGAGTGCCACCTGGGCGACGATACCTGGGCGGTTGGGGACGGCGACTCGCAGCTCGTGCACCGGGCCGCCGGCGAGGTCGGCCTCGAGCAGCAGCCGGCGCTGTTCGCGCGCGTGGCGGTGCCAGTCGTCGAGCGCGTCCCGCTCGCTATCCGCGAGCCGGTCGGCCACCTGCTCCAGCGCGCGCGCCACCTCCCGGATCTCCTCGGAGAGCGTCTCGGCGTTGGACATGAAGATGTCGGTCCAGATCGCCGGGTTCGCGCCGGCCACGCGCGTGGCGTCGCGGAGGCTCGGCCCGATGCGCGGAACCGCGGCACCGTGCTCGCGGAGCCTGTCCCCGGCCTGGTCGATCAGCACGTTCGCGAGCACGTGCGGAAGGTGGCTCGTAACCGCCATCAGCTGGTCGTGGGTCTCGGCGTCGATAGCCGCCGGCCGGGCGCCGAAGGCCACGATCAGCGAGTGGAGGCGCTCGTACAGCACGCCGGATGACCGCTCGCCGGGCGTCAGGTACCAGGTCGCGTCGTCGAACAGGTCCGGCCGGGCGTGGGCGATGCCCGATGCCTCGGAGCCTGCGAGCGGGTGCCCGCCGATGAAGCGCTCGTCACCCGTCGCCGCGGCGAGGCTGCGCTTCGTCGACCCCACGTCGCTCACGACGCATTCCTCGGGTGCGGCGGCGAGCGCCTCGAGCGCGAGCTCGCCCAGCGCGCCCACCGGCACGCAGACGAAGCAGACGGCGGCGTCCACGAGCGCATCGGCGACCGAGGTGGCGGCGCGATCGACGGCGTTGCGCTCGACCGCCGCGGCCAGCGCGTCGGGATCGACGTCCCAGCCGGCGACCTCGTGCCCGAGCCCCCGGGCGGCCAGGCCGATCGACCCCCCGATCAAGCCCACGCCGAGGACCGCGACCCTCATGTCAGCGGGTCGCTCAGCCCCGGCCCGACCGCCGCGCCCGCACCGCCTCGGCGATGCGGTCGAGCATCTCCACCGACGTGTCCCAGCCCATGCATTCGTCGGTGATCGACTGGCCGTAGGCGAGCGGCTGCCCGACGACGAAGGACTGCCGTCCCGGGGCGATGAACGACTCGAGCATCATGCCCACAATCCCGCGGTTGCCCGCAGCCACCTGGGCCGCGATGCGTGCGATGACGTCTGGCTGGCGCGTGTGGTCCTTGCCGCTGTTGTCGTGCGAGGCGTCGATCACGACGCGCTCCGGGAGCCCCGCCGAGCGCAGCATCTCGAGGACGTCCGCCACGGCCGCGGCGTCGTAGTTGGGGCCGTCGCGCCCGCCCCTCAGGATCACGTGGCAGTCCTCGTTGCCTCTCGTGTGCATGGTCGCGGCGGCGCCCGCGTCGTCGATGCCGGCGAACGCGTGCGGGACGGCGGCCGCGCGGACCGCGTCGACCGCGATGCCCACGTTCCCGTCGGTGCCGTTCTTGAAGCCGACCGGCATCGACAGCCCGGAGGCGAGCTGGCGGTGGATCTGGCTTTCGGTCGTCCGCGCCCCGATGGCGCCCCACGACACGAGGTCGGAGATGTACTGCGGCGTGATCGGGTCGAGGAATTCGCATGCTGCGGGCACGCCCCGCCCGAGGATCTCGAGCACCAGGTTGCGGGCCTTGCGGAGGCCGGCGTTCACGTTCCCCGACTCGTCGAGGTGGGGGTCGTTGATCATGCCCTTCCACCCGGTGCTGGTGCGGGGCTTCTCGAAGTAGACCCGCATCACGCAGCAGAGCTCGTCGCTCAGCTCGGACGCCTTATCGCTCAGGCGCTCCGCGTAGTCGAGCGCGGCCTCGGTGTCGTGGACGCTGCAGGGGCCGACGACGACGATCAGGCGGTCGTCGGTCCGGTCGAGGATCCGCCTGATCTCCTCGCGGCTCCTGAGGATCCGCTCGACCTGCTCGTCCGCGACCGGAAGCTCGGCGAGCAGGCGCTCCGGCGGCGTCAGGGCCTCGCCGCGGACGATGCGGAGGTTCCGGATCGGAGCTAGTCGCTGCGGGGGGCTGGTTGGCACGGCTGAAAACCTTTCGAAATAGCGGTTGAAAATCCTATTCCTGGTACTGCGCGGGCCCGGGAAGGGGCCGAGTGGAACGGCGTCCGGCGGGACTGGGACTTCGGTCGACGGGCCGCAGGGGCCGTGGCCGGACGCCTAGCTAAATCGCCAGGTCCAGTAGTAGGCACGCGCGTAGGCGCCGGGGGCGCTTCCGAGGGTGGTGTGCGTGCCTGTTTCGCGCATGGCGAACTGCCTACTTGTAGCAGGTATCGGGTGCGGCGCGCGACTGCTTGAGCGGGTCGGCGGCGGCTACGCCCCGGCCGGGACCTGCGCCAGCACCTCGTCGAGCGCCTCCAGGAAGCGGTCGTTCTCCGGCCGGGTGCCGTATGTGACCCGCAGGTACCCCTCCTCGCCGAGGTCCGCGCCGCCGCGCACGATCACGCCGCGCTCGGCGAGCCCGCGCAGGATGGCCGCCTCGTCGCGGTCCCCCAGCGACACCCAGCAGAAGTTCGCCTCGCTGTCGCTCGTCTCGAGTCCGCGCGATGCGAGCTCCCCGTCCAGGTGCAGCCGCTCGACCGCGACGCGCTCCACCCGCCGGGCGACCTCGTCCTGGTGGAGGAGAGCCTCCGCCGCCGCGGCCTGGGCCAGCGAGTTGACCGCGAACGGCTGGCGAACGCGGTCAACGGCCGACCGGAAGTCCTCGGCGCACAGCGCGTAGCCCACGCGAAGGCCGCACAGCCCGTAGACCTTCGAGAAGGTCCGGAGGATCACGAGGTTCGGATGGCGCTCGACCAGCGCCAGCGACTCGCCGGGGTCCTGGAGGGTCGAGAACTCGACGTAGGCCTCGTCGAGGATCACGCACGCGTGCCTGGGTAGCGAGCCGACGAACGCGTCGATCTCGCCGATCGGAAGCGCGGTGGCGGTCGGGTTGTTCGGGTTGCAGACAAGCACAATGCGCGTGGCCGCGGTCACCTCGCGCGCCATCGCCTCGAGGTCGTGGCGCGCATCAGAGTCGAGCGGCACCGTCACCGCGCGGGCGCCGCTCGTGGCGGCCAGGTGCGGATACATCGAGAACGACGGCCACGCGTAGACGATCTCCGCGCCCGGCTCGAGCAGGACCTCACCGGCCGCCAGCAGGATGTCGCACGACCCGTTGCCGACGGCGATGCGCGCCGGCGTGGTCTCGAGTCGCTCCGCGAGGCGCTGCCTGAGCACCGACCGGTCGGGGTCCGGGTAGCGGTTCAGATCCTGGAGCTGGCGCTCGATCGCCTCCATCACCGCGGGGTGCGGCGACCACGCCGTCTCGTTCGAGGCGAGCTTCACGAGCTCCCCGCCGTACTCGTACGTCTCGGCAGCCGGGTACTGCGGGATGCGCCGCATCCGTTCGGCGAACTCGAGGCTCATTGCGCGCCCTGGAGGTCCCGCCGCAGGCTCACGGCGTCGCGGAGGTAGACGTGCTGCGGAGGGGCCGCGTCGTCGCCGTAGCAGTGCACGAGCAGCCGGATCACGCGCGGCAGCGCGCCGGGCACGTCTATCTCGCGCGCGCAGAGCAGCGGGACCGCGTCGAGCCCCAGGCGCCGCGCCGCCACCGCGGGAAACTCGGCGTCGAGGTCGGACGTCGAAGTGAAGATGCAGCTCACGAGGTCGTCCGGCGCGAGCCCGTTCCGCTCCATCACGCTCCGGACGAGCTCCTCGGTCCGCTCGAGGATGTCGTCCGGATCGTTTCGATCGACCGTTATGGCGCCCCTCAGCGCGCGCAATCGCACGGCCGTTGATCCTAGAGCCGAGCCGCTGCGCGGAGGCGCTCGACCTCCGCCGCGGTCAGCCTGCGATGCTTCCCCTCGCCGAGGTCGCCGAGCCGCAGCCGCCCGAACGCGACCCGCCGCAGTTCTACGACGCGGTGGCCCACCGCCTCGCACATCCTCCGCACCTGCCGCTTCCGGCCCTCAGCGATCGTGATCTCGAGCAGTCCCGGCCGCACCTGGCGGACCCGGGCGGGCGCGGCCTGCCCGTCATCGAGCTCGACCCCCTCGCGAAGTCGCCGAAGGGCGCCCTCGCCGACTGGCGCCGGCTCGACGCGCGCGCGGTACGTCTTCGGGACCTCGTAGCGCGGGTGCATCAGCAGGTTGGCGAGCTCGCCGTCGTTTGTCAGGAAGATGAGCCCGGTTGTGTCGGCGTCCAGGCGACCCACCGGATAGAGACGTCGGCCGGACGGCACTAGGGATGTGACGGTGGGGCGGCCGTGGGTGTCCCGAACCGTCGAGACGACGCCGGCCGGCTTGTTGACGGCGTACACGACGGCCGGCTCCGGCGAGACCGGCTCCCCGTCGACGGCAACGCCGCTCGCCTCGTCGACGTCCACCGCCGGGTCCATTACGGGCTCGCCGCCGACGGTGACCCTGCCCTCTCTCACCAGCCCCTCTGCCGCTCGGCGCGAGGCGACGCCGGCGTGAGCGAGGTACTTGGCGAGGCGCACGGGCGTCAGGCTGCCACACTGGCTCGGTGGACCTGGAACGGCTCGACGACCTGCTCGAGCGCTCCGGCGAGCCGCGCTTCCGCGCGCG
>VAXR01000132.1:0-8667 GCA_005885165.1 Actinomycetota bacterium
GCGCGGCAGGTAGCGACCGCCGCGCTCGCGCAGCTCGCCGAGGCGCACAAGCCGCTCGGCGTACGCCTCCCAGCGCGGGCCGAAGACGTCGACGTCCTCGGAGCTCAGGGGCAGCTCGTACGCGGCGGCGGCCAGGTGCGGCAGGTGGATGCTCTCGGACTCGTGGTCGAGGATCGCGCGCTCCACCGGCCGGTCGAGGAACTCGTCCGGGTGGCGGCAGAAGAACTGATCGAGCGCGTCGTCCCCCGCCACGTACATCGCGAGCCCCGTCTGGCGGCGCCCGGCGCGGCCCCACATCTGGCGGAGGCTCGCCACCGTGCCGGGGAAGGTGACGCAGATCGCCGCCTCGAGCTCCCCCACGTCGATCCCGAGCTCGAGCGCGTTCGTCGCCACCACCGCCAGCAGCTCGCCCTCGGACAGGCGATGCTCGATCTCGCGCCGCTGGGCGGCCGTGTAGCCGGCGCGGTAGGGGGCGATCCGGTCGGCCAGGTCGGCTCGGCCCGCGTCCTCGAGCCGCAACCGGGTGAAGCGCTGCACGAGCTCCACCCCGCGGCGCGAGCGCATGAAGCAGATCGTTCGAACGCCGTCCTCCACGAGGCGCGCCAAGATCGCCGCCGCCTCCCCGAGCACAGACGCGCGGGCGCCCGTTGCCTCGTCCACGAGCGGCGGGTTCCACATCACGACCTTTCGCTCGGCGCTCGGCGCGCCGTCGCGGTCCACAAGCTGGCATCGCTCTCCGACCAGCCGCTCGGCCAGCTCGGTCGGATTGGCGATCGTCGCGCTCGCCAGCACGAAGCGCGGCTCGGTGCCGTACGCGCGCGCCAGCCGGCGCAGGCGTCGCAGCACGTTCGCCACGTGCGAGCCGAACACGCCGCGGTAGACGTGCGCCTCGTCCACCACGATCCAGGCCAGGTTGGCGAGCACGTCCCCCCACTGCCGGTGGTGCGGGAGCACGCCGACGTTGAGCATGTCCGGGTTCGACAGGATCAGGTTGCTGCGCCCGCGGATGGCGCGCCGCTCCTCGCGCGGCGTGTCGCCGTCGTAGATCGCGTGGCGGAGGAACGGGGCCCGCAGCGCGGAGAGCCCTCGTGCCTGGTCCTGCGCGAGCGCCTTGGTTGGGTACAGATAGAACGCGCGCGCGCGTGAATCGTTCGCGAGGGTGTCCAGCACCGGGAGATTGAACGCGAGCGACTTGCCGCTCGCCGTGCCCGTGGTGACGATCACGTGGTCCTCGCGCGCGGCTTCAAGCGCGTCCGCCTGATGGGAGTACAGGGCCTCGATACCCGCGCGCGCCAGGGACTCCCGGAGGGCCGGATGGAGGTCATCGGGCAGCCGGACGGTGCGCGGCTTGCGCGCGCCGAACCGCGACTCCGCCACCACCTGCTCGCCGCGACCGGAGTCGACGAGCCCCTGCCAGGGCGCTGTCTCCCGGATCACGGCCACTAGATCATGGCCTCAGTCATCTGGTTGCCATAGTAGGCGCCCGCCGATGGCCATCAGGTGCGTCTACACCGACCTCGATGGGACGCTCCTCGGGCGCGGCGCGTCCCTCTTCCGCGACGCCGACGGCGCGTTCACGCTGCTACCGGCGCGCGCGCTCGAGGCCTGTCACCGGGCGGGCGCCGAGGTGGTCCTGAAGTCGGGCCGCCGCAAGGCCCAGGTGATGGAGGACGCGCGCATCCTCGGGCAGTCGTCCTACATCTACGAGATCGGCTGCGGGCTCGTGATCGACGGCGAGGAGGAGTACCTGACCGGCGATCTCCAGCCGCGTGACGGCAAGACCGTCCACCAGCTCATCGAGGAGGGGGGTGCGCCGCGGCTCCTGCTCGACACCTACCGCGGCCGGCTCGAGCCGCACGCGCCGTGGCACCTGGGGCGGGAGTTCTCCCACCTCCTGCGCGGGCTCGTCGACGTGGACGAGGCGAACGCGCTGCTCGCCGAGCACGGCCACGGCGAGCTGCGCCTCGTCGACAACGGGACGATCTCCCCGAAGGAGACGCTGGTAGATCCTCCGGGCCCGCCTCACGCCTATCACCTAATCCCGCGGGTCGCGTCGAAGGGGGCGGCGGTGGCTCGTCACATGCGGGCGCGCGGGTACGCGCCGGCCGAGTGCATCGCCGTCGGCGACTCGCGCGAGGACCTCGGGGTGGCCGAGCACGTGAGCCGCTTCTTCCTCGTGGCGAACGCGGTCGACCGCGATCCGTCGATCACGGATGGCGCGCCGGCGAACGTCGAGATCACCGAGGGAAGGAACGGCGAGGGCTTCTACGAGGCCGTTGTGCGGTCGCTTGCAGAGTCGCGCTGACGGCTTGCCGGGCCTTCCCTGCAGGCGTAAAATGCTTTCGTAACGATCGCTACTTACGGGTGTAGATCCGACGTAGCAATTGATCGGACCCAAAGGAGGGTTTGATGGGATTCACGGATTCGCACCACCTCCGCAAGATGACCGCGGGGGTTTGCATGGTGCTTGCCCCTCTGCTGTTCCTGGCGGCGTTCATCGTGTCTCCGAAGCTGGAGACGGGTGCAGTCGCTCAGCTCCGCGTCGCTGCCTCACACATCGACCGCTTCTACATCTCGGGCTTGATCGGCGTGATCGGGCTCGTGCTGCTGGTACCGGCGGTCCTGGGACTCATGCACATGCTGCGTGAGCGGAGGCCGGGCTACGGCGCGATCGGCGGGGCACTCGCGATGATCGGGCTGCTCGGGTCGGTGGCAAGCGCCGGCGTCGGCTTCGCCATCTGGGAGATGGCGCGGCACGGGGCCGCAAACGCCACCAACTCGGCAGTGCTCCACGGGCTGCTCCACGACGCCGGGGCGATGATCCCGGTGTACATCGTCGGCGAGGTGATCGCCGTCGGCTTCGTGGTGCTGTGCGCGGGGCTGTATCTCGCGCGTGTCGTCGACTGGTGGATGGCGCTGTTCATTGCGGCTGGCGCCGTGTGCATCGACATCGCCTTCCCGGCGGGCGTCCTGGCGCTCGGGATCGTAGGGGCGGCCCTGCTCCTCGTCGGACTCGGCTCGGTTGGCCTGATGGTCATCCGCGAGACCGACGCGGACTGGGAGCACACCCCGGATTACCGCGGCTTCCGCCCCGCGGCCGGGATGAGTAGCTGAGACTCCGAGCGGCCGGATTAGCCGGCCGCGGGCGGAGCGAGGCAGGCGAGCGCCCCTCACGGGGCGCTCGCCACGTTTAGGGGGTGCCGCTCGGCGCGGGAGCGTGCTCGGCGACGAAGTCGAGCACGAGCCGGCTCAGCTCCTCGGCACGCTCGATGTTTACCGCGTGCGGCGCGCCCTCGAGGATCGTGAGCCTCGCGCCGGGGATCAGGCCCGCCAGCTCGGCGGACTTCCAGACCGGGACCATCTGGTCGCGCTCCGCGCCGATCACCTGGACCGGCATCGAGAGCTGGCCGAGGCGGTCGCGCGTCTCGTGGCGGCCCGCCGCGGCGAGCTGGCGCGCGAAGGCCTCAGGCGGCTGCGGGTAGGGGTCGTCGAGCAGGATCTGACGGAGCCTCGTGAACTGCTCGGTCTGGCCGAAGAACGCCTCGGAGAAGGTCAGCATCATCAGAAAGTCGACCCGCTCCTCCTCGTTCAGCGCGGACACGGCCTTCCCGAGCACGCGTGCCCGCGCCTCGCCATGAGGGCCCGATCCGCCGTACGTAACGACGAGCGAGAGGGTCCGCACGCGCTCCGGTGCTGCCAGCGCCATCTCCTGCGCGATCGCGCCGCCCAGGGACATGCCGACGAGGTCGAAGCTCTCGAGTTCGAGGTGGTCGGCGAGCGCGAGACTGTCGTTCGCCATGTCCGCCACCTCGTACGGCTCCTCGACGTGGGACGACCGGCCGACGTCGCGGTTGTCGAACACCACGACCTTGCGCTCGCCCTTCCAGTTCGCGATCTCCGGGATCCAGGCGCGCGAGTCGGCACCGAGCCCCATCACGCACAGGAGCGGCTCGCCCTCGCCGTGGACCTCGTAGTAGAGACGCTGCCCGTTCGCCTCCGCGGTCGGCACGGGCGCAGTGTACGGGCCGGCCGCACCGGAGCCGCCCGAGGCGCTTTTCGGACTTTCCATCGCATATCGCGGGAAACTCCGAAAAGCTCCACGACCTTCGTCACACGTTTCTGTTGCTAACGCGGGACGCTCTCCACTCGCGTTGCCGCAGAAGCGTCACCCCCTCCGAGCACGTCACCGTGCTGTATTGGGCGACGAAGGAAGGATGGCTGTTAGGTACGTTGCGAGCCCGTAACGCTCCGTTCCCTTCGGCCGGGGGGTTGGATGAATTGCGGTCCTATATCGGCCGCAATTCATCCAACGTCGCCGATGCGCCAAATTCCCCGCGGACCGTGCTGTCTTTGGGGTCCCCTGGACTCAATAAACCAGCACAGCACCGTGAAAGCGCGGCCTGGGCCCTTCCTCTTCGTTGCCCTAACTGAGCCCGGCACGCGGCGCGAAGCGCAGAAGAGTCCGTGCAGCAAAGTCAGGACGCTTCCGTGACGGGCGCTGGGGATGGGGACGCGCGGCCATGGGACGCGCAGCCGGCCCGATCGTTCATCCTGCGAACGCAATGGACGATTTCGTCTCCGAGCTCACGCGGATCTGCGGGCCGGATCGCGTGATCACCCATCCGCACGCGCTCCGCACGTACGAGTCCGACGGCCTGCTCCAGTACCGCGCGGTTCCGCGGGTGGCCGTGCTGCCCGATGACGCGGACGAGGTGCGGCGGATCGTCGCGGCCTGCCACGCGGCGTCGGTGCCGTGGGTGGCGCGCGGCGCCGGGTCCGGCCTGTCGGGCGGCGCGCTCCCGGTGGAGGAGGGCGTGCTGGTCGTGCTCACGCGCCTGCAGCGCATCCTCGAGGTCGACCTTCCGAACCAGCGGGTCGTGGTTGAGCCCGGGGTGAGCAACCTCGCCATCTCGCACGCGGTCGCCCCCACGCACTTCTTCCCGCCCGATCCCTCCTCCCAGATCGTCTGCTCGATCGGCGGCAACGTGGCCGAGAACTCCGGCGGCGCCCACTGCTTCAAGTACGGCTTCACCACCAACTACGTGACGGGCCTCGAGGTGGTGCTTGCCGACGGCTCAACCGTGGAGCTCGGCGGCAAGGAGGTCGACCGGCCGGGATACGACCTGGTGGGTGCGTTCGTCGGCTCCGAGGGGACGCTCGGCGTAGCGACGCGAATCACGCTTCGCGTGGTCCCAAGGCCGCAGGCGGTGCGGACGCTCGTCGCCTTCTTCGACAGCACCTCCGAGGCGGGCCAGGTCGTCTCCGACATCGTGGCCGCGGGGCTTGTCCCCGCCGCCGTGGAGATGATGGACCGCCTCTCGATCGAGGCTGCGGAGGGCGCGGTGCGCGCCGGCTACCCGGCCGACGCCGGCGCCGCGCTGATCGTGGAGCTGGACGGCTCGGGCGCGGAGTGCCAGGCGGGCTTCGACGAGGTGATCGCGATGTGCGAGCGAAACGGCGCGAACGGCGTGCGCATCGCGCGCTCCGACGCCGAGCGGGAGCTGATCTGGAAGGCCCGCAAGGCGGCGTTCGCCGCGATGGGCAGGATCTCGCCCAACTACTACGTGCAGGACGGCGTGATCCCGCGCACGCGCCTGCCGGAGGTGCTGCGGCGGATCGACGAGCTCTCGCGCGAGCACGGCCTGCGGGTGGCCAACGTCTTCCACGCCGGTGACGGGAACCTGCACCCGCTCGTCTGCTACGACGCCGCGGTACCGGGCGAGCCCGAGCGCGCGGAGGAGCTGGCGGGGCTGATCGTGGCCGCGTGCGTCGACGCGGGCGGCTCGATCACCGGCGAGCACGGCGTGGGAGTCGACAAGAAGCGCTACATGCCGCGGATGTTCGGCGAGGGCGACCTCGAGGCGTTCCAGCGGCTGCGCTGCGCGTTCGATCCCGGCGGGCTCGCCAACCCGGGGAAGGTGATGCCCACGCCGCGGCTCTGCGGCGAGGTGCCGGGTCCATACCGCCGCCATCCGCTCGAGGCGGCTGGGGTGGCGGAGCGGTTCTGATGGCCTCTCCGCAGATAGCGACGCCGGAGTCGTATGACGAGGCCGCGGCCGCGCTCGCTCAAGCGGCGAATGAGGGCGCTCGCGTGCGGATCCGCGGCGGCGGCACCAAGCTCGACTGGGGCTCGCGGGTGGACGCACCCGACGTCGAGCTGTCGACCGCCGGGCTCCGGGCGATCGTGCGCTGGCCGAGGCCGGTCAGATGCTCGCCATCGATCCGCCGCTCGCCGACGGCGACGCCGCGACCGTGGGCGGCGTGCTCGCCACCGGCGACTCGGGGCCGCTGCGGCACCGGCACGGCGGGCCGCGCGACCTCGTGCTCGGCGCGACCGTCGCGCTCTCCGACGGCACCCTGGCGCGCTCGGGCGGCAAGGTGATCAAGAACGTGGCCGGGTACGACCTGGCGAAGCTCCTCGTGGGGTCGTTCGGGACGCTCGGGGCAATCCTCGAGGTTGCGGTTCGGCTGCACCCGCTCCCGCGCGCGACCGTGACCGCGACGGGGAGCGCGAGCGATCCGGACGAGATCGCGAGCGCCGCGTCCGACCTCGCCCACGCCGCGCTCGAGGCGCAGTGCCTCGACGTGGAGTGGTCGAATGGCCGCGGGAGGGTGCTCGCTCGCTTCGCCGGCATCGAGGCGGGCGCCCAGGCGGCCGAGGCGATCGCGGCGCTCGCGTGCGCCGGGCTCGAGACCGAGACGGTCGAGGACGACGACGCGCTCTGGGACGAGCAGCGGCGCCGGCAGCGGTCGGGCGACGGCGTCGTCATGCACGTGTCGGGCGTGCAGAGGCAGCTCGCCGACCAGATGCGGGCGGCGGATCGAGCCGGTGGCGCGATGGTCGGACGGGTGGCGCACGGGCTCTCGTGGATCTCGTTCGGTTCCACCGCCGGCGCGGCCGAGTCGATCGCGCGGCTTCGCGAGGAGCTCGCGCCGTCGCCCTGCGTCGTCCTCGATGCTCCGGCGGCGGTCCGCGCCGAGGTCGATCCGTGGGGTACCGAGGACGGCGGCGCGGTCCAGCTGATGCGGCGGGTGAAGCAGCGATTCGACCCCGCGGGCGCGTGCAACGCGGGCATCTTCGTCGGGGGGATCTAGTGGCTGCATTCGACGCCGTCCGCCCGCCGTCGGCCGACGTGATCGCCGACTGCGTGCACTGCGGCTTCTGCCTACCGACGTGCCCGACGTATTCGCTGTGGGGCGAGGAGATGGACTCGCCGCGGGGCCGGATCGTGCTGATGAGCGAGGGGCTCGAGGAGGGGAGCGAGCTGTCGCGGACGATGGTCACGCATCTCGACCGCTGCCTCGGCTGCATGGCATGCGTCACCGCCTGCCCGTCGGGCGTCCGCTACGACGAACTGATCGAGGACACCCGCTCGCAGATCGAGCGCAACTTCGACCGCACACCGCGCGAGCGGCTCGTCCGGCGCGTCGTGTTCGAGACCTTCACGCACCCACGGCGGTTGAGCGCTTTGCGGCCGGCCGTGGCGGCGGGCCGGCGGTTGGGGCTCGCCTCCGCGGCTCGCCGCAGGCGAGGCGGCCTGCTGTCCCGGCTTCCGCTGCTGCGGACGCTGCTGGCGCTGTCACCTCCGGCGTCTTCCGAGCACCCGCCGGCGCTGACACCCGCGCGCGGCACACCGCGCGGTCGCGTGGCGCTGCTCCAGGGGTGCGTGCAGCGCGCGTTCTTCGGCGGGGTGAACGCGGCCACCGCCAGGGTGCTCGCGGCCGAGGGCTTCGAGGTCCACGCACCGGCTGAGCCGCGCTGCTGCGGCGCGCTCCAGATGCACGCCGGCGACGACGAGCCCGCGCGCGAGCTCGCCAGACGCACGATCGCCGCGCTCGAGAGGTTCGACGCGGTCGTCGTGAACGCGGCCGGCTGTGGATCGGCGATGAAGGACTACCCGCACCTGCTCAGGGACGACCACGGCTGGGCCGCGAGGGCGGGCGCGTTCTCCGCGCGCGTGCAGGACGTGGCGGAGCTCCTCGCCGACAGCGGCCCCGTGGCGCCGCGCGGCGAGGTTCGGCTTCGCCTGGCGTACCACGACGCGTGCCACCTCGCGCACGCGCAGGCGGTGCGCGAGCAGCCGCGCGAGCTGCTCCGGGCCATCCCCGGGATCGAGCTGCTCGAGCCGGACGGGTGGGAGATCTGCTGCGGGTCGGCGGGGATCTGGAACCTCGTGAATCCCGAGCCCGCCGAAGAGCTCGGTCGGCGCAAAGCCCGGAACCTGCTCGACACGGGCGCCGAGGCGGTGGCCGCCGGCAACCCGGGGTGCGCCCTCCAGATCGCCGCCCACACCGAGGCGCTCGGCCGGGCGTTGCCGGTCCTTCATCCTGTCGAGCTGCTCGACAGGTCGATTCGCGCGGGGGAGGCGGCGTGAGCACCGAGGTGAGGGCACCGCTGGAGGGGCGCTCCCAGGAGATCCTGAGCGACGAGGCGCTCGGCTTCGTCGGCGAGCTGCACGAGCGCTTCGACGCGCGGCGCCGCGAGTTGGTCGAGCGCCGGGCCGAGCGCGTCGCGCGCTGGAACGCCGGGCAGCTGCCGGACTTCCTGCCGGAGACGCGCGAGGTGCGCGAGGGCGACTGGAGCGTGGCGCCGCCGCCCGGGCCGCTGCTCGACCGGCGCGTCGAGATCACCGGGCCGACCGACCGCAAGATGGTCATCAACGCCCT
>VAXR01000132.1:8678-10636 GCA_005885165.1 Actinomycetota bacterium
CTGATCGACGCGATCGAGCGGACCATCTCCTTCCAGGGCGACGACGGGCGCGAGTACCGGCTGGAGGAGGAGACCGCGACGCTGCTGGTCCGCCCGCGCGGCTGGCACCTCGTGGACCGCCACCTGACGATCGACGGCCGGCCGGCGGCGGGCGCGCTGCTCGACTTCGGGCTGTTCCTGTTCCACAACGCGCGGCGGCTGCTGGAGCGGGGCGCCGGCCCGTACCTCTACGTCCCGAAGCTCGAGAGCCACCTCGAGGCGCGGCTCTGGAACGACGTGTTCGTGCACACCGAGGAGCGGCTCGGGCTCGACCCGGGCACGATCCGGGCCACGGTCCTGATCGAGACCGTGCCCGCCGCGTTCGAGATGGAGGAGATCCTCTACGAGCTACGCGAGCACTCCGCCGGCCTGAACGCCGGTCGCTGGGACTACATCTTCAGCATGATCAAGTGCTTCCGCGACCGGTCCGAGTTCCTGCTGCCCGACCGCGCGAGCGTGACGATGACGGTCCCGTTCATGCGCGCCTACACCGAGCTCTTGGTGCGGACCTGCCACCGCCGCGGCGCCCACGCGATGGGCGGGATGGCGGCCTTCGTGCCGAGCCGGCGGCGCCCCGAGGTGAACGAGCAGGCGATCGCGGGCGTGCGCGCCGACAAGGAGCGCGAGGCGGCGGCCGGGTTCGACGGGACCTGGGTGGCGCACCCGGATCTCGTTGGGACCGCGATGGCGGAGTTCGACGCCGTGCTCGGCGAGAGACCGAACCAGGTCGAGCGCCAGCGCGGGGACCTCGATGTTGCGGCTGGGGACCTGCTCGACGTCGCGTCGACCGGCGGCGAGATCACGGACGCGGGGCTGCGCAACGACGTGAACGTCGGCATCCAGTACATCTCGTCGTGGCTCCGCGGAAACGGCGCGGCGGCGATCAACAACCTGATGGAGGACGCGGCGACGGCCGAGATCGCGCGCTCCCAGGTGTGGCAGTGGGTCCGCCACGGGGCGGAGCTCGCCGAGGGCGACACGGTGACGCCCGAGCTGGTCCGCCGGCTCGAGGACGAGGAGCTCGAGCGGATCCGCGAGCAGGTGGGCGACGAGTTCTTCTACTCACAGGGTCGCCCGGACACCTCTCGCGAGCTGTTCGAGGACGTGGCGCTGTCGGAGCGCTTCGTCGACTTCCTGACGCTGCGCGCCTACGAGCGCTTGGAGGATTGACTGGCGAGTTACCCACACCATGGTGTGGTTAAGTCGCCTATGAATCGGATTTCAGTGAGGTGGACCACTTACGCGCCTATAACCGGCTCAACTGGTCCATCAATCAGATCTCCGCGAGCCGGCGGCCGGCGCTACGGAGCCGGCGGGTGGTGCCCGCCTCGGTGATCGTCGAGAGGTCGATCAGGCGGGCCAGGAACTCCTCGAGCGAGCGCTGACCGACGACCGCGTGGCAGGCCACGCCCGACTGCCGGCAGCGGGTGGCGATCTCCCCCACCACCTTTCCGGTCAGCGACTGCTCGTCGAGCCGTCCCTCGCCGGTGACGACGAAGCGGGAGGCGCGCATCGCGTCGTCGAAGCGAAGCGCGTCAAGCACGTACGGAGCGCCGGGGACGAGCCGCGCGCCGAAATGGGCCCAGAGGCCGCCGGCCAGACCGCCCGCGGCGCCGGTCATCGGGACGCCGCGCGGATCGCGCGGCGCGCGTCGCGCAAGCGCGGAGAGCCGCCGCTCGAGCCGCCGCACCGTTGCGGGGTCGGCGCCCTTCTGCGGAGCAAACACGCGCGGGGCGTCCTCCCAGGACGTTCGAACATCGCACGCGACAACGAGCGCCACCTCCTTCGTCGCCTTCCCAGCACGGCGGGTGCCAAAGCCCACGCGGGAACTGGCAACCAATTCCGATCGAGCCCCCTGAATCGCCTCCACAGCGTCGGCTCCGCCATCCGTGGTGGCGGATCCACCCACCGCAACGACC
>VAXR01000133.1 GCA_005885165.1 Actinomycetota bacterium
CTGATCATCCTGCCGATCCTCAACATCTACCGGAAGTACTACGGGCTGCGGACGGCGGCGGTGATCGCGGCGACCTTCTACGCCGCCATGGTCGCAGCCGGCCTGCTCGTCGACGTGCTCTTCAAGGCGGTCGGGCTCGCGCGCACGGTCCGCGACGCGAAGGTCGTGGAGGCCGGCGTGCACTGGAACTACACGACCGTGCTGAACATCGTGTTCCTCGCGCTCGCGGCCCTGCTCGTCTACCGCTTCGTCCGCGGGGGCGGGCTGCCGATGCTCCGCGCGATGAGCAAGCCGATGGAGGGACACGACCACCACCACGCGATGGCGCACGGCCCGTAGCCGGCGAAGGCGGGTCCCCCATCGCTACCGCGCTCACCTAGGACCCAACTGTCCTGACTTGACCACAGTATGTGTGGCTAACTCAGGACAGCTCCTCGGGCGACTACGCACTACGGACCTTCGTCTTCGGCGGGGGCGAACGCAACGTGACAGAACCGCGACGAGGGTGACGGGACCGTAACTTCGACCCTGCTTCATCGCCCTCCGGAGGCGGAAGCGCTGCCCAAGCGTATGTGCGGGAAGCCCCGGCCTAGATCACGCGGAACTTCAGGCGCCGCTTCTTCGACTTCAGGCCATTCGCCTTGGCGACGATCGTGGCACGGTACTTCCCGGCCGCCAGCGTCTTGCCGTGAACCTTCTTGAACGACTGCGCGTTGGCGCCCGCGTGGCCCTGCTGTGCGGGCAGGCTTCCCACACCGGCGATCTTGATCCGCACGGTCGCGTCCTCGTTCAGCCGATACTGGAAGGTCGCCTTCTGTCCCGCGGGAACCTTCTTGGGAGAGATCTTGAACCCCTTGACGTCGGGCCGGCAGGGCGGGAGCGGAGCCTTCGGGTTGCCGTACTCGCGCACGCGCCCGACGTCGAGGTCGATCACGTAGACGTTGCCGGCGCAGTCGAGCGAGAGCTCGGCGGGATTGTCGAGCTTGCCGGGCTCGGCGGTCCCGAAGGCCCGCACGAAGCTACCGTCCGGGCGCAGCTCGATCGCGCGCTCGTGGCCGTTGTCGGTCACGAAGATCTCACCGGTGCGCGAGACCGCGATGCCGTTCGGGCCCATCACGGCAGCCTGGCCGCTGTTCGCCAGCGAGCGGACGAAGACGCCGGCGCCGGTGAACTCCTCGACCCGTGCGCCGCTGTAGTCGCCCGCGTAGACGTGGCCGTCCGGGCCCGCGCCCAGGCCGGTGACGATGCTGTTGAACTGGCCGTCGCCGGAACCGGGGCCGCCGAAGCTGGCGAGAGGTGAGCCGTTCGCGGTGAAATGGCGGATAAAGCTCCCATCGGCGACGTACACGTCGCCGCCCGGCGCGACGGCCAGGTCCGTGGGGGTGCCCGTGAACGTGCCGAACGCGCGGATGAAGGCGCGGTTCGGATCGAATTCCTGGACCCGCGCGTTGCTGCTGTCGGCGACGTAGATGTCGCCTGCGCCGTTCACGCCCAGCCCGTAGGGGCCGTTGAACTTCCCGTTCCCCGAGCCGGCGCTGCCGAACAGCAGGCGGAAGGCGCCCGTCGGGCGGAACTCCTGGATGCGGTTGTTCCCGTTGTCTGAAACGAGGAGGTCGCCCGACGACCGCGCGAAGCCGATGCTGCGCGGCGCGTTCAGCTGGCCCGGGCCCGACTGCATTCCGTTGCCGGACCCGAACGACCGGATGTAGCGGAACGCGGCGGGCGAGGCCGGTGCCGTGCCCGCGCCGAATGCGAGCGCGAGGACGGCGGTCAGCGCGGCGGCGCGAAGCCTCCGCACAGCGGGTGTGGTGCCGCTCGAGTCCAGAGGCCCAAGCCTAATGCCTGCGGGCCTTCGCGGAGCGGGATCCTCAGCGCACGATCAGCGTGCCGCGCATGCCGGGGTGCACGCTGCAGAAGAAGTCGTACGACCCGGCAGGAACGTGGTCGACGCCCTGCACCGGCGCGGACTCGCCGAGGCCGACCAGCTTGCTGTGGAAGAGCGGCCCTCCGTTCGGGCTCTTCTTCGTGGAGTTCACGTCATGCTGGACGGTGTCGAGGTTCAGGAACGACACCTTGCCATGCTGCTGCGACACGACGACCGGCGTCGCGTAGCTCGTTGACGCCGCCCCCGGACCGGCGACGATGCTGGGGCTGATCGCCGACGGCTGGCCGCCGCCGCCTCCACCGCCTCCACCGCCACCGCTCCCGGCGCCGTTGCCGGCGAGCTGGGTGACGGTGCGGCTCACGTCGTTCGGCGCGTCGTAGACGCTGCCCGGCCGGTACGCGACGACGAAGCCGTTGGCGAGGCCGAGCACGCCGACCGCGGCGTAGACGGTGTTGCGCGCCACGCTCACGCCCGCCCACGAGAGCGACTCGGGACCGCTCGTGCCGAGTATGAGCGGCCGCTTCGTGAGGAGCATCCCGTCGCGCGCGTCGAACGCGTCGAGGAACCCGCTGAAGTCGACCGAGTAGAGGACGCCGTTCGCGAGCGTGACGGGCGGACCCCAGTGCACGCCGTCTCCGATCGGCCCGAACCAGCGGTAGCCGCCTCCCTTCGCCGAAACCGACCACACATACCCCGGGACCGTGATCGGGCCGTAGACGGCCTGGCCGTCGTTCGCGGTCGAGCCCAGGATCCCTCCGACCGAGCTGGGCGGCCCGACGAGCGAGGTCCAGACCGGCTTCATGGTCCTGGCGTCGATCACGTGGTAGATGCCCGACTTCTGGCCGTCGCCGACGAGCAGCCGGCCGCCAGCCCCCCGGAAGAGGTTCGGCGACGCGCCGAAGTCCTGGTCTACCTGGGCGCACGATCCGGCGCCCTGCGGGTAGTACGGCGGCGGGTTTCCGGGGAGGTCGGCGCAGGGCAGCTTGCTCTCCTGCGGGAAGTACGTGTCGACGGTCCCCTTGTAGGAGCCGATGATCCGGCCGAAGCGGCGGCTCCGCCGGTTGACGTCGAACCTAAGGATCGCGTCGGTGTGCTTGTGCTCGGCCTGCGGCTTGAACGGGTTGCCGGCGCCCACGAACGCCCACCTGTCGCGGGTGTCGATGGCGGGCGTCGACCAGATCCCGCCGCCCGCGTACTTGTCGTTCGGCCGGTTCGGCGGGTGGATCGTCCACGTCTTCTTCAGCACGCGGCCGTTGTTCGCGTCGAGGAAGTTCATCGACCCCTGGAACGCCTGGCGCTCGTTGTCCGGACCGAGCTCGGCGGCCCCGCCGGACACCCCCGCCAGCAGCACGCCGTCGAAGACCACCGGGCTGCCGTAGACGTCGGCGCCCGCCTGACGATCGATCGGCTTGGTGGCGAACGCGATCTTGCCTGTGGCCTGGTCGAGCGCGACCACGTAGGGGCCGATGCAGGGATCGCCCTTCGGGCAGTTCTCGAACTTCCCGGTGCGCGAGACCTCCACGTAGACGGTGCCCACGCGGCGCACGCGAACCCGCGTCTTCTTCTTACCGTGCCTTCCCTTGACGCGCTTCTTCACCCGTACCGCGCGCTGTGCTACGCCGGCCGAGCTGTTCACGTTGCCCCCGTACGGCACCTTCCTCTTCCATACGAGCTTGCCCGTGTCGGCGTTCACGGCGAAGACCCAGCCGCGTGTGCTTCCCAGGTACATGCACCCGTCCGCGATCACCGGCGTCCCGGTGAAGTCGCCCTCCGCGCCGACCTCCTTCGTCGAGAAGGTCCACGCGGGCGCCAGCGTGGGAACGTCGCCCGCGGAGATGACGTTCTCGTCGGGCTGCGTCCGCGTGTTCGAGTAGTCGTGCCCGTAGCTCCGCCAGTCGCCGCCCGTCCCGCCGGCGCTGGCGCATCCGGGCAGCCTGCTCGCGGCGCCCGCCGGGGCGGCCGTCACCCCCGCTGCGGCGAGCAGGGCACCGGCTGCGGCCGCTACCGCCCGCAGCCGCACTCGGGCGCACCTCTCATGGCGACCAGGGACTGTCGGTGAGGCTCTTCAGGACCTCGCGCCGGGTGCGCGGCCCGGGGATCTGGTTGGTGCGGAGCGGCGCGGCCTCTCTGGCGCCGCCGGCCGGGCTGTCGAGGTAGCCGTTGTCGCGCAGGTGCTGCACCGCGTCGCAGTGGATCTCGTGGACCCGCTTGTCGGGATCGAAGTTGTACGCGCGCGCCGCGTTGCGGCCGAAGATCGCGTTGCGGATGGTGCGCGACGGGTGCGGCGCCTTCCGCGTCGGGTTCTCCACGTCGCCCTCGAGCCCGTGCGGCAGGTGGTAGAGCTCCTTGCCGCGCTGGGTGAACTGGAAGCGCCGCAGGGCGATGATCTCCTTCTGGGGCGAGCCGTACCAGAGGCTGTCGGTGCCCCAGGCGATGCGCTTGGGGCCGACGTAGGTGATCAGCTTGCCGAGCAGGTGCGCGGCCTGGTCGGGATCGTCCATCACGCTGCGCCACACGGAACCGAGCTCGGCCCAGACGTTCGGCACGTTCCCGAAGTGATGCCCCTTCTTGCGGAAGTGGTGCGCGTCGTAGTGGTTCTCCCGCAGGCTCTTGATCAGGCCGTCGACGGTGTTGGTGTCCGAGCGCGCCTTGGCGTCGCCGCGGTAGGGCGCCTGATGGTCGCCGATGTCGTAGCCCGAGTGGTAGACGAGGAACCGTATGTCGCGATTCGCCTTGGCCGCCGGCCCGATGTCGCGCGGCGTGGCCGCGCGCTGGTCGAAGCCCGGCAGCGCGAAGCCCTTGTGCGTCGCGATCACCGGCGGGATCTGCGGGAACTTCCTGCTCACGTTCCGCACCTGGTGGATGAACTCCATCCCGACGTCCGAGTCGAGGAACCAGCCGCTCGCGTACGGGACGTCCCCCCACGCGCAGTAGGTCTTCCAGCCGCGCAGCTTGTCGTGGTAGAGGTGGGCCCGCTCCATCATCAGGTCGAGCTCCTCGTCGAGGTAGAGCGGACGCGGGTGAGGCCCGGGGTTGATCGTTCCGGTGGAGCCGCGGTTCGGCATCACGAACGCGTGCATCACCGTACGGCGCGACTTGGCCAGGCGGTTGGTGGTCTCGATGGTCTTGACCGCTTCCTTGATCGGCAGCGGGTTGTTCGTGTCCGGCGAGGTGGGGACGACCGAGAGGACGGCCGAAGTGGTAGCCGAGTCGAGGAAGACCTCCTTGAGGTAGTGGAAGCGCCCGAGGTTCTCGATCGGGTCGATCTCGCCCGCGCCGCCGCCGCGCAGCTTGCCGCCCGGCCCGATACCGGGTTTGTCGCCCAAGGCGGGCGAGGCCTGCGGCCAGACGGCCGCAAAAAACGCCTCGATTGCGGGATTCGTGACGCGCCACATCCCGTGCGGGTCCACGTGGTGCGACTGGACGTCGAAGATGAACTCTCCCGGCAGGTTCCTGATGGTTTCGAGGCCCCGCCCGGCCGCGTACTCGAGGTCGCACGCCGCGGTGGTCCTCGGGGACGCGCCCGCGATCGAGCCGTAGTGGCCGAAGAGGCCGGGCCGGATCACGTCGATCGCCCAGAAGCCGATCGCCATCGCGGCGCTCGTCCGGACGAACTGGGCGCGCGACATCCTGAACTTGCGGCGCCACCGTTCCGTCTCCTCGTTCGCCAACCGCATGATCCCGATCTGCTCCCTGCTCGGGGGCGGCGGGCAGTACTCCTCGTTCGACGCCGGGAGGATGTCGACCGGCAGGTCCTCGGACATCTCACGCCACGAGTGCCGTTTCGGGGATGAGACGACCGACGGGCCAGAACGCTTCCAATTGATCACGGCGTCACCTCGTATTGCCTGAAACTGCTACGGCGTAACCTCGAATGCCCCGCGCATGAAGGGGTGGATGCGACAGAAGTAGGTGACGGTCTCGCCCGGCTTGAAGCCGCCCTGCGCCGTGACCGGCAGATCCCAATTGAGCTTCTGGCTCGTGGCGCCGACGTACGGGGCTCCGATCCCGAGCTCCGAGGAGTCGAAGTCGAGCTTCCGCCCGCCGCTCGTCTTGCCGTCCGCGAGCGGGAAGGCGGCGCCGGTCTTGCCCAGGCAGGGGAACGCGCACGCCGTGACCGTGTGGTAGATCGCGTTCCCCTCGATGTTCGTGAAGCTGAGGTCGGTTCCGAGCCTCACCCTCGGGATGCCGAAGGTGGAGC
>VAXR01000118.1 GCA_005885165.1 Actinomycetota bacterium
CAGAGGGCGCCGGCGACGCCCAAGGGCACGACCGCGTAGCTCGCCACGACGAACAGCGGCCCGTACGGCGACGGCAGGTCGGTGGCCCAGCGGCGGTAGAGCCGGACGGGGTCGTGGGGGAGGTGCGTCAACGCCGGCGAGTACGGGTTGATGCCGTGCAACGTCCCGAGGCGGGCGGCGTCGATATAGCCGAAGACGTCGCTTGAGATGAGCGGCGGGGCGATCACGAAGATCGCGTGGAGTGCGACCACGGCGGCGATCGCGATCCGCGCGGGCACGGCGTCCGCGAGCGCGAGCACGAGCAGGTAGCAGGCGCTCATGGCCACGAGCAGCCACGCGAGCCCGTGCGAGTCGATTCCGATGCTCGCCCCCGAAAGCGGTCCCTGGAGCCAGCCCGGATAGCGGAGCTTCGCGGACGGGACGAGCACGCCGAGGCGGCTCTCGGCGCCCGCGACGATCAACCCCGACAGGGCGACCATGCCGGCGAGCGCGGCCAGCGCCACGGGCTCTCGCACGCGCCGCAGGCTCCACAACGGGGCGGCGACTGCCTCCATCGGGGTCTGAGGCTAGTGGGCGGGGCCGCCGGTGAGGTCAGCTCCTGGCGGTGCCTCGCCGCGCATGTGAAGGGGGGCGACGAAGGGGTGGGGACGGAGCCGGTCGGGAGAAATCCCGCAGCATTCCTGCATTACCGTCGCATAGCGACGGTTGGGCAGAAAAGCTTGGTCGCTGTCCTGGATTTGCCACCGTATAGGTGGTCTAAGCACGACAGCGCCGCGGAAATCCCCTTCCTTCGTCGCCCCCCGGAAAGCGCTTCGCCATACGAGGGCGACGGAGCGGAACGCGACCACGGCTCGCGAGATCAGCGTGCTGAAGGGAACCAGGGGGCGAAAACGGCTCCGTCCGACCCTCCACCTAGCTTGAGACGTTCGACAAGCAGAGGAGCATGGAGATGGACAAGGAGCAGGAGAAGGCCGCGAAGGCGCGTGATGCTGCGCTGTCGGGCGCGCTGACCCAGATCGAGCGCCAGTTCGGCAAGGGGTCGATCATGCGGATGGGGGACGAGGACGCCGCGGTGCGCGTCTCGGCGATCCCCTCGGGCGCGCTGTCGCTCGACCTCGCCCTGGGCGTCGGCGGAGTGCCGCGCGGGCGGATCGTGGAGATCTTCGGCCCGGAGTCGTCGGGGAAGACGACCCTGCTCTACCACCTCCTGTCGGAGGCCCAGAAGGTCGGCGGGATCTGCGCGTTCATCGACGCCGAGCACGCCATGGACCCCGCCTACGCAAAGCGCATCGGCGTCGACGTCGACGAGCTCCTGGTCTCGCAGCCCGACCACGGCGAGCAGGCGCTCGAGATCGCCGACCTACTGATCCGCTCGGGGGCGATCGACGTGGTGGCGATCGACTCGGTGGCCGCGCTCACGCCAAAGGCGGAGCTTGAGGGCGCGATGGGCGACCAGACGGTCGGCCTCCAGGCGCGAATGATGAGCCAGGCCATGCGCAAGCTGGCCGGCAACCTGAACCGGACGAACACGCTGTGCGTGTTCACGAACCAGATCCGGGAGAAGGTGGGCGTGATGTTCGGATCCAACGAAACGCAGCCCGGAGGGCGAGCGTTGAAGTTCTATGCGTCCCAGCGCCTCGATCTACGGCGGATCGAGACGCTCAAGGACGGCGTCGAGGCGGTCGGCAACCGGGTGCGCGTCAAGGTCGTCAAGAACAAGGTCGCGGCGCCGTTCCGCCAGGCGGAGTTCGACATCGAGTACGGCCAGGGCATCTCGGCCGAGGGGTGCATCCTGGACCTCGCCCTCGAGCACAACATCGTCACCAAGTCCGGCTCCTTCTTCTCCTACGGCGAGGAGCGGATCGGCCAGGGGCGCGGGAACGTGAAGGCATATCTGCGCGAGAACCCCGCCATAACGAAGGAGCTCGAGCTGAAGGTCTACGAGACGCTCGGCGTGGAGCCGGCGCGGACGGCCGCCGACGTCACGCCGATCGAGGCGAACGGCGGTCCGCCGGAGGCCGAACAGGCTGCAGAGGCTTCAGAGCCGGCAGCCGAAGCCGCCGCCTGACCCCGACCTGACCGATTCCCGTCACGGCTTGCCAAGGCTCGCCTCCCGGCGTACCCTTGTCATGGGCGGCCTAGCGGTCGCCGTGAGACGAAATTCCAGCAAAATCGCCTCTTTCGAAGCGGGATAGCGAACAAAGACAAGCTTGAGTACCAACTCGATCAGAATCTGCGTGATACGCCCCGAAAGGAGAGTGGAAGGGGCTCCGTAGTCGCCATTCGCGCGCCCGAACCCGGTGCGCGCCCCGCTCACTAGGCAGGACCTGGCGTCTCGCGGTGTTGCATCGCCGCCCGACAACGATCCGGCGCCGAGGAAGGGCTGCCGGGACCAGGGAGCGGAGAGATGGAGATCGTGGTTGGAGCGGCAGTCGCGGCGGTTGTGTCGGCGACGGTCGTGTTGCTGCTCGGTAGACAGCGCGGTGGACGGACCGCGCCCGCGGGCCCAAAGCCCGTCTCGGGCGGGTCCGGGTCGGCGACCGCCGCACGACCGGCTCGCGCGGAGCCGGGTGCGCGCACGGCGACGGACGGCGCGGCGCTCGGGGTTGCCGAAGAGGCGGGGCTACGGGACACCCTGCGCGCGGAGATCGACGCGGAGCTCCGCGAGCGGCGCGCGGAGATCGCGCGGATCGAGGAGCGGATCCTGCGCAAGGAGGAGGCGCTCGACGTCCGCCTGGGCGAGATCGAGCGGCGCGAGACCACGATCGAGGATCGCCAGCGCAACCTCGACCACGAGCTCGGCAAGCTCAAGTCCGCCAAGCAGGAGCACCTCCGCGAACTCGAGCGGATCGCAAGCCTGAGCGCCGGGCAGGCGCGCCAGATCGTGCTGCGCGAGCTGGAGGAGGAGCTGCGCCACGACAGCGCGGCGATGGTCCGCCAGGTGGAGGAGGAGGCGCGCCGGGACGCGGAGCGGAGGGCGCGGTCGATCCTATCCACCGTGATGCAGCGCGTGGCGAGCGGCCACGCGGCCGAGACCACGGTCTCGACGGTCCACCTCGAGTCCGACGAGATGAAGGGGAGGATCATCGGGCGCGAGGGGCGCAACATCCGGGCCCTCGAGACCCTCACCGGGATCGACTTCATCATCGACGACACCCCCGGCGCCGTGGTCCTCTCCGGCTTCGACGGCGTGCGCCGCGAGATCGCCCGGCTAACCCTCGAGAAGCTCCTCCAGGACGGCCGCATCCACCCGGCACGGATCGAGGAGACCTACTACCAGTCGCGCTCGGAGATCGAGAACCGGATCGCCGAGGTGGGCGAGCAGGGGGTGCTCGAGGCGAACGTCGGCACCGTGCACCCCGAGCTCTCGAAGCTGCTCGGGCGCCTGCACTACCGCACGAGCTACGGCCAGAACGTGCTCGCCCATTCGATCGAGTGCTCACGGCTCGCGTCGATGCTCGCGGCCGAGCTCGGAGCCAACGCCAAGACCGCCGCACGCGCCGCGCTGATGCACGACATCGGGAAGGCGGTGACGCACGAGGTAGAGGGGCCGCATGCGCTGGTCGGCGGGGAGCTGGCTCGCCGCTACGGCGAGACGGAGGCCGTGGCGCACGCGATGGAGGCCCACCACAACGAGGTAGAGCTGCGGACCGTCGAGGCGGTGATCGTGCAGATCGTCGACTCCCTGTCCGGCGCACGACCGGGCGCGCGCGGCGAGTCGCTCGAGCAGTACACAAAGCGCCTGCGTGAGCTCGAGGAGATCGCAACGCGGCACGCCGGCGTCGAGAAGGTGTACGCCATGCAGGCGGGCCGCGAGATCCGCGTGATCGTGCACCCGGAGGAGGTCGACGACGACACCGCCGCGCTGCTCTCGCACCGGATCGCCCGCGACGTGGAGAAGGAGCTCGAGTACGCGGGTCAGATCAAGGTGACCGTGATCCGCGAGAGCCGCTCGGTCGACGTCGCGAAGTAACCGTGACGACGGTCGCCCACGCCGCGACGATCGAGACCGCGCGGCTGCGGCTCGAGCCCTGGAGCGAGGACCGCCTCGACGACTTCGTGCGGCTGGCCGCCGATCCGAGGGTGACGGGGCACTTCGGGCAGGGCAGCCCGTGGAGCCGGCGCCGCAGCGAGGCCCGGTTCGCCGAGGCGCTCGGGCACTGGACGCGCTACGGCTTCGGCTGGCGGTCGGCGGTTGATCGCTCGAGCGGCGAATGGCTCGGATTCGTCGGGCTCAACTTCGCGAGGCCGGAGTCGATCGAGCTCGCGCCGCGCAGCGTCGAGATCGGCTGGTGGCTCGATCCCTCGGCGTGGGGGAGGGGTTACGCGACGGAGGGTGCGATCGCCCTCCGCGACGAGGGCTTCGAGCGGGTCGCCGTCGACCGGTTATGGGCCCGCTACCAAGCCGCCAACAAGGCCTCGGCCCGCGTCGCCGAGAAGATCGGGATGAGCCCGGACCGCGTGACCATGGGGCGCCACGGCGAGGAGATGCAGCTCGCCAGCCTGAGCCGCGAACAGTGGGAGCGCATGGGCAGCCCGGGGCTAACCTAGGGGCGCGCCGGTGAAGAGCTACCACGTCACCACCTTCGGGTGCCAGATGAACGAGCACGACTCGGAGCGCATGAAGGGCATGCTCGAGTCGCTCGGCTACGTCGAGGCGCCGGGGCGCGCCGACGCCGACGTCATCCTCTTCAACACCTGTTCGATCCGGGAGAAGGCCGACAACCGCCTGATCGGCCACCTCGGCGAGGCCAAGCGGCTGAAGTCCGAGAACCCGGAGAAGGTCGTGGGCATCGGCGGCTGCTGGGCCCAGTCGCTCAAGGACGAGGTGTTCGACCGGTTCCCGTTCGTCGATGTCGCGTTCGGGCCCGGCCAGGTGCCGAAGCTGGCGGAGTTCCTGACGAGCGACAGCATCACGGCGCAGGGCTTCTTCGAGTTCGAGGGCTTCACCGGCCGCCTGCCCGCACGCCGGGAGCGCGAGTTCCAGGCGTGGGTCCAGATCTCGGTGGGCTGCAACTGCCGCTGCGCGTACTGCATCGTGCCGTCCACACGCGGCCGCGAGGTGAGCCGTCCCGCGCACGAGCTCGTCGCGGAGGCCGAGCGCCTGGCGGCCGACGGGGTGCGCGAGGTGACGCTGCTCGGCCAGAACGTGAACTCGTACGGACGCGACCTTCCGGTGGGCGAGAAGGTGACGTTCGCCGAGCTCCTGGCGATGATCGACGCCGTCGACGGGATCGAGCGCATCCGCTACACGAGCCCTCACCCGCAGGACATGCGAGAGGACGTGATCCGGGCGCACGCGGAGCTGCGGTCGGTCTGCGAGCACATCCATCTCCCGCTCCAGTCGGGCTCGAGCCGCGTCCTGAAGCGCATGCGCCGCACCTACAACCGCGAGCGCTACCTCGACCGGGCCGCGCTGATCCGCGAGCACGTCCCCGACGCTGCAATCACCACCGACATCATCGTCGGCTTCCCTGGCGAGACCAAGGCCGACTTCGAGGAGACGCTCGAGGTGGTCGACGAGGTGGGCTACGACTCCGCCTTCACGTTCATCTTCTCGCCTCGGCGCGGCACCGAGGCCGCGGAGCTCGAGGACCAGGTTCCCCACGGCGTGAAGCACGAGCGGATGGAGCGTCTGGTCGAGCTGGTTCAGCGGAGGGCCACCGAGCGCGCCCAGCGCTTCGTCGGTCGCGAGATGGAGGTCCTCGTCGAGGGGCCGTCGCGCACCGACCCGTCGCGGCTGCGCGGACGCATCCGCCACAACAAGACCGTGAACTTCGACGGTGCCGCCTCACCTGGCGAGCTCGTGCAGGTGCGCATCGACTCCGCCACCAGCACGACGCTGGGCGGCGAGGAGCGCTTGCTCGCGCGCGTCGCGTGAGCCCCGAGCCGCCGCCCGTAATCGCGATCTTCGGGCCGACCGGCGTCGGCAAGACCGCCGTGGCGCTCGCGCTCGCGGATCGCCTGCGCGAGCGCGGTGAGGATCCCGTGGCGATCTCGGCCGATGCGCTCCAGGTCTACCGCGGCCTCGAGGTCCTGACCGGAGCCGCCGCCGCCGACGAGCGCGGCCGGCTCGAGCACCGCTTGATCGGTTTCGTCGATCCGGCCGCGACGTACTCGGTGGACGCCGCTCGCGCAGCGGGCCGGCGCCCGATCGTCGTCGGCGGCACCGGTCTGTACCTGCGCGCGGCCCTGACCGAGCTGTCGCTCGCCCCGGCGCCGCCCCCGGAGCTCCGTGCCCGGCTCGAGCGCGCCGTCGACGAGCGCGGCCCGGCGGAGATGCACGCCGAGCTGCGCACCCGCTCGCCGCAAGCCGCCGCAGTGATCGAGCCCACCGACCGGACCCGCATCGTGCGCTCGCTGGAGCTGCTCGAGCTGGGCGAGGAACCGCCGTCCACCGAGGACTCGGAGCTTTGGGCGCGCGACGTACGCGTGCCGACCAGCCTGTTCGGCCTCACGATGGAGCGCGACGAGCTCTACGGCCGCATC
>VAXR01000119.1 GCA_005885165.1 Actinomycetota bacterium
ATGAACATCTACGCGGGCTCCTACGTGGCGAGCCTGGACGTCGCCGGCAAGGCAAACGACCCGAACCAGAAGAACGCGCAGAGCGACTCGCTCGACCTTCTCGAAGACTTCGACGACGATTACGGGCCCGTCAGTGGCGACTACGCGGTCGGCGTGACGAACTACAACGTGGGGTCCACCGAGCACGGAGCGAAGTTGTTCGACAGCCGTCCGCGCTCGATCGTCGACGCCCGCACGACAAATTCCTACACGGACAAGAGTGGCAACCCGGCTCCGCCCCCGCCGGGCGCGCAGCTCTCGCGCCCTCTCACCTCGATCGCGCACGAGATCACGCATGGGCTCGGGCGAGTCCACGCCTCCGCGTGTGGCGGCGGCGACAGCAATGGCCAGACCGGCGAGTTGTGGGCGCCAGATCAGAAGGGCTACATCCAGGGCGTAGGGCTTGACGTGTCCGGGCAGGGCTCGCCCGCACCAGGCTTCTACAAGACCTTCAACCCCACCGACTACGACTACATGTCGTACTGCGCCAACATCGGCAGCGGAGACCCGAACGACTGGGTTTCCGATCGCGGGTGGAACCAGGTGATCAACTCATACGCGATGCGGCCGTTCCCGGTGCTGCCGTCGGAGCGTCCCTTCGCGTCGGCGGCGTCCGCCAGGCCGCGCGCGGCGACCGGCAAGCGGCTCCGCGTCGCGGCCATGATCCGCCCGGACGGCACGCGGATTGCGTTCATCAAGCCGAGCAACGGGAGCCCGCTGCGGCCTTCGCCCGGCACCCCGTACCGTCTCGTAGGGCTCGGGCCGGGGGCCCGGAAGGCGGCCGTGAGCGGGATGACGGTGACCACCGGACACGCGGATCTGCCGAACGCGTTCCCCTTCGTCTTCGTCCGCGGCGATCTCCCGGCGGCCGGGCTCCAGGGCGTCGAGATCATGCGGGGCGGAACCGTCCTGCGCAAGATCATGCGCAGCCCGCACGCTCCGAAGCTCGAGATCCTCGCGCCCACGCGCCACACGAAGACGAGCTGCCATGGCACGGTGAGCGTGCGGTGGCGGGGCACCGACGCCGACGGTGGACTGCTGCGAGCCAAGGTCGACTACTCGGGTGACGGTGGCCGGAGCTTCACGCCGATCTTCATCGGCGGGAATACCGGGCACGCCCGGCTGCCCGGGAGCTACTTCACGCCGTCTGGTAAGGCGCGCATTCGCATCAGGCTCAACGACGGGTTCAACGAGACCGCTCGCCTCTCCAAGCCCTTCCATGCCGCCGGATGCCCGCCGACGGTAACGATCCTGTCTCCGCGCCAGCCGCTGAAGATCCGGGCCGACGCGACCCTATACCTAAGCGGCCAGGCCTTCCAGGACGGCCTCCGGCGCCTCACCGGCAAGCGGCTGCGGTGGTACGCGGGTCGGCGCTTCATCGGCAACGGTGAGGCGCTGAGCGCGACCGGGCTGCCTCCGGGGCGGACCCGCCTGCGGCTGGTGGCGAAGGACCACCGCGGGCGCCTCGGGAGCGCGGCCACGATCGTACGCGTCACTCGGGTCGCACCGCTGTTCGTGAAGCTGCGCGGGCCATCGAAGTTGAGCAAGCGCACTCACCGGCTGAAGCTCGTGGTCGAGTCGTCGATCCCGGCCACCCTGCAGGTCGGTCGGGCGAAGTTCAACGTGAGGCGCAGGACGCGTACGCTGAAGATCAGGATCAAGCCCGGGGGCAAGCCGCTCGTTCTGCATCTGCGGCTGAAGGCCTACGGCAAGACGACGAAGCACACGCTGCGTATTCCGCGGCGATGACCGGCCGGCGTCCGCGGGCGGTCTTCATCGCGCTGGCGACAGCGACGGGGATCCTCGTGAGCGCACACAGCGCCGTTGCGGCGCTCAACTTCTTCCCAGCACGGTCGTTCACCGCGGGCGGCCTACCGTTTGACATCGTGGCCGGCGACCTCGACCACGACGGGATCGCCGACCTCGCCACGACGGACGAGTCCGGTGGGAAGGTCTTCGTCCTGCGAGGGAACGGAGACGGGACCTTCCAGGCGGCCCAGGGGTATACGACCGGTGCCGGCGCCGAGGGGATAACACTGGCCAACCTCCGAGTCCTCTTCCCCGATCAGCGACCCGAGCTCGACATCGTCGCGGCGAACCTGAATGCCGGAACCCTTTCGGTGCTGAAGAACCAGGGAGACGGCACGTTCGAGAACCCGAGCTCGATCGCAAGCCATCTGAGCCCCGAGGGCGTGACGACGGCTTACTTGCACGACGATCCGCTTCCGGACGTCGCCTTCGTCGCGTCTGGCACGAATGAGTTGGGCGTGCTCTCGAACGACCACAACGCGCCGCCTGGGGGGCCTTACGGCACCCTGTCCGGCCCCGCTTACTACGCGACCGGGAAAGAGCCGAGCGCAGTGGCGGCCGGGGACTTCGATGGCGACTTCGTCGACGATCTCGTTACCGCGAACACCGGAGCGGACAACGTCTCGCTCCTGATCAACCTCGGCGACGGCTCGTTGACCGCGAAGAAGGACTACGACGTGGGCATGAGGCCGCTGGACCTGGCCACCGGCGACTTCAACGGGGACGGCGCCACCGATGTGGCGACCGCCAACAACGGCTCGAGCGACGTCTCGGTGCTGCTTGGGAACGGAAACGGCACCCTCCAACCGGCCACGCAGGAGTACCTAGGTCAGGCGCCGGCTGGGATTGCGGTCGCGGACATGAACCAGGACGGCAAGCTCGACATCGCGACCGCGAACAGCGGCGACAACACCGTCTCAATCCTGCTTGGGAAGGGCAATGGGCAGTTCGCGAGCCCCATGACGATGCCGGGCCACGGGGCCGCGGCGGGGCTCGCGATCGCTGACTTGAACAACGACGGCGCCCCGGACCTGGTCCTCGCCGGTTTCTCGACCGGGGATGTCGCGGTGCTGCTCGCGGCACCCCAGTTCGGTGTCAGCCCGGCGTCGTTGAGATCTCCACCCAGGGAGCTCGGGATAGAGGGGCCCGTGAAGACCGTGACTATCCGGAACCAGGCCACGGGCGCGCTGAGGATCCGCCAGCTCATCGTGGCGGGCGTGGCGCAGGGTGACTTTGCAGTCGCCTCGAGCACATGCGGCACCACCTTGGCGCTGGGGAAGACGTGCGCCGTGGGCATCCGCTTCACGCCGCTTACGGCAGGCATCAGGAGAGCGCAGCTCCGAATCGTGGACAACGCGCCGGGAAGTCCCCATCGGGTGGCTCTCACGGGCGTGGGCGCCTCGGCGCGTGGTCCGCACATCTCTGGCTTCCGTGCGACTCCGCAGCGGTTCCGGGCCTCTTCGAAACAGCGGACCGCAAAGGTGCCGACCGCAACGAGGTTCCGCTTCTCGCTATCCGAGCCTGCGATGTTCCGGATCTCGCTGTTCCGGCTAGAAGCCGGCCACCGCAACGGACGGCACTGCGCGCCCGGGAGTACTTCCAATCCGAAGCTTCGCTGCAGGGCCAGACATGGGGCTGGACAGCTGAAGGGGTCCGGGAGGCAGGGTGCGAACAGCGTCCAATTCACGGGCCGTCTGCACGGGCATGCCCTCAAGCCCGGCCAGTACAGCGCGTCGCTGCGCGCTACCGGGCTCACGGGCCGGCGTTCGCGTCCGGTCCGAGCGCCGTTCTCGATCGTCGCGCACTAGATCGCAAGTTGCGCGGCGGCCACGCAGCGCTTAGGGTGGCCTGAGCGCACCCGGATCAGGAGGAGAGCAGCATGCCGGCCGAGCAGTTCAACTGGGACGACCTCGCGAAGTACAAGCTGGCCGGCCGATTCCTCGACGGCTACCCCGACGAGACGCGGACCTTTTTCTCGCCGTACGACGATGTCCACGGGGTGCTGAAGGCGCTGCTCTCTAGCACCCAGCACTCGATCGTCCTGAACATGTACGGGTACGACGACGACGAACTCGACGCGATCATCCGGGGGAAGCTCGACAACGATCACGTGCACCTGCAGATGAGCCTGGACAAGTCGCAGGCTGGCGGCGTGCACGAGCGCACACTGCTTCAGAACTGGCAGAACGAGAAGACCGGCAACAGCATCGCCGTCGGGCAGAGCTCTAGGGGCGCGATCTCGCACCTGAAGATCGTGATCGTCGACGGCGTCTACACGGTCAAGGGGAGCACCAACTGGTCGCTCAGCGGGGAGCAGAAGCAGGACAACGAGCTCACGCTCAGCCGCAACGCGGTGATCGCAGCCGAGACGCGCGCGCAACTCGACATCAACCACGACAACATGCTCAAGCAGATGGCGAAGGCCGCCGCAGCCGACGGCGGGGCGAAGGCCCGTCGCTTCAAGCCGGCGGAGCACCCGGCGCCCGCGCAGGAGGCGCCCGCCGGCTCCTAATTCGAAGCAATCCTGACTTAGCTACATCATGTGTAGTCAAGTCAGGACGATGGCTCAGCCGAGCAGGGCCTCGAGCTCGGCCGGCTCGGTGACCGGCCGCTTGCAGACGAAGTTCTCGCACACGTAGGCCGCCGGGCGGCCGTCGACGGGCGTGCGCTCCGCGAGCAGCGGCACCCCGTCGGCCGGGCCGCCGGCGAGCACGAGGTGCGGCCGGAACCGCTCGCGTACGACGCGCTCGAGTGCATGGGTGTCCTCGCCCACGAGCGCGACCTCCTTCACCTGGCTCAGTTGGAAGTCCATCGCTTGGAGGAGGTGGGCGAAGGCCTGCGGATGCCCGACGGCGACCTCGTGCAGCAGGCGAAGGACGCCGACCGCGCGGCCCTCGTAGTCGTGCTCCCCGGTGAGCGCCGCGAGCCGCAGGAGCCCGTAGGCAGCGCTCGAGTTGCCCGCCGGGATCGGGTTGTCGTCCAGGTCCTTGCGCCGCGCGACCAGCTGCTCGTGGTCCGAGGAGGTCTCGAAGAAGCCGCCGCGGGACTCGTCGCCGAAGCGGGCGATCATCGCGTCGGCGATCTCCCGGGCCGCCGCGAACCAGCGCGGGTCGAACGTGGCCTCGTACAGGGTCAGCAGCGCCTCGAGGAGGAACCCGTGGTCCTCCAGGTAGGCGTTCAGCTTGGCCGTCCCGTCCTTGAAGGTCCGCAGGAGGCGGCCGTCCTGATCGCGCAGCTCGCGAAGGACGAAGTCGGCACAGGTGGCGGCGGCCTCGACGTAATCGGCGCGCTCGAGCACCGCGCCAGCATCAGCCAGCGCCGAGACCATCAGCGCGTTCCAGGCGGTGAGCCGCTTGTCGTCGAGGCCCGGCCAGTCCCGCTTCGAGCGCCGCTCGTAGAGGCGGCGGCGGAGCTCCGGGAGCTCCGGCGGCGGGTCCTCCCCGCGGGTGAGGATGTTGCGGCCCTCGAAGTTGCCCGACTCGGTGGCGCCGAAGTAGCGGATCGCCGCGTCCGCGTCGTCACCCAGCACCTCGCGGAGCTCCTCCAGCGTCCAGACGTAGAACCGCCCCTCCTCGCCGTCGGAGTCCGCGTCGAGCGCCGAGTAGAAGCCGCCCTCGGGCGCGCGCATCTCGAGCAGCGCCCAATCGAGCGTCTCGCACGCGACCTCGCGGAACTGCTCATCGCCCAGCACCTGCCAGCCGTGCAGGTATGCGCGGGTCAGCAGCGCGTTGTCGTAGAGCATCTTCTCGAAGTGGGGGACGAGCCACTGAGGGTCGACCGAGTAGCGGGCGAATCCTCCGCCGACCTGGTCGTACATCCCGCCGCGCGCCATCGCGCGGAGCGTCCCGGCCGTCATCTCACGCTCGCCGCGGCGCAGCAGGAACTCGATGACCGACGCCGGCGGGAACTTCGGCGCACCGCCGAATCCCCCGTGCGCCCGGTCGTACGAGTCGCGCAGCACCTCGGCCGCATCGTCGAGCCGCCGCGCGTCCATCGGCTCCTTGGAGGGCTCGAGCAGCGCCCCTCCCTGGAGGCGCTCGGCGATCCGCGCGCCGCCCTGGCGGATCTCGTCGCGGTTCTCGTCCCAGGCCTTCGCGACGGCCTCGAGCACCCGCCGCCAGCTCGG
>VAXR01000120.1 GCA_005885165.1 Actinomycetota bacterium
CTTGAAGCCGCCGGTGAGGTCGTGGACGTCGATGCCGAGGATCGTCCGCGCGTACCACGACCCGCCGCGCGACAGCGTCCGCCGATGCCACGTCCAGCCCGCAACGCCGCCGCCCCCCACGTAGCGCGAGCCGAGAACGAGGTCGGCGTCGCCGGCCGCCTCGATCAGGCGCGGGATGTCGGTGGGATCGTGGGAGAAGTCGGCGTCCATCTCGAGCACGAGGTCCGCCCCGCCCTCGATCGCGCGCGTGAAACCGGCGATGTACGCGCGCCCGAGCCCCTCCTTCCCGGCGCGATGGAGCACCTGCACGGCCTCGTGCTCGCCCGCCAACCGGTCGGCGATCTCCCCCGTCCCGTCGGGCGAGCTGTCGTCCACCACGAGCACCGTGTGATCGGCCGAAACCGACGCGAGCTGCGGCAGCACCGCGTCGACGATCGGCTCGAGGTTCGCGGCCTCGTTGTAGGTCGGGAGCACAAGCCAGGGGGCCGGCATGGGCCGCGTACCCTAGACCGGGAGATGAAGATCGCATGAGAAACGCGGAGATCGCCCTCCACTTCGACGAGCTCGCGGATCTCTACGAGCTTGACGGGGCGATCGTCCACCGCGTGCTCGCCTACCGCAACGCCGCCAAGTCGATCCGCGACTCGACCGCCTCCGTCGAGGAGCTGACGAACGAGGGCCGGGTCACCGAGCTGCCCGGAATAGGAAAGACGATCGCGGAGAAGCTGGCGACCCTGTTCGAGACCGGGGAGATCGCGGCGGCCACGAAGCTCAAGGCCAAGTACCCGCCAGGCCTCGTGGAGATCACCCGCCTGCCCGGCTTCGGCCCCAAGCGCGCCCGCAAGGTCTTCGACGAGCTGGGCATCGCCTCGCTCGACGCCCTCCGCGAGGCGGCCGAGAACGAGCGGCTGCGCGAGATCCCCGGCTTCGGGCCGAAGGCCGAGGAGGCCGTGCTCGTCGCACTCGACGCGGGCCTCGACGACCGCACCAAGCCCCGCCTGCTGCTCTCGCGGGCTCTCCAGATCGCGGAGGCCATCGCCGCCGCGCTGCGCGAGAACCCGGCGGCCGACTGCGTGGAGGTGGCGGGGAGCGCCCGCCGCCAAACCGAGACCTGCAAGGACCTCGATCTGGTGGCCACGGCCTCCGATGCCGACGCCCTGGCCGAGGCCTTCTGCAAGCTCCCGCTGATCGGCGAGGTCCAGCGCTCGGCCACCGCCGGGGTCCGGGCCGTGAGCCACAACGGCATGCCGATCGACCTCCGCATCGTCCCGCCCGAGAACTTCGGAAACCTCCTCCAGCACTTCACCGGGTCGAAGCAGCACAACGAGGCCCTGCGCGCCGACGCCGTGCGCCGCGGGCTCCACGTGAGCGAGTACGGAATCACGGACGACTCGACCGGCACGACCCACGCGTGCGCCACCGAGGAGGAGGTCTACGAGCTCCTCGGCATGGCCTACATCGAGCCCGAGCTGCGCGAGAACCGCGGCGAGCTCCAGGCCGCCCGCGAGGGACGGCTACCCGACCTGATCGCGGTCGAGGACGTGCGCGGGGAGCTCCACTGCCACACCGTCGCCTCGGACGGCCGCAACACGATCGGGGAGATGGCGCTGGCGGCCCGCGACCGCGGCTACGAGTACATCGCCTTCACCGACCACTCCGCCACGCACGGCTTCGGCAACGACGTCCAGCCCGACGAGCTGCGCCGCCAGATCGAGCGGGTCCGGGAGCTCGACGCCGAGATCGACGGCATCCGCCTGCTCGCGGGCTCCGAGGTCAACGTCATGCCCGACGGCTCGCTCGACTACGACGACGACCTCCTCGCCGAGCTCGACTGGATCGTCGCCAGCATGCACTCGTCGTTCCGGATGGGGGAGAAGGAGATGACCGAGCGCGCGATCACCGCGATGGGGCATCCGCTGGTCGACGCGCTCGGCCACCCCACCGGCCGCCTCCTCGACCGGCGCGAGCCGTACGCGATCGACGTCGAGGCGATCGCCGAGGCCGCCGCCCGCACCGGCACGTTCCTCGAGATCAACGGCAACCCGGACCGCCGCGACCTCTCGGAGATCAACGCGCGGATCGCCGTCGAGGCGGGCGCGCGAATCGTGATCGACTCCGATGCCCACGGCACGGAGACGCTCGCGAACATCCGCTACGGCATCGCCACCGCCCGCCGCGCCTGGCTCACCGCGGACAACGTCGCAAACACCCGCCCCTGGCCCGAGCTCGACGCGCTTCGGAAGCGCGGGGCGGGCGCTAAGGCCTAAGGCGTAGCCCCCGCGCGCACGTCGGTCGGCGAGGGCTCGTTCTTGCGGAAGCCCGGCGTCCGGAGCAGCTGGGTCGGCTTGAACGGCGAGTTGTGCTCGACGTAGAAGCGAACCCCGTCGCGCTCCTCGATCGCGGCCACCGCGCTCGAGTGGTGGCGCCACCCAAGGGCGAAGATCAGCGCGTAGCCGGCGCCGATCGTCGGCACCTGCGGGACCAGGAACGCGACCGCGCCCGCGACGACCGTGAAGAGCAAGAGCCACCAGAGCCGGTTGAAGAGGATGGTGCCGGGCTGGATCTCGGGCAGGAGGGGAGTCGTCCGGGCCGAGGCGAGCAGCTTGGCGATGGCATCGCCGGCGGCCCCACGCCGCCCGATCCAGAGACCGGCGACGGCCGCCGCGGCCCACCAGCCCACCGCCACGTACAGCAGCGTGTTGTCGCCCTTGTCGTGGGCGCCAGCGATGGAGACCACGGCGAGCGCGGTTGCCGAGGCCGCGAACAGCAGGACAGCGATCCGGAGGAAGTCGGGATACCGCACCGGCCGCGGAGGCTACGCCCCGGCCAGGGCGCTCAGCACCTCGAGGAACCCGCTCGTCCCCTCGACCACGACATCGGCGCGGCGGACGATGTCGGCGGGCCCCTCCGTGGACGCGACGCCAACCTTCACGCCCGCCTCCAGCCTTCCGCGCTCCACCATCGCGTCGAGCGCGTCGAAGGCGTCGAGGTCGGTCGCGTCGTCGCCGCCGAAGAGCGCCCTGCGGATCGTGAGCCGGCCCTCGAGCAGCCCGGTCACCGCGTCGGCCTTGCTGATCGGAACCGGCGGGCGGATCTCCAGGACCTTGCGGCCCCAGTGCACGGCGAGGCCGGCGTCCTCGGCCTGGGGGGCGAGCTCCTCGAGCGCCACGCGAGCGATGTCCTCGTCCGGCGCCCCGCGCCAGTGGAGCGCCGCGATCGGGCCCTTGTCCTCGAGCCGGACCCCGATCCCGCGCAGCCGTTGCCAGGCCGCCGAGGCGAACTCCCTGACCGGCTCGGCGTAGCTCTCGAGCGCGTGGGCGACCATCGGCTCGGTGCCGCTCGGCTGGAGCAGCTCGGCGCCGTGTGCCCCCGCGTATGCGATCGCGCCGACCCCCACGATCCGGCGCGCGTCGAGCGCGGAGCGGCCGGAGATGCAGGCCACGAGGCCGTATCGCCGCGCCAGCGCCGCCAGCGTCCGCGACGCGGCGGGTGGCACCCGCGCCGCGTCCGCCCGCTCGACGATCGGGGCCAGGGTGCCGTCGATGTCGCAGAGGATCGCGGCCTGTTCGGGCGCATCGGTTAGCGCCCGCAGCGATTCGGCGAGCCCCTCTGCGGTCGGCGCTGCCACGCGCCGTAGTATGCCCGCGCGTATGTCCTCGAGGGTGCTCCGTCTGGCGCTCGTCGGGTGCCTGGCGGGGGCCTTCAGCGGCCTCTTCGGGGTAGGCGGCGGATCGGTGATCGTCCCGCTGCTCGTGCTCTGGCTCGGCTTCGGCGAGCGCGAGGCGACCGGCACCTCGCTCGCGGCCATCGTGATCATCGCCACGCTCGCCGCGGGCGTCCAGGGACTGCACGGCCACCTCCACGTGCTCAAGGCAGTGATCGTCGGCGTGCCCGCGCTGGCGGGCGTGGTGGCGGGGGCGGCCCTGCAGCAGCGCATCTCGGAGCGGCTGGTCGCCGGCACGTTCGCGGTGCTCCTGATCGTCTCCGCCGCGGTGCTGATCTTCTGATGGACGCCGGCAGCGTCCTGGCGGCGGTCGCGATGGGGTTCCTGGGAGGAGTCAGTGGAGGGCTGCTGGGCGTCGGCGGAGGCATCCTGTTCGTGCCGGCGCTCGTGTTCTTCCTCGATCTCTCCCAGGTCTCCGGCGAGTCGACCTCGCTCCTGGCGATCGTGCCCGTCGCCTTGCTCGGCGCCTGGCGCCAGCGGGGCTATGGAAACGTCCGCCTCCGCGACGGCATGTGGATCGGCGTGCTCTCGCTGCCAGGCGTGGCGCTCGGGACCGCGCTGGCCAACGCGCTCTCGGAGCGCACGCTGAAGCTCTTCTTTGCCGCACTGCTGATCGTGCTTGCGATCGGCCTCGCGCGCCGGGCCCTCCGGCGCGTAGATGACTAACCGGGCACGGTCCGCTATAAGCCCGCGCACATGGGGAAGAAGATCCTGGCGATCGTGTCCGAGCCGGTGTCGGCGGACGCCCTGCGGAGCGCCGCGGGCGATGACGCGTCCGACGCGGAGGTGCTGGTGGTCGCGCCGGCCCTCAACACGCGCAGCCGCTTCTTCCTGTCCGACCCCGATCCGGCGATCGAGCGCGCCGAGGAGGTCGAGGAGGAGACCGTGGAGCGCCTTGACGAGAGCGGGATCGACGCCGCCGGCGACACCGGCGAGTCCGATCCCTTGCTCGCGATCCAGGACTCACTGCAGACGTTCCCGGCCGACGAGATCGTGCTGTTCATCCGCCCGGGCGGCGAGCAGAACTGGCTCGAGGAGGGCGTCGTCCATGAGGCCCAGGAGCGGTTCGACCCGCCGGTCAGACATTTCCTCGTAGAGCCCGGATAGTGAGGACCTTCCACCACGCCGAGTTCGGGGTCGAGCGGCTTGCGAGGGAACGCGAGCTGACCGTGTCCGCCTGCCTCCCCACCCGGGAGGAGGCCGCGACGATCGGCGGGATCGTGGACGCGCTCGTCGAGCTGCGCGACCGCGGGGTAATCGACCAGGTGGTGGTGATCGACGCTGCCTCCGCGGATGGGACGGCGGCGATCGCGGCCGAGCACGGCGCCGAGGTCTTCGACGAGAACACGCTGCTCCCGGGCATCGGCCGCGTGCTCGGAAAGGGCGACGCGATGTGGCGGGCGCTGACGGTCCTGCACGGCGACGTGGTCTGCTACCTCGACGCCGACTCGGAGGACTTCGGCCCGCACTTCGCCAGCGGCGTGCTCGGTCCGATCCTCTGCGAGCCGGGCGTGGAGTACGTGAAGGGCTTCTACCGGCGGCCGTTCAAGAGCGGCGGCGTGGCGGTACCCGACGGCGGCGGCCGTGTCACCGAGCTCACCGCGCGGCCGCTGTTGAACCTCTTCTATCCCGAGCTGGCGCAGCTCCGTCAGCCGCTGGCCGGGGAGATCGCGGCGCGGCGGACGCTCCTCGAGCGGCTCCCGTTCGCGAGCGGCTACGGGGTGGAGATCGCGCAGCTGATCGACGCGTACAGGGCGGTCGGAGTGCATGCGCTGGCGCAGGTCGACCTCGACGTGCGCCAGAACCGCCACCAGTCGCTGGCCGCGCTCGGCCCGATGGCATACGCCGTGCTTCGAGCCGTTGTGGAGCGCCTCGTGCGCGAGGGGCGGTTCGACCCGTCTGCGCTCAGCGGCGACGAGCGCTTCCTGGTGCCGCTTGGGGGCGGGGTCGAGGAGCGGATCGTCGAGGCGGTCGAGCGGCCGCCGCTCCAATCGCTGCGCGCGGCGGTGTAGCTAGGCGCGGACACCCACCGTCGTCGTCGCCGGCATCGGGTCGGAGGTCGCCGCAGGCAGACCGGAGCCTCGGAATTGGATGAGGGCATCCATGACCGGCTTGAGGAAAGCCTGGCCAGCCGTTCCCACAAAGATCACCGTCACGTAATCGACCCACGTGCCGAAGGTCTGCCGCCGCAAGGATCACGACCATGGCGTCCCCAACGAACCGCTTCGTTTGCCCCAGCTCGACAGCGGTCGCCGGGGAAACCTCCAGCGGCGCGGCGTTCTCCGTCCACGCGGTTGTTCCGGTGGTGTATTCCGGCGCCACCTCGGCGAGCACCTTGAGGCTCTCCCGGGCCGTCTCGGGCAGGGGAACCTGCTCACCATCGATCCAGGTCTCGAGGTGTGCCCCGCCTTCCGCGTCGTCGCCGGATCCCGGCACGACCCAGACGCGATGTTGTCCTCCGAGTGACCCGAGTCGACTGTACGTCCCTTCCAGGTGTGCCTCGGTGCCGAGGCGATCGAGAGCATGCGCATCGCCCGCATCGAGCAGCTCGTTTTTCGCCTGCTGAACCAGCCCGTTCGCCTCGCGGAGTTGCGCCCATTCCTCGGGAGAGAGGTTCTTCTTGGTCGGGACTCCAACCGATTCGAAGACGGAACACCACACCTCGTAGCGCCTGACGGCGCGCGCCATTTCCCTCCATCGCTTGATCAAGTCGACGTAGTCCTTCGCCGTGGCGGCTCGGGTTGTGGCCTCGCCGACCGCCAGCCGGCCCCTGCGTAGGAATGCGCTCGCTGCCAACGCGATCGCCGGCGGCCTGTCCACGGGAAAGTCTTCCCCGATGAAGTCAGCCAGGCGCGCGCGCGCTGTCACGAGATCGTCGAGCGACTTACCGAGGCCGTCCGCCGCACCGAGGCATCCGGCGTCGCGCTCGACAATCTCGATCGAGGTCAGGATCTTCATGTATCCGCTTGATGTGGTGTCGAAGTACCACGTGCTCTTCGCGTAGCTGCGGATCGCGTCATCCACGACACCCGCGTATCGCTCGACATCCTCGCGGGAGGGCCTCTTGATCTGCTCCCAGTGCGCGAAGTGCTGGCGGAAGCTCCGCTCCGCCTTCTCGTAGGCGGGCTCGAAGGCGCGGTGCCGATCGTGGAGCTTGCCCTCAATCCGCCAGCGTCGGATGTAGATCTGCGGAAGCGCGCTAATGGCGGCGCCGAGGAGCACGGCTAGGAGCGGCCATATCCACCAGTCTGTGACCTTCAGCTCGATCCTGGTCGCCTGCTTGAGGTCGCCAGATCTCGACGGGCTCAGGGTGCCCTTGTAATCGCCTGGATGACCGACGCCCGCCAGCCGCACGGGGAGCAGCCATACCCCAGGTGTAGTCGTCTCGGGCTTCCCGGATACATAGACCCGAGCCACGTCGCTGCCCTTGAAGAGGTTGCCGACAAACGCGCCGTTGGGCGCGAGATCAAGGCGCTTCCCGGCAGGTGGCGCCTTGAGAACGAGGCGGCCCGAGTCATCGATGGTCACATCGCTGCCGAACGGGGTCCGACGCGTGGCGGTCAGCTGGGCGGTTGCGACGGCACCCTGGAGGGATACGACTGGCTCCGCAACGCCGACGGCCTGCGCGCGCGCCGTGGTCACCATGAGCGTGACCGTGCTGGTTACCAGCACGGCAGACCAGCTACGAGAAAGTCCCCCCACCCGGGCCTGCTAAGCGAGGCTTCTGAGTGTCCAGAAATCCGAGGCGAGATTCGAGTCGAGCAGGTAGGCGTAAGGCATCGTGAAGTAACCCGAATCGCCCCAGCCCTCGCCCCAGGAATTGCGCACCGTGAATCGCTGGGAGGCGTCCTCGTAGCCGACCCCCACGACCGCGTGGCCGCCGAGCGTGCGCTCCCCCGCGCCCGGCATCTCAACCGTGCCGCTATGAGCCACCTCCTGCGACTCGAACGACTCGTAGACGGTGAAGCCGAAGACGAACGGATAGCCATCCGCGATGCACGTGCGCAGCGAACTCGAGTTCTGGGCGACGCTCTGGTACGAGATCGCACGGTGCTTCTGCGCATCCGCGTAGGCGTTGTCGGGCGGGCGCTGCGCGAACTTCGAGATGTCGTAGGGCCAGTCGGTCTCGGGCGGCGCGCCCTCGTTTGCGAGCACCTTGAACCCGTCCCTGATCATCGCGCCCGAGTCTTGGTCGACGGTGCCCTCGATCTCTCGCTCGCCGTAGTAGATGAAGAGCCTGCTCGGCGTCCCGAAGTCGATTCCCTGCTTGGCGGCCTCGAATTCGTCGGCGGCAGCGATCGCGTTGCCAGTACAGCTGCCCAGCTGGCCCTGGTCAAATACCGGTGGCAGAGCGTCCCGCACCGACGCGGCCGGCGGTAGCTGCTTCTGCGTCTCAGGCGGCGGCGCGTACAGCAGGTCGCGGTGGTCCGGCAGGTCAGGCAGCCAGCCATAGCCCTGGATCTTGCGAGTGTGCGCTTGATTACTCAACGGTCGTAGAGCAGACCTTCCCCCTCGAGCCCTTCGCTGTCAAGCCCCAATTTGGGGGACGCTCCGAACAGCTACTCGGAGATGCCGACGCGCTTCGTAAACGGGCTGTCGAACACGCCGCTCCCGTTCAACTCGCGGTGCACCTCGAGCCACTTGCCGTAGTCCGGATACATGCTGGCGATGAGTTCGTGACTGCCGGTCAACGTGTTGACCTGCCCCCAGTGCGGCCGGCCGTCGAGCTCGTAGAGAGCCTCCTCGTACGCCGCGAGCAGCTCGTACCCGCCGTCGCTGCGGGTGAGCTGGATGAGTTCGATCATCATCGTGCCGCGCCCGTTCATCATCGACATGTAGGCGGGCGACGCCTTGACGAACCGGAACGAGATCGGCGAGCTCTGGTAGACGTCGCCAAGGCGGCGACGCTCGGCTGCGACCTGGATGATCCGCTCGACGGCTTCGAGGTGGCGCCCGTCCATCGGGACCCCGATCTCGCATGAGTACGCGGGCAGCACGTTGGCCGCGCCGATGTTGAGGACGCGGTAGCTCACGTTGTCGTACTCGTCCTTGATCAGCGCCCGGATCGCGTTCTCGAGCAGGAACGGCGACAGGCTCGGCTTGAGGTCGACGAGCAGATTGATCACGTGCGGGGTCAGGGGAAACGCCGACGCGAGCTCCACCGCCCAGTTGCGCGTTCGCTTGCTGAGCGGCCGGCGCCCGGGGTCCGTCGTGTAGTTGCGCGTAGTGACGAGGCAGGGATAGGCGTGCTTGCGCTGGTACGGGCTGAACAGAACCTCGTAGTGGCGGTTGCGCTCGAGAACCGACCCGTCCTCCAGGTCGGCCCGGACCCGCTGCCAGGTGTGGAAGTTGCGCACCTCGCGCAGGAAGTACTTCGGCTCGACCTCGAGCATCGCCGTACAGACGACCCCCATGCAGCCCATCCCGACCGCCACCGCACGAAACCAGTGATCGGATTGGACCAGCGCTCGGCGCGCGCCGTGATGAGCCTCGTAGCGCGCCCGGTCGGTTGGGCCGTTCTCTGGCTCGACGCGAAACACCCGCCCGCCGCTTGCGACGAGGTCGATCGAGCGGACGAAGTCGTTGAGCGGCCCGAAGGTGATGCCGGACCCGTGCGTCGAGGTGGAGATGACGCCGGCCACCGTCTGGTGGTCGTAACCCCCCATGTTCGACAGCCCCAAGCCCTGACCATCGAGATATGAGTTCAGCTCCTTTACGCGGATTCCGGCCTCGGCTCGGACCAGATGCCGCTCAGCCCACTCACGTCTCAGGAACTCGCGCTCCGGAGCGGGAGCCCGTGCGAGCTGGTCGGTCTCGAGCAGGAAGCCGCCGGTCAGCGCGGCGTCCGACCACGAGTGCCCGGACCCCACGGCGCGCACGGTGGTACCGGCGTGCTCGGCCTCCCTCACGATCGCCGCGACCTGGTCGATCGTCTCTGGCCGGTAGATCCGCAGCGGGTCGCACGATTGGTTGCCGAGGTGGTTGTGCCACGTGACGCGGCACTCGTACGACCCGGTGTCGCTCATTCCGGAGCTGTACGCGCGGCGAGCAGGTGCTCGACGCCGCGCTCCGCGAGGGCGGCGATGGTCTTCGACGGGTTGACCCCGAGCGCTGTCGGCACGATCGAGCCATCGAGGACGTACAAGCCCTCGTAGCCGTGGACCTTGCCGCTGCCATTGACCACCCCATGTGCCGGGTCATCCGACATCGGACAGCCTCCAAGCGGGTGGACGGTGATGAACTTGCCGAGCGGGCCGGCATCCGGGGCGAAGAACGACTCAGCCTCGGCAGCAAGCGTCAGCTCGCCGGCGGCTTGGCGCATCGCGTCGAAGAGCTCCGCGCTGTCGTCCTTGCTCCACCGGATGTCGAAGCAGCGAAAGAGCGGCGTCAGCCGCATCCGCCCGTTCGCTGCGTCGCGTCCGATCATCAGGAAGATCAGCGTGTCGCTGATGTCCGACGATCGCCTCAGCTTCAGGCCCCGGTGCGTGACGTGCCGGTCGGTCAGTCCGAGCTTCGTCGCCATGCTCTTAGCGCGCAGGACGACGCGTCCCCATCCCGTCAGCGCCGTGTAGCCGCGGACGATCTCAAGGAGGCCACGGAAGTTTCCTGGCAGGCCGCCGTCGGCGACCATGAACCCGTAGTCGGCCGTGTAGTCGATCCGGCTCGTCATCGAGGGGCCGTGCTCGGTACGGGCTCCCGTGACGCCGGGCGCGCCGGGGTTTATGGCGAGCGCGAGCGCGTCGCCGTTCCCGGAGAAGCGCGTGCCGAGCTCTGGCGAGAGCCGGCCCAGGCGCCGGCGATTCTTGAGCAGCAGGCGCGACGATCCGAGCGTGCCGGCCGCCAGGACGAGCACCGGCGCCTCGACCTCCCCATCGATCCTGTACTGGAGGTCGGCGAAACCGACGCGCCAGACGCCGCCCGTTCGCTCCGGCGGCTCGATGCGGCGGACCTCGTGCAGCGGGTAGACCTCGGCGCCGTGTGACTCTGCGCGGGCGATGTAGGTGATGTCGACGGTGTTCTTGGCGGCGATCGGGCAGCCGATGTCGCAGCGACCGAGGTTGTCGCAACCGCGCTGGTGAACGTCGCTGAAGGGGTGCCGGCGAGGCTCGCCGAAGTGGACCGCCAGCGGAAGCCGCTCGGCCTCGCGTCCAGCGCGGCTGGCCATCGCATCGAATGCCTGGACCTTCCTCAATGCCGGGTCGGCGGGGGTAGGGCGAGGCTCCAGGGCCTCCTCGGTGCGGTCGTAATAGTGATCGAGCCCCGTGCGGTCGATCGCCTCCGGCCAGTGGGGGTCGTCGAAGACGTCCGCCGGTGCGCGGAGCTGGACGTTCGCGTACACAAGCGAGCCGCCGCCGACGCCCGCCGCGGTGAGGACGGAGAGGTCCTTCATCAGGCGCAAGTCGAACATCCCGCCCGGATTGAGAACGTGGTGCCAGAAGGCGAATGGCGCCTGCTCCGGGCGATCCGGAAAGTCGCCTGGACCGAAGCGACGGCCGCGCTCGAGCACGCAAACTCGCCAGCCCCGCTCGGCCAGGCGACAAGCGGTCACTCCTCCGCCGAAGCCGGAGCCCACCACGATCGCGTCGTAGACGCGCTCCACGGCACGCACCTAACCATGCAGCGCCGCATTGGTCAAGCGCGCCTTAGCGAAGTGGCGGAGTTGAGCTTCTCGCGGTAACTTGGGCGGCCGCTCGGCTCCCATTCCGCGATGGAAAAGCAGACCGCAAACGAGGGCCTGGCCTTCAAGGCGTTCGCAGGCGACCGTTCTGCCCTCCTCGCCTTCGACATCGACCCCTCGCTCAAGGCGTCCCTCGCCGGTTTTGCGGTCGAGTACACGACGCCGACGGGCGATACGCACCCGCTCGTAAACCGCCTCACCTTCTCCGACACGATCACCGCGGCGACGACGCCGGAGCAGCGCCAGGCCATGTACACGCCCACCACGCAGGCGCCGCTCCAGAAGTTCCACTGGGTTCACTATCCGGGCGAGATCGAGTCCGGGCAGTACCGCTACCAGGCGACCGCGATGCTCTTCAAGGACGGCAGCGACGATCAGATCGAGCCGGGCCCGCAGGCGTCGCTCGAGATCGCGCTCGAGCCGCCCGCCTCGGAGCATTACCAGCTCGGCTTCACGCGAGGCTACATGTCCTCACAGGCCTACGCGACGCGCTTCAACAACGCGCCCTTCGAGCCGAGTCCGCCGACGATCAACTTCGACTCGATGCGCGGCGCCTGATCTTCCAGTTCCTCGACGAGGCCGTGGCCGACGACCAGCTCGAGCTCGACGTCTTCGCTTACGACCTGAACGAGCCGGACGTCCTGCGGGGCCTGGCCAACTTGAAGTCGCGCCTGCGGCTGTTCCTGGACGACTCGGATAGTCACATCCAGCAGCCGGGCAAGCGGAAGCCACTCGAGGTCGACGCCAAGGCGCTGCTCGAGGGTTCAGCCGGCACCGAGAACGTAAAGACTGGCCACTTCGCTCGCTTCGCGCACAGCAAGGTCTTCATCCAGCGGCGCGGCGCCACGGCCTTGAAGGTGCTCGCCGGGTCGGCCAACTTCTCGATCCGCGGGCTCTACGTCCAGTCGAACAACGTCTTCGTGTTCGACGACCCCGAGACCGCAGGCCTCTACGAGCAGGCGTTCCAGCAGGCGTGGACGCAGCCCCTGTCGGCTTTCGCCACCAGCGAGATCGCCGCCAAGTGGTTCGAGCGAACCGGCGCGGGACTGCCCAACTTCGCCGTCAGCTTCTCGCCGCATAAGGACGCGACCGACTCGCTGCAGCGAGTTGCGGACGCGATCGCGAACGCCAACAGCTCCGTGCTTTTCGCGATCATGGAGATCGGCACGGCCGGTGGCCCGGTGGCCGACCAGGTTCGCGGGCTTCCCCAGCGCCACGACCTCTTCGCCTTCGGGACGACTCAGCGCCTCGACGGCGCGCTGAAGGTCACCGCGGCCGCCGACCCGAACTCGCCGTTCATCCCATTCGGCTACCTCCAGTCGAAGGTCCCGGAGCCGTTCCGCGCGGAGGTGAGCGGCGGCTCGGGTCAGGTGATCCACCACAAGTTCGTGGTGTGCGACTTCAACGACGTGAATCCAGTCGCGTTCGCGGGCTCGTCGAACCTCGCCGGCGGAGGGGAGACCGCCAACGGCGACAACCTGGTGGCGTTCTCCGATCGCGAGGTCGCGACCGCGTACGCCGTCGAGGCGATCCAGCTGATCGACCACTACCGGTTCCGGGCAGCGCAGCATCAGGCGACAGCCGACGCGCCGCTCCGGCTCAAGACGCGGCGCGAGGACTGGACCCGCGACTACTTCGATCCCGCATCGCCGCGCTACCGCGAGCGCGCCCTCTTCGTGCGCTGATCGCCAATGTCGCGGCTGAAGCCGCATCACCACCTTGGGATCGCCCTTCTTTTCCTGGGCGTGTGCGTATTCGTGGCGGCCAAAGCCACCGGCGTCTTCGCGTCTACGCCGTGCGGCACGCGCCTCTTGCCAGCGGCCCTCGAGCCGCGCATTCTCGACGCACCGGTGTCGCCCTCGGCGCTCGATCACCTCGCACACGAGTTCGAGCCGACCGTCGTAGTGGCTCGCGCCGACCGCAATTGGCCCACGTCGATCCAGACCGTGCTCGACCTCAGCGTCGCGGGACGTCTCACCTGCCTGCGCTCGCGCCGGGGATGTATCGATCCCGAGGACCCGGCGGCTGCGCACGGTGCGGTGGCGCGACGTGACTGCCCGCAAGCGACTCACTGCAACAAGCCACTCGAGCCCGCCGACATTCCCAAGGGGGGCTCGTCTGACGACTGGCTGATCTATCCGACCCCTCTCAGCGACAGCGCCACCCAGCAGCAGGAGCTTGGCTCGGCGATCGCGGGCAGTTGCGTCTCAGAGTCGGCAGCGCGGACCTTCGACCCGCAGCTGTCGTTCGATCCACACCCCTTCGCGCAGGAGTACTTCTTCGCCTCGTCCGAGATGCCGCCCAAGTTCCACCCTGATGATCTGCACCTCGACAGGCTCGCCTTCACCCCGCCCGTGCAGCGGCCGCTGAAGAGCCTTCAGTACTGGTTCTTCTATCCGTTCAACTACCTGCCGGCGAGCCCGCTCGCGACGCCTAACACCGTCGTGTCCGCACCGGGTCTGTTTCCAACCGTCGACTACCACCAGGGCGACTTCGAGCACATCGACGTGATCCTCGACGCGCTGAACCGCATCGTCGGCGTTTACATGGCGCGCCACAGAGCGGACGAAGCCGCGACCCTGCCGCTCTCGAGCGTCGTCCTCGAGCCCAGCCAGGGCAACCGCACGCCGACTCATCCCGTCGTCTTCGCGAGCCTCGGCGGTCACGCGAGCTACGAGAGCTGCCGGCCCGTGGCGCGGCGGCTGACGTCCTTCCTCGTCCTCTACGACTACCCCGTCTGCCCGGCTGATCCAACCGCGCTGGGCGTGTCGTTCAGGCCGCCGTCCGGAGCCACCATCGCGCCCGCGTACGTGTTCCGAAACGCGCCGCTCGTTCGTCTCGAGCCGAGCACGTGGGCTTGCTGGAACGGTCGGTTCGGCGACGTACCGCGCATACCGGCGCCCGTGCTGCAGCTCTACCGCTCCAAGCACCTCGAGCGGCTCCCCCGCCTCGAAGCGTGGGCGCAGCTGAACCTCATCAAGGACGTGTACCCCCTCCAAGCGGCGCCCGCCGCGCCGCTCACCCAAGACGGAACCGCCTGCGGCACGACGTTGTCCGGCCCGCCGGCGGCGCTGACGAATCCGCAGGGCTGATCTCGGCCAGTCCCGCGTGGCTGGTTCCCAAACGTAGACTCGCCCACGGAGCGGCACGGGTCTGGTGGCCCATCCGGTCTTCAAAACCGTGACGGCGGGGCAGCCCCTCGCTGGGAAGGTTCGATTCCTTCGCCGCTCCGTCGCTGGAAACCGCAGGACGCGTCGAGCGCGCGCAACTCAGATTGGTCTCCCGTGTCTCCCCTATAGTGCCGCCCTTCTCGTCGCCGTCCAGCGAAAGGTGGTCCGTGCTCTCGAAGCGTCTGGCGGTGTCGGCGATCGCGGGCATGGTGGTCGCCTCGAGCTGCGCGCTCGTGCTCGCGAGCAGCTCGGGCGGGGCGACCCCGCCTGTCGCCGTGTACCCGACCGCGGGGACGCCGGTCGCCTCCCCGCAGACCCAGATCAGCTTCCGCGGCGCGTCGCCGAGCGCGCTCGGGACAGTGCACGTCACCGGCTCGAAGACGGGTGCCCACACCGGCGTGCTGAGGTCGCACTCTGACGGGCAGGGCGCGAGCTTTGTCCTGATGAAGCCGTTCAGCCCCGGCGAGAGGGTGACGGTTCGCGCCGGTGCGCCGCTGGTCGGCGCTCGCAACGGCGCGGTCACGTTCACGATCGCGCGGTTCATCAGCTCCGGCAGGCTGCACCTGATCCCGGATCCAGGAGGCAATCCCAAGGGCGTCCAGCACTTCCACTCGCGCCCCGACCTCACGCCGCCCTCGCTCCGCATCTTCGAGAAAAAGAAGCCGGCGCCCGGCGACATCTTCATGGGGGTCAAGAGGGGGCCCGGCGTCGACGGCAACGTGATCTACGACGGCAGGGGGCGCCTGGTGTGGTTCCGGCCCGTGCCGAAGCGCGCGAGCACGTTCGACTTCCGCGCCCAGCGGTACGAGGGGCGCCCGGTGCTGACCTGGTGGCAGGGCAAAGCGTTCTTCCCCGGCCAGGGACGCGGCGTCGGGATGATCTATGACGGCTCCTACCGGCGGATCGCGGTGGTGAGGGCTGGCAACGGCTACATCGCCGACTTCCACGAGTTCCAGCTCACCCCGCAGGGCACCGCACTTTTCATCGCCTACCAGCCCGTGCGATGGGACCTGCGGCCGGTGCACGGGCAACGCAAGGGGGTCGCGGTAGACAGCGTGGTGCAGGAGATCGACATCAAGACCGGCCTCGTCGAGCGCGAGTGGCACAGCCTCGGTCACGTCAGCTTGAAGGAGACGATGTTCAAGCCGGAAAAGAATGCCCCCTTCGAGGCCCTCCACGCGAACTCGGTCGAGCGGGACACGAATGGCGCCTGGCTCATCTCGGGGCGGGACACGAACGCGGCATACGAGGTGGACGCGACGACGGGCAACGTGCTCTGGACCCTGGGCGGGAGGCGCAGCACCTTCAAGATGAAGCGCGGCGCGCGGTTCATCGGGCAGCACGACGTCCGCCGCGCGCCCAACGGGAACATCACGTTGTTCGACAATGGCACGAACGGTGCGAAGGTGAAACGTGCGTCGCGCGCGCTCGAGCTCAAGGTCGACCTGAACGCGAAGACCGCGCGCGTCGTGCGCGCGTTCGTGCACCGGCATCCGGTGCAGCGAGCCACCAGCCAGGGCGGCTTGCAGACGCTCCCGAACGGGCACCTCTTCGTCGGCTGGGGCAGCATGAGTCCCTACATCACCGAGTTCTCGAAGACCGGCAAGATCGTGTTCGACGCACGGCTCACGGTCTCCGGCGGAGACGAGAGCTACCGCGCGTACAGGACCCCCTGGAGCGGGGCGGTGCCGGCTTCACCGCCGGACGTCGCCGCTTTGCGCGCACACGGCAAGACCACGGTCTTCGCGTCCTGGAACGGCGCCACAGACGTCGCGAAGTGGCAGGTGCTCGCCGGGAGCAATAAGAGCTCGCTCTCCCCCGCCCGCTCCGCCCGATTCGCGGGATTCGAGACGGCCATCCGGCTGCCGGCCGTGCAGAAGTTCGTCCAGGTCCGCGCGCTGGACGCTACCGGGAAGGTGCTTGGGACCTCAAAGGTGACGCGGGTACGGCGCGGCTAGCGACGCGGGCGCGTCAGTAGCCCCCATTGCCCTTGCCGCCGCCACTCCCACCATTGTTGTGCTTCGGAGGGGGTTGTTCGACGTAGAGGGGGCCGGCTGAGGAGCGACATTGGTTGGCCCCGCAGGTGCGGAGTACCTGTGTGTAGGTGCGGTGTAGGTGTGGGCAGGTGCGGTGTACGTGTGAGTCGCGGCTGAGGTCGTCTGCTGGTGCTTGTGCTTCTTGTGCTTCTTCTTCTTGTGGTGCGCCTTCGTCGTGTGGGTCTTGGTCGACGTCGTATGCCGGGCCACGGCCTGCGTGTGCGAGGCGCTGCCACAGCCCGCGATCGCCAGGGCGGTCGCCATCACCGAGGTTGCCATCACCGGTAGAGATCTCTTCACGCGGGGCATTCCTTTCACCGCTCGTACACTCCGCGGCCCAGGCTAGCAAGGGCGCCTGGGCATCCAACCGATGACGCAAGAGCCTGAAGAGCCCGGAACGACGGCGGGGCATGCCGGAGGCGCCACCACCTCCGACCGCGATGACGCGCGACCGGAGGCTGCGGCTCCCAGCGGCACGGGCGACGGCGTCCCGCGCGAGCAGGCAGCCGACGGCCAGCGCGGGTCGCGGACG
>VAXR01000121.1 GCA_005885165.1 Actinomycetota bacterium
AGCGTCTGGCCGTACTGAGCGGGCCAGTTCTTCTCGGCCACGGGCCCGCCCTTGAACGTGCCGAGGCTCGCGCGCGTGATGACAACCGGCGCGGAGTTGTCGTCGAACGTCGCCGCCAGCGAGACTTCGTTCGTCACCCGGAAGTCGCGGATGCTGGGCATCTGCGTGACGGCATTGACGGCGTCGCGCGAGTAGAGGGTGCGGAACGTGGCCTCGAAGTTCGGGTCCTCCGGAAGCAGCTGCGCCACCTGGCTGAGGGCGCGGGGCTGCTGGAAGGCGGCCACGCCGATCGGGCCGAGCGCGCCGATCGTCTCGGGAGTGAACGGCGGCGCGTCGACGTACGGCGAGCCCATGCTCGCGCCCGCCAGCGCCGCCGCGATCCCGACGCTCGAGCCACCTCCACCCGACGAGCCGCCGCCCGATCCCGGGTTGCCGAGATCGAGGCGCGTGTCGAGCGCGAAGTACCCCGCGCACTGGTTGTAGCCGGCGTCGCGCTTCGTCTTCGGGTTGCCGTCGAAGTCCCAGTCGGCGAACGCGGTCGTGAGCGGGCCGCCGAGCGAGTGGCCGCCGCAGAAGACCTTCTTGGTGCGGAGGCGGCGGGGCATGCCGCGCGTGATGACCGTGTACTCGTCGCGCACGGTCTGCTCGAGGCCGACGTGGCCGAGCCACGGCACGTCCTGCTCGCTCTTGAAGCCCGCGAAGCGCCGCCCGCCGGCCTTGGCGCCGTGGTAGTAGTAGTTCAGACCGATGCGGTAGTCGTGCTTCGCCGCCGCCACCTTCGATCCCCAGTGGTCCTCGAGGCAGTTAGAGCGGCGGTCGAGCGTCCACACCTCCACGTGGCGGTGCCGCTTGGCCGCGTGGCGGACGACGTTGCGCGCGAACTGGTCGAGCATTGACGCCCCGGCGAAGATGCCGGGCATCGTCACGAACACCGCGGCGGCCTTCTTCGCGCGCTTCGGCCCGCGGGCGTCGCGGAAGCGGAGGTAGCCGATCCAGTCGCAGGCCGCGGGGTGAGCGCCATCGGAGGAGGGCAGCGGCGCGTAGAGGCTGACGTACGACTCCTTGACCTTCTTCGCGTCAGCCGCGTGGGAGTGGACGGGCGTCTCGATGCGCGTCCGCCGGTGCTTCGCGGCCGCGGTCGCCGGCACCACCGCCACGGCAGCGGCGAGCGCCGCGATCACTGCCTGCAGCCGGCGACGCACCCCTCTCCCCATCACTGCGGCGGAGCATAGGGGCACCCCGTGTTCGGGGCGTCAGGGGCGCGGCAGCTTGGTGGTGTCGACGACCTCGAAGGCGCCCCCCTTCACCTGTCCGAGCGAATGCAGGCCGTCGTTGTTCCAGTGGCTATTCGGCGCGCCCGAGATGTACCAGTCGGATCCGTTGTCGGCCACGATCATCCCGTAGATCTTCAGCGCCCTCAGCACCGCGCGCGCCTGCTTCGGGAAGTGCGAGATGTCGTAGCCCGCCTTGAGGCGGAGGCGCTCGCCCATGCGCGGGAGCCGGGAATCGGTGAGGTCGGACGCGTAGTGGCGCGCCGGGTAGATGAAGGCGCGGCGCGTGCGGGAGACCGTGAAGCGCAGGGCGTGGTCGATGCCGCCGTGCTTCAGGTCCTCGTAGCGCGCGAGGCCGGGGAGGATCGGCAGCCCGGCGGCGTCGGCCGAGGTCCAGGTCTTCGGCCGCAGGTGGTTCGAGTTGAGGCTCCAGATCGCCCCCGATCCGGCACGCCAGGCCGTCTTCCCGGGCTTGGGCGGGTAGAGCGCGTACAGCTCGTACAGGCGGCAGGCGTCGCGGTCGACGATGAGTGCGTGGCGGTCGCCGGTCGAGTGGCGGCCGCCCTCGATCGGCACGTTCGTGGGGATCGGGTACGGCCCCTTGTCCGACTCGCTCGCGTACTGGAACTTCACGTGCACCTTGTGCTGGTTGTGCGAGACGGTCGTGTAGGGGATCCCGATCGGCTCTCCGTTGTAGAGGCCGGAGCCGAAGTCGGGGTGGAGGCCCGTGCCGCCGCCGATGCTCTTCACGATCGCCGCCGAGTTCGACGCCACCGGCAGCTTGTCCACCCGCTGGTTCCAGGGGTTGTTCGCCGGGAAGATGCGGCAGTGCGGGGCGCCCTTCACCGGGTGGCCGCCGGCTGACGCCGCCCAGATCGCGCCGCCGAGCAGCGCGAGCGCAAGCAGGCCAGCGAGGGGACGGCGCACGTCGAGGGGGGGACGCACATCCATGACGTTACCCGCGACGTTCGGCGGGCGAGCCGGCTCCGCGGGGCGCGCTTGACGGATGTCGGAGGGGCTCAGCGCAGGCGGCGCTTGAGCCAGAGGGCGTTCTTGACGGCGAAGCCCTCCCAGTCGTTGTTGAAGTAGCAGTAGACCTCGACGTCGGCGCGCCAGCTCGCGATGCGGCGCCGCCACTCGTCGAGCTCGGCGTCCGAGTAGTTGCCGCCGCGCCCGCGGGCGCCGTAGTGGAGGCGCAGGAATGTCCAGTCCGCGGTCATCTCGTTGGTCTGGAACGGCCGCTCTGGGTGGTCGCCGATCACGAGCGCCGCGCCGTGGCGGCGCAGCAGCTCGTAGACCTCGGGGCGGAACCAGCTCTCGTGCCGGAACTCGAAGCAGTGGCGGCCCGCCGGGAGGCTCTTCAGCGCTTCCGCGAGCCGCTCGTCGTCGCGCCGGAAGTTCTCGGGGAGCTGCCAGAGGAGCGGCCCGAGCTTGGGGGTGCCGACCAGCGGCTCGATCGCTTCGTAGAAGCGCTTGACCCCGGTCTCGAGACCGGCGAGCCGCTTGATGTGTGTCAGGTACCGGCTCGCCTTGAGGGTGAAGATGAAGCCGGGCGGCGTCTGCTCCACCCAGCGCGCCACCGCATCGGGGCTGGCCAGGCGGTAGAAGGTCGAGTTGACCTCCACCGTGTCGAACATCGTGGCGTAGTGCTCGAGCCAGCGGCTGGCCGGCACTCCCTTCGGATACACGGTCTCGCGCCAGTGCCGGTAGTTCCAGCCCGAGCAGCCGATGTGGACCGGCTTCACGCGCGCGTGTCTCTCAGCCGCGGCGTGGCGTCACACGACCGTGCGCTTGTCGGTCGCGTCGAAATCGACTTTGCGCGTGCGCGCCTCCCGGCGGAAGCGCTTCATCTGGAGGACGCGGCGCTGGCGCTCCATCGTCTCCCGGCCGATGAGCGCGCCGATGAAGATGAGCACGAGCGGGATTCCGAGGAAGACGCTGCCGAAGTCGATGGCCGTGCCGATGAAGCCGCCGGCCACGAGCAGCACGAGGATCGTGATCGCGATCGCCAAGGCGGCCGAAGCCTAGCCTTAGACCATGCTCGAGACGCTTCGGCCGATCCTCCGCGCCGCGGCGATCGCGGCGTTCACGGTCGGGACGCTGCTCTGGCTTCTGAATCCGCCGTCCCTCTCCGGGGCCGGCGGCCTGCTCGCGATCGTCGTGGGAGCGCTTGCACTGCTCCTGCTCGGTGCGTGGGTAACCGTGGCGATGATCGGCGGCGAGTCGATGAGCGAGGCCGAGGTCGAGCGGCTCGTCCGGCGGAGCGAGGAGCTCGCGCGGCGCCCGCCTCCGGACCGTGCGCCCACGGAGTTCGACGAGCTGGTTGCTGACGCGATCGACCGCCTGCCGCAGGAGTTCCAGGACGTCCTCCGGACGGTGCCGATCGTGATCTCCCACCACGGATCCGAGTTCCGCGCGTACGGGCACTACTACGGCGGCTCGATCGTGCACGGGGATCGCGAGCACCGGATCGTCCTCTACCAGGACACGATCGAGCGCGACTTCGGGCGCGATCCGGAACTTCTGCGGGCCCAGGTCGAGCGCACGCTGCGGCACGAGGTCGCCCACCACCTCGGGTGGGGCGAGCGCGGCGTACGCGGGCTCGGGCTCTAGACGGTCATCTAGGCTTCAGCCGGTCTCGGAGAGGTGTCCGAGTGGCTTAAGGAGCGCGACTGGAAATCGCGTGGGCGGGCTCGTACCTGCCTCGAGGGTTCGAATCCCTCCCTCTCCGCTACCAAGCAAGCATTCGGCCTCGAGCCGGGTCAGGTCGGCAGTTCGCGCGTGCCCCCTCTCCAGTCCACCCGGCCGTTCTGAAGCCCGTCGCGCGAACGTCCATTCCACCCACCTATAGCTAGGTGAAAGGGACGCTCGCGGGCTCCGCGAGCCAAACGGTTGCCGAGCCGTTATCTGTGAACCGTTGACTTGACCGAGCCCACCGCGGACGATGAGGGCATGAGATCTGATTCGGATCCGACGTGACTGAGGCGTCAATCCGTATCGAGTCGTACGACCCGGAATGGCCAGCTCGGTTCGAGCAGGAGCTTCCGGCCCTTGAGAGGGTGCTCGGCAAATCAGTTACCGGCGGGATCCACCACGTTGGCAGCACGTCGGTGCCGGGGCTCGACGCCAAGCCCGTGATCGACATCCTGGCCGGCATCGAAGACTTGGACGGCGCACGTCCACACATCGAACCACTGTCTGAGCTGGGCTACATGTACTCGCCCTATCGCGTCGATGAGATGCTGTGGTTCTGCAAGCCGAACCCCGAGCATCGGACCCATCATCTCCATCTCGTGCCAACAGGCTCGCCTCGCTTCAAAGCGGAGCTCGCGTTTCGCAACTACCTGCGGAAGCACTCCGAGGTAGCGCAGCAATACGCGGCGCTAAAGCGACACCTCGCCACTCGGTGCGGGCACGATCGGGAGGCGTACACGCAGGCTAAAGGCGACTTCATTCGCGATGTCCTCGATCGAGCTGACCGTGGATCCGCCTGATCCGGTCACGGATCTCGGGGTTTGAATACCGTCTCACCCAGCCCGCTGGCGCAGGCAAGCACGGGTCTTATTCGAACCCCGCGCGCACAAGCTGCCGCTTAGCTCGGAAGGAGAAGCGATTGCTTCGCTTCCCCTTACCCACCTGAGCAGAAGCCCGCACAGGCGTCGGGGAGCACCCCCCGCAAAGCGGCGCGCCGGCCGATGTAAGGTCATCAGATGCCGGTGGTCATCTTCAGGTCCCGTCTTCGCCCCGAGGCGGCGGGAGAGTTCCGCAAGCTCCTCCCACGGATGCTCGCTCTCGCCCGGTCGATTCCCGGCTTCGTCTCGTACAAGGCGTTCGCTGCAGACGATGGCGAGCGGGTCTCGATCATCGAGTTCGAGACGGACGAGGCCCTTCGCGCGTGGCGCGAGCATCCCGAGCATCGCAAGGCGCAGGCAGCAGGACGGGATCGGTTCTACGCCGAATACGACATCAAGGTTTGCGAGCCGCTGCGAGAGCGCGCCTTTCGTGCCGACTCGGCCGGTTAGGTCGGCCCGCCGGCGCGCGTAGTCATCCAGGTTCGCAAACCGTCTCACCCAGTCCGCTAACCACGCAAGCATTGGGTCGCAGGCGTGACCCGATCGCGCACGAGACACCCGCTTCCTGTCAAGGGGAGAGGGCCGCAAAGCCGTGTCTGGCCGAGCATGAGTGTCGCGGCACACCACGGTCTTAGTAGACGGCAGACGAGGAAAGGAGACGCCGTGTCCGCAACCGTTCTTTACATGTCCATGTCCCTCGACGGATTCATCGCCGGGCCCAATGAGGGACCGGGGAACGGGCTCGGCGACGGCGGGCACCGCCTGCACGAGTGGTTCCAGGCGGGTGCCGACGCCGACCGCAAGGCAATCTCGGGCCGCCTTGCCGGTGTCAACGGCCAGGTAGTCGACGAGTTCATGGCAACCGGAGCGGTCGTTGCCGGCCGGGGGACCTTCGAGCCGGCTGGTGGCTGGGGCGGCGACCACCACGACGGCGTGCCGATCTTCATCCTCACGCGCCACGACCCCGACGATATGAGGCAGTGGCC
>VAXR01000122.1 GCA_005885165.1 Actinomycetota bacterium
GGCCAATCGGGGCCATCGCCGGCTGGCCGCTCCGGCCCTTCCACCGCCAGCACGCCCTACGGGCGGGACTGAACGAGCTCCGCGACCAGTCGCTTCACAAGGGCCTCGACATACAGGCTCGCGACGGGGCGCGCGTCTACGCGATCCAGCCCGGTCGGGCGCACATCATCCAGGCGGTGGGCGCGGACTCGCGGGTGGAGGTCGGCAATTTCATCTACTGGCACGTGATCCCGAGGGTGAGCGAGGGCGCGCTCGTGCGCCCGTACCGCACGGTCGTCGGCGTCCTCAAGCCGCACGCGTTCGGCCACCTCCACCTCTCGGAGGTGGATGCGGCCGGCGCCTACCTCAACCCGCTCCGCCCGGGAGGTCGCGTGCTGACCCCGTGGGTGGACACGGAGCGCCCGGTGATCGGTCGGCCGCGCTTCCGGCCGGACGGCACCGTGCTGGTCAGGGCCTTCGACCCCCAGTCCTTCCACGTGCACACCACATACGAGACGCCGGTCCTCGCCCCGGCCGGACTGGCTTACCGGGTCTTTGACCGACGAGGGCGGCCGGTCACGACGCTGCACTGGGCGCTGCGCGGCACGCACCTGCTCCCGTACGGGCTCACAAGGCGGATCTACGAGCCCGAGGCCCGGCAACCGGGGTTCAGCTGCTTCGCTACCCGGGCCATCTGCAAGCCGAACTGGGACTACAACCTCGCCGGCGGGCTCGCACCGCGTCTCACCGGCCTCTTCCTGCCCGCCGGCCGCTACCGCCTCTCGATCTACGCGTGGGACTGGGCGGGCAACGTCACCGCCCGTGACGCGCGCTTCACGATCTCGAGCTCGGTCCTCAACCCCCACCTCCGCCGCGCCCTGACGCTGACCGTCGTACGTGGCTGACGGGCGCGAGAACAACTAGCTACCTCGACGAATAGGCTCCCTCGTTCGATGAGCATCACGGGGCAGGTCCTTCGACTGCACGAGGCGCTTTACAAGCGAACCGACGGTCGGGTCGGGCACCGCATGATCGGGGTGCCGACGCTGCTCCTGCGGACGACCGGCCGCCGCTCCGGCGCGACCCGTACGAACGGGCTCGTGTACGCGCGCGACGGCGACGACTACCTGGTGGTCGCGTCCAACGGCGGAGCGGACCGAGCCCCCGCGTGGCTGCACAACCTGCGCGCAAATCCGGACGTCGAGATCCAGGTTGGGCGCGAGCGCCGCAGCGGAACCGCCCGGATCGTCGAGCCGTCCGCTCCCGACTACGACCGCCTGTGGAAGATCGTCAACGACAACAACCGCGATCGCTACAGCGCGTACCAGCGGCAGACGGCGCGGCCGATCCCGGTGATCGCGCTTACGCCGTCTGCTCCGGCGTAAGACCGGCTCAGTCGCTCAGCCGCTCGGGAAGCCCGAAGTTCTCGAACGCGGCCGCGAGCCGCTCCGGATCGGCGGGCTGCTCGGGCAGGCGGGCGATCACCTCGCGATCCGGGACCGGCGTGATCCGGGCGATGAACGCGGTCACGTCGCTGATCTTCTCGCCGCGGAAGGTGAGCACGTTGAGCGCGAACGGCATGTAGGCGTCCTCGTCGTCGTCCCAGCTGTAGAAGGCCAGGGCCACCTGTCCGTTCGCCCGCACCTCGAGCGGGCGCCAGCGCCACAGGCCGGAGAGCGGCCAGCCCGCGAGGAACACACGCATCGCCTCGCTGCCGCGGAACCAGGTTCCGAGCGGCGGCATGGCGAAGCTCGCGTCCTCGGTCAGCATGCCCACGACGGCCTCGACGTCGCCCCGCTGCCACGCGTCCATGTATCCGTCGACGATCTCTCGCAGCCGGTCGTCGCCGAGCGACCGGAGCGTGGCCTGCTGGCTCTGCTCGGGTAGGCGATCGTCGACCGTCGCGCGGGCGCGCTGGAGAGCGCTGTTCACCGAGGCCGTGGTCGTGTCGAGCATCTCCGCGGCCTCCTTGGCGGAGAAGCCGAGCACCTCGCGGAGGATGAGCGCGGCGCGCTGGTTGGGCGGGAGGTGCTGGAGCGCCGCGATAAACGCGAGCTCCACGCTCTCGCGCTGCTCGTAGCTGGCCGATGGCGACGCGAGCCCGTCCTCGAGGCCCAGCACGTCGTCGGGGTAAGGCTCGACCCAGACGGACTCGACGATCGGCTCGCCGGGGCCCTCGTGCGGGTCGGCGGCGGGGCCGTAGTCGATCGGGAGCACGCGCTTCGGCCGCCTCTCGATCGTGTTGAGCGAGGTGTTCGTGGCGATCGTGTAAAGCCACGAGCGCAGCGAGCTCCGCCCCTCGAACCTCGGCAGCCCGCGCCAGGCGCGCAAAAGCGTCTCCTGGAGGGCGTCCTCGGCGTCGTGGACCGACCCGAGCATCCGGTAGCAGTGGGCGTGGAGCTCGGTGCGGTGGGGCTCGACCAGTCGCTGGAAGGCGTTCTCGTCGCCCTGGCGGGCGCCCTCGAGCAACTCGCGCTCGGCCGCCGGGTTCGTCCATGCCGGGCTCATCGCCTGGAGATTAGACCGGCCGGTTCGCGCGAACTCATCGGTCGACCGATGAATCCGGCCGGCCGCGGCGGTCTTAGCTGCGACGGCCATGACGCCGAAGCCCGCGCAACCCGTCGTTCACCTGGAGCTCCACACCGGCGACCTCGCGCACGCGCGCGCGTATTACGAGCGCCTCTGCGGCTGGCAGAGCGAGCGGATCGCCGCCGGCACCGGCTGCTCCTACCTGGCCCTCGAGTGGGGCGACGCCATGGGCGGGGGCATCGTGGAGTGCCGCGCGGGGCGGCCGGTCTGGCTGCCGTACGTGGAGGTCGACGACGTATCGGAGGTCACGCGGCGGGCGCGCAGGCTCGGTGCAGCCGTGCTGCTCGAGCCACGGGAGGGCCCGGCCGGCTGGCGCAGCGTGGTGGCCGCTCCCGCCGCCGGCGAGATCGCGTTCTGGCAGCCCAAGCGCTGAGCGGCGCGGCCTAGCCGCCGAAGGCGATGATCTGGCTGCCCGCCGGCACGAATAGCCTGCCGCCGGCCTCAGCGGGCGTTGCGAAGTGGGTGACCGACCCGACCGACCGCTGGAACCGCACCTTCCCCGAGCGCGCGTCGAGCTCGTAGAGCGTTCCGCTCCCCGTGTCGATCGTCCAGACGCGGCCGCCGGTGACGATCGGCGGTCCGGCCGTGAAGCTTGCCGAGCGCCACGCCGTCGTCACGCGGCCGTGGCTCAGCCGCAGCGCGACCAGGCCATCCGTGCACGGCACGTAGATCCGCGAGCGCGCATAGGCCGACGCCCCGTAGGCGCTCGAGCACACGTTGGCCGAGGAGAGCTGCCCGCCCACGCCGCCGAGGTGCGAGGTGTCGAGCACATAGCCGATGCCCGACTTGCCGATCGCAAATGCGCGGTGGTTGGGAAGGAGGACCGGGCCGGTCGAGCCGAAGTCGGCGTCGGGGCCGTTCAGTGACGCGGCGTTCTTCGGCGCGAAGTACCCGGTGCGGTGGAGGCGCGGCGAGAGCTTGATCACGGCGTTCCCGAAGTCGAACGAGGACGACACGCCGTTGCCGGTCGCCACGTACAGGTTCCCGGCGCCGTCGACCGAGGGCCCCGGCGGCGCCCAGATGCCGGCCTTGCGCTGCGCCGGCACGCGGTAGGTGATCAGTCCGCCGGATCGGTGCGTGGCGGAGGCGCCCACTACCCAGCCGTGGTAGTCGCCGCAGTCGCCGAACAGCCCGCCATAGGCCACGTAGACGCGCCCGTGGGACAGCGCCAGCGCCGCGCGCTCCTGCTGGACCTTCGGATCCTGGCCGGGCGCGTCGATGCCGCGGCGCCAGCGGACGTGGCCGTTGTCGAGGTTCAGGGCCACCAGCCGGTGCCGGCCGGGGCGCGTGAAGGTCACGGCGAAGACGGTCTTCCGCTTCAGGTCGATGACCGGCGTGCCCGTGATCCCAGACGGGTCGATGTTCCCGCAGGGGAGGTCGCTCCCCGGGACCGGTGTGCCGAGGTTGGCCTGCCAGAGCTTGTGCCCGCGCCGGATGTCGAAGGCGTACACCGAGTCGCCCTCGGTGGCAACGATCACCTTGCCGTTCGCGACGAGCGGCTGCGCGTAGACGTCGCCGTTCACGCTGGCGCTCCAGACGCGATGCGGGTGCTTCAGCGTCGGGGCCTTCGGATCGAAGCCCGACCGCCCGTTGTCGCGATCGTACGTCGGCCAAGACGCCGTGCTGGCGGCCGAGACGGTGGCGGGCTGGGTCGTCGGGGCGGCGGTCGTGCTGGTGGTCGTCGAGGACGCCGTGGTGTGGCTCGCGGCGTGGTGATGCCCGCCGCAGCCGGCCACGGTGAGCAGGAGCAGGCATGGGACGGCGCGTCCGAGGTATCGCACCGTCGAATCGTACGGCGGTACGGGGGTTCCTACCCCGTGCTCATTGGCTGGCCGGCCGCCTTGCTTTCCATGCCCCGCGGTGGTAGGACACGCAGTGCAAGGAGGAGGGACTGTGCCGTTCTGGCCCGTCAGCAGGTCCCCGCGGCCCCGAGCCGCAACGGTCCTGCGATCGCTGCTCGTGCTCGTCTTTGCTGCCTTAATCGGCGTACCTGCCCTCTCAAGCGGGCAGGTGCAGATCAAGGGCAAGGTGAAGATCCTGATCGACCCCGGTTACGACCTCTTCGAGACGGCGCCCGGCACCAGCTTCGACTTCTCGAACACCCCCCTCCCGGCGGGGTTCTTCGGGCCCGGCTCGCAGCCTTACGGCGGTGTCATCCCGCTGCAGGGCACTCCGCTCGGCTACTTCCACGGCAAGGCGACGGGCGAGACCGACACGATCGTCCAGCGGCTCGACCCGATCGAGCTTCATACGCCGACCAGCCAAGCGCAGGTCCCGATCGAGATCGTTGCGCTGTCGCTCCAGAGTGCCCAGCCGATAACGGTCCACAACGGGACGGGCACGGAGAAGTGGGACGTGAGCGTGGGTCTCTCGCCGACGGCGAGCCCGAAGGGCTCGATGACCATCCACGGGCACGACAAGCAGGGCGGAACATTCGACTCCACGCTTCCGGTCCTGCCGAAGCTCACCTTCTCCCGGCTTGGAGATCGCAAGCAGGTGACCCTTGACGTCGGCAAGCTGCCCGCGAGCAGCCCGCTGCGGAGCGGCCTCGATCTACGAGCGCACCACGTCCACTACACCTACGACGCCGCCGGCAGGCTGCTGACCATCCACGGCCTGAACCAAGGTTTCTGCGCAGGCTGCACGCGGACCTCGGGGCGACGCTTCTCGGAGAAGAGCCGGCTCGCGAAGCACAAGGTCCACGTGCCGGACCGGCTCGCGCGGATCCCTAAGGGCTTCGACATCTTCCAGACGCAGCCGACCAAGACGAACTTCACCGTGCCGAACTCGTTCCCAATCCCGGCCGGCTTCTTCGCCGCCGGCTCGAAGCCGTTCTCGGGGGAGATCAAGTTCGAGGGCGTGCCGATCGGGACCTTCCACGGAAAGGACGTGGGCGATGCTGACACGGTCGTGCAGCGCAAGCGCAACGCTCACGTGGGGCCGGGCGACGGGAAGGCCACGATCCCGATCGAGCTCGTCCAGCTCCACCTGCAGAGCACCGAGCCGATCAAGGTCAAGGTGGGGAGCAGCATCGAGCTGTGGGACGTCAGTGCCACGGTGTCGCACAAGCGGCACTCGGCTGGACACATGACGATTCGGAAGAAGAACGAGAGCGGCGGTACGTTCAGCTCGAGCTTCCCCGTCTATCCGCTGCTTACGTTCACGAGGGTCTCGACGGGGACGACGAAGACGCTCGACATGGGCGCACTGCAGCTGCCAAAGAACGTGGCGTCGGGGATCGTCTTCGGCGCAAGCAACGTGCCCTGGCAGAAGGGGTGCCGCGGGCCGGCGCTGCACGTGCCCGGTCTCAACGACGACTTCTGCCCGAGCTTGAACGCGCACGCACAGAAGGTGCTCACCGAAGAGCAGGCGAAGCTGGCCGCGCACGGAGTGATGCCCGCGCAGCCGATGAAGCTGCAGCAGCGCCAACGCCGCGTGCGTTCTCAAGCGGATGGAGAGCCCGCACAGCTTCTTCGACGTGTTCTTCCAGCTCGAGCCTGTATCCCCATTCCAGGGGATCAACGTCCAGCTGTCCGCGCCAAAGACGACGCTTCGGCGGGGTGAGTCGGGGACCCTCCACGTGCACGTCGCCGGGGCGAGTGACGCGCCGCTCGGGAGCTACAACGTCCCGATCCGGCTCGTGGAGCGCGCGGGTGCGGATCGAGCGGTGAAGACCTTCACGCTGCCCGTCACGATCCAGACGCAGTGCAGCGACGGGATCGACAACGACGGCGACGGGAAGATCGACCTGGCCGACCCAGGATGCGCGAACGCGCGGGACAACAACGAGACCGACCCGACGTTCAACGGGAACGGTCAGGGCATGTTCACCGGTGCCAGCGGCAGCAGAGTTGACTTCACAATCGGGTTCAATCAGCCGACGACCGGCTTCAAGATCGTCGTGCCCCCGGCATCCGGGCCGACGCCCCGCACCATCTCGAAGGACGGCGCGGACCCCACGGGCTTCACGTGCACGGTCGAGACGATGAACACGACGGACGACTCCTTCTCGTGCAAGGGGAACCTGGCTGGGAGCACGCCGGTCAACGGGCAGTTCGATACGAACCCGTCACCAGCGTCGGGTATGGGCGCAGCGCTCTTCGGCTACCAGAGCGGGCCGGATGGGACCGCAACCGGCGGTCCCTTCCCGATCTTCGGGCCGTCGTAGCCGCGAGTCGCTCGCTGCCGCCTCGCCCCGCCGGCTACGGACGCTGAACGGCGCCGAGCCAGGCGAACAGGGCGACCGCGGCCCCGTGCGTCTGGATCTGGCCGTACCTCATCTGGAGGCTCGCGTGCTGGCCGGCGGTCACCGAGCTGCCGTCCCAGAACCTCAGGTAGAGGCTGTTGTCGCGGGCGTTCCGGCGCGCGGCGTCCGCGTTCTGCCGCGCCCAGTCCCACCACTGCGGGTTGTGGTCGTAGGCGGCCAGCTGGAGCAGGTAGCGGAAGAAGATCGTGTCGTACTGCGGCGCGAAGTCCGGCAGCGTGTCGGGCCACCACGACCGCGACGAGTCGGCGATCTCCTCGGCCTTCTCGCAGGCGCCCTGATCGCCCTTGCGGCAGAGCGCCAGGTGGGCGCCGAGCATCGCTCCCTCGACGTAGGTCATGATCGGCTGAGCGGAGTTCTCGTAGAGGCCGAAGCCGGGCTGCGAGGGGTCGCCCTGGGTGGTGTTGCGGTCGGCCCAGCGG
>VAXR01000123.1 GCA_005885165.1 Actinomycetota bacterium
TCGGCGTGGTGGGGCGTACCGTTGTCGACCTCGTCAGCAGGATCCGCTGAGCCCGCCCGAGCCCGCACTTGTCCGTCCGTTAAGGCATCCTGTCCGTCTCGCTCACGCCCATAAGGAGGGAACGAATGAACGCCCGTCGCAAGCTGATGCCGGCTGTCGTCGCAGTGTGCGCCCTCTCGCTGGTCGCCTCGGGTTGCGGCGGCAACAGCTACAAGGACAACGTGAAGAAGGCCGCCGCGCAGTTCAAGAAGACCTCGACGGACGCGGGGACGAAGCTCCAGAACGCCAAGTCCAAGACGGAGTTCAGCGCCGGCGTCGACGAGTTCCAGGGCGCCGTCCGCACGTTCAACTCCAAGCTCTCGAGCCTCAAGCCGCCGAGCGGCGCGCAGGCCGCCCAGTCCCATCTCATCACGGTGCTGAACACCTTCTCGAGCGACGCCGGAGCCGTGCGCGACGCCCTCAACGCGGGCAACCTCCAGCAGGTCAAGTCGACCGCGCTGAAAGTCCAGACGGATGTCGCCGACGTGAAGAGCGCCGCGCAGGCACTGGAGTCGGCCGCGAAATAGACGCGGGGGCGGCCCCGCCGGTCAGCCCCCGATCCCGCGGATCAGCGCGCCGGCAACGCCGCCCGTGGCGGCGGCCTCCGTCTTGCCGCCGACGCCGGTCTCGAGCGGCGCGATGAACAGCGTCTGGATCGCGAGCCGGCCGGGTCCGGTGAAGCGGTTCCAGGTGAGCTTGCCGCCGCCGCCCATCAGGCCGGTCTTGAGCCCCATGGTGACGGCCTCGAGCTGCACCGTCGGGTCCTTGAAGAGCCAGCCGCCCGCCTCGACGTCGAGCTGCTCGCCAGGCTCGAGGTTGACCATGAACACGTTTCCGTGACCGTGTAGCCAGACCAGCGCGTCGCCGTTCGTCGCGCGGAACTTGTCGATGAAGAACCCGGAGCCGCCGACCAGCATGTTGCGGACGCCCTTCACGCGCTCGAACGTGTAGTCGAGGTTGTCGGTCGCGGCGATGAACTGGTGCTCGCGGACGTGCAGCTCCTGCCCCTGGCTCAAGTGCAGGGGGATGCATTGGCCGACCGAGTCCCGCGAGAAGGCAACCCGGCCGGGGCCGAGCGCGCGGGTGACGAAGAAGTCGAGGCCGGCGATCTTCCGCTTCACGGCGCCCTTCAGCTTCCTCAGCTCGATGTTGACGCTCGTCTCCTTCCAGAGGAGCACGTGGTGCTCGTGCATGACGCCGACGTCGCCGAGGTCGACCTGGAGCTCGGGCACGAGCTCCCCGCGGATGTGGTAGCTGACGCCGGCGAACTGCTCGTCGTGGATCTGGCTGGGGATGGGTTCAGGTATGTGCATCGCGCGATCATCGCGGCTCGCCCTGGGGCTGTCCACCTCGGCCACGCGCCAGCCTTGACAGCGCTCGCAAATAGCGCTTAGGGTCCGCGGAGCGCGGAGGTGCCGGTCCGATCAAAGGAGGCACCATGGGGACGATCGATGTTGCTCGCGAGAACGTTGAGGCCTTCAACGCGGCCGACTGGGACCGCTTCGGGGCCACGATGAGCGAGGACTGCGTCTACGACGAGCCTGGGACTCAGAGGCACGTCGAGGGCGTGGACGGGATTCTCGAGATCAACCGCGGTTGGAGAGAGACCTTTCCCGATGCTCACGGGACGATCGAGCGCGCCATCGCGGCCGACGGCACCGCGACGCTCGAGATCACGTGGGAAGGAACTCAGGCGGGTCCGCTGCAGACGCCCGAGGGCGAGCTGCCGCCGTCGAACCGCCACGTGACCGTGAAGGCCGCGCAGGTGTTCGACATCGAGGGGGACAAGATCAAGGAGGCCCACCACTACTTCGACATGGCGGGCATGCTCCAGCAGATCGGCGCCGGCGGCTGATCCCGGCCTACGCGGGCGGGCCGGACGCGGTGTCCGGCCCGCCCGGCTTGCTCTCGGTGCGCTTTTTGGTTAGGGTCCTAGGCGCATGATGCTCTGGCCCGAGCGGGGGCTTCGGCCGCACTTCGTCGCACGCGTTACGGCTATAGCTGTCCTCGCCGTCATCGGCGCGATGGCGGCGCCGTCAGCCCAGGCCGGCACCCTCACCGTGACGAACAACGCGGACACGGGAGGCGGGACGCTCCGCGACAGGCTCGCGATGGCCAACGCCGGCGACACCATTCTCGTGCCCGGATCGTTCACGATCATGCTCGCCAGCCCGTTGACAGTCACTCAGCTCACCTCCCACGGCGGCGTAACGATCGCCTCCACCGGATCGGGCACGCCGACGATCAGCGGGGCGAGCGTCACGCGGATCTTCGTGATGAATTCGCATACGGGGCTGACACTGAGGCATCTCACGCTGTCGGACGGCAAGAGCGCGAGCGATGGCGGCGCCATCGACGCGTTGGACCACAACACCGTGGCCATCGTGAACAGCACAGTGAAGGACAGCGCCGCAGCAGCTGGAGATGCCGGTGCCATCTTCATGGGGGGCCCGGGAAACCTGACGGTTACGAACAGCACCATCACCAACAACGGCGGCGGTGGCGACGGCGGTGCGATCTTCATCGGGGCCCCGGCGAACGTGACGGTCACGAAGAGCACCATCACCAACAACAGCACCAGCAGCGGCGCCGGCGGCGCCGTCTTCCTGAGCAATCCGGGCTCGATGACGGTCACGGACAGCACCTTCAGCGGGAATCACACGTCATCGGGGCGAGGCGGTGCGATCCACCTGAATCATCCCGGCACGCTCACCATCAACCGCAGCACCTTCAGCGGCAACTACACCTCGGCTGGCGACGGCGGGGCCATTCAGATGAACTCGGACACGCTGACCACGCTTACGGCGACCAACAGCACGTTCAACGGCAACCACGCGGATGCCGGCAACGGCGGCGCGATCAAGATGGACCGCGACACAAGCACCTTCCTCACCAATACGACGCTCGCCAACAACATCGCGAGTGGAGACGGCGGCGCGATCCTGCTCGATGCGAATAGCTCCGCGGGAGCCACGGCCCGCTTCCTCAACGACACGATCCGCGGCAATCAGGCCGGCGCCGCCACGGGAAACGGGGGCGGTGTCCGCCTCCTCGACAGCCCGTTCAACGACGTCGCATTCAAGAACACAATCGTGTCGGGGAACACGGCGTCAAGCGGCATCAACTGCTCCTACGTCCCGCCGGAGATCGTCAGCCAGGGACACAACGACGAGCAGGGCACGACCTGCGGGTTCACCGGGCCGGGCGACCTGAACGCCGACCCGAAGCTCGGCCTGCTGGCCTCCAACGGCGGGCCGACGCAGACGATGGCGCTGCTCGTCGGCAGCCCCGCAATTAACGGCGGCACCAACAACGGCTGTCCCGCAACCGACCAGCGGGGGGTCGCGCGGCCTCAGGCCGGCATATGCGACATCGGCGCGCTCGAGGCGATCAGGAAGCCTCACTGCACACTGAAGTCGAACGGCAGCAAGGTTCACCTCGCCAAGCACAAGACGGTGGGAACGCTGTCCCTTACGGCGCGCTGCGACGAGGCCGCTTCGCTGAAGCTCACCGGCAAGATCAAGCGGAAGAAGGGCAAGGCGACCGGGCCTGGCAAGACCTTCACGATCCACGCCCTCAGCGCGGCCGCACGCGCAAACGTGCCGGTGGCGTTCACGGTGAAGGTTCCCGGTGCCGCGCTCGATTCGCTGAAAGCGGGCGCGAAGGAGTCGGCTTCGTTCACCCTCACCGGCAAGAACCCGAGCGGGTCGGCGACGGCGACCGCAAAGATCGGCCGCCTCAAGCTCTAGTAGGGCCGCGCCGTCGAGCGCGGCGGGTCGCTAGCCGGTCGGCGCCGGCTTCACCCCGCGCGTCATCGCCTTGAGGTCGAGCGCCTTGTCGAGCGTCTCCTCGTCGACGCCCTTCTCGAGCGCCACCTCGCGGATCGTTCGCTTCGACGCCACCGCCTCGCGCACGATCTCGGTCGCCTTGTCGTAGCCGATGTAGGGGTTGAGCGCCGTGGCGATCGCGGGCGTGGACTCGGCGTTTCGCTGCAGGACCTCGACGTTCGCCTCGATCCCCTCGACGCAGCGCTCGGCGAACGCGAGCGACGCGTACGAGAGGAGCTTGATCTGCTCGAGGACGTTGCGCGCGATGATCGGCATCCGGACGTTCAGCTCGAAGTTGCCCTGGGAGCCGGCGATGGTGATGGCCACGTCGTCCCCGATCACCTGGGCGGCGACCTGCAGGACGATCTCGCACGCCACGGGGTTGACCTTGCCCGGCATGATCGACGAGCCCTTCTGGAGCTCCGGAAGCGAAAGCTCGCCGAGCCCCGTTCGCGGCCCCGATCCCATCAGCGCGATGTCGTTCGCGATCTTCGTCAGCGAGACCGCCACCACCTTGAGCGCGCCGGAGAGCTCGACCAGCGCGTCGCGGGCGGCCTGGGCCTCGAACGGGTCCGCGGGCGGCTCGATCTCCAGCCCGGTCGCCTCGCTCAGGCGCGCGCGCACCCGCGCGGCGAACTCGGGGTGTGTGTTGAGCCCGGTGCCGGCCGCGGTCCCACCGAGCGGGATCTGCGCCACGCGCGGCAGCGCGTCGGCCACGCGCTCGGCGCCGAGCCGCACCTGTGTCGCGTAGCCCGCGAACTCCTGGCCGAGCGTGACGGGCACGGCGTCCATGAGGTGCGTGCGACCGGCCTTGACGAGGTCGGCGAACTCGTCGGCCTTGGCGGACAGCGCGCTCGCCAACCGCTCGAGCGCGGGCAGCAGGCTGTCGGTGGCCTCCGACAGCGCGGCCAGGTGGATCGCCGACGGGAACACGTCGTTGGTCGACTGACCCATGTTCACGTGGTCGTTCGGATGGACACCCTCGCCCGCGAGATTCGCGATCACCTCGTTCGCGTTCATGTTCGAGGAGGTGCCCGAGCCAGTCTGGAAGACGTCGATCGGGAACTGGTCGTCGTGCTTGCCCTCGGCGACCTCGTCGGCGGCCGTGGCGATCCGCTCGGCCACGTCCTCCTCGAGGAGCCCCAGCTCCCCGTTCACCCGCGCAGCGGCGGGATCGGCTCGCCCGAGATCCGGAAGTTCTCCACGGCCTTCTTAGTCTCCCCGCCCCAGAGCTCTTCAGCCACTCGCGCGTGCCTCCTTTGGTGGTCTGCCTTGAAATCTAGATGACCGGCGGTGCTCCGCCTGGCGGGGCCCCTGATCGACTGCTACCGCCGGTTCCCGGACGGCCGACTCCCGGTCGTGGGGTCGCGCGCCTGAGCACCACTTGCGCTCCGCATCCCGCTCATGCGCGCGCACACGACCTCCGGTTCCGGAGGGGCGACGAAGGGAGGGTGGAAGTTACGTTCCCGTCACGCCCGTGCAGTGCTGTCACGGTGCGTTCGCCCCGAGAAGAGCGAGCGTCCATCGTGCGTGCCTAGCGGCCGGTAGGTACGAGGGAGCGGCAGTCAAACCTAGCCGTGGTCCCTGCCCGCCGCGCGGCCGCGGCGGTAGGCGGGCGAGGAGGTGCCGATCCCCGCCGCCACCGAGTCCAGCCTGCGCAGGAGCTCCGAGTAGATGCCCTGCGCGCTATCGCCGCCGCGGTGCGCCGCGCCGATCAGGAAGCCGAGCCGCAGGAGCGCCGGCCCGTGCGGGCGGGCGCGGGCGTCGGAGGCGAGGTGCTCCGCCGCCTCCACGAAGATCGAGCCGATGTTCTCGACGTCGCCCTGGCTGCTCGCGTGCGCGAAGCACTGGGACGGCCGCCGGCCGCCGATTCGCACCGCCCCGGGAGCTGCCGCGAGAGCCGATTCCAGCGCGCCGGAGCCCTGCAGGCAGGCCGCGGGCACGGTCTTCGACGGCTCGCTGCCGCATCCGGCCGCGCTGGCAGCCGCAACCACCGCTGCAAGGGCGATGGCGAAAGCGCCCGATCTGTTCCGTTTCCCGCCCGGGAGTTGCTGCAATTCCTGTGCTCCCGCGCGCCCGACGCGGCGCCGTGTTCTCATCGACTTGCGGGGAATGGACTCCCCTGAGAGGAGCAAGGATGACGAATCTGGCCCGGCTGACCGCCGACTCCGCGCCAGGACGTGCAGCGGAGCGGGACGATCCCACCTACTTCTGCACGCATTGCGGTTCGCTGTTCGACCCCTCGCAAGGTAAGGGGGAGCGGCCGATGCGCCGGCGGGTCTGCGGCGAATGCGGGCTCGGGGTGATTCTCACTTGCTCGAAGACGACGCTCGACTCGGAGGGCGCGGTCTTCCTGGTCGTGACCTCGGATCTCCGCATCAGCGCGGCCAGCGAGGCCGCGGAGGGCTTCTTCCGGATCCCGGAGGGCCTCTACGGACGGCCGCTCCTGTCGGTGGTCACCAGCCCGGACGGGGTGGGCGACCTCGCCCGGCACGTGGTCCGCGCGGCGTCGGGCTCCAGGCAGACCGTGACGATGCCCGTCGAGGCGGCGTCGTCGCGATTGCCGGCCGGCGCGATCGCGGCGCGCATCGGCGGCTGCGCGAGCCCGCCCGCCGCACTCCTCGTTATCGAGACCGCCCGGGCCTAGGCGACCGGCCCGGCGAGCTCCACCCGCTCGGACTCGACCAGCCGGTCGAACGTCGCGAGTGCCTGGGCCACGACCTGGTCCATGTTCAGGTACTGGTAGCGCGCGAGGCGCCCGACGAACGTGACGTTCGGAAGCTCTGCTGCCAGCTGCTCGTACTGCTTGTACAGCGCGCGGGTGTCGTCGCGCGGGATCGGGTAGTAGGGATCGCCCTCCGAGCGCGGGTACTCGACGGCGATCGTCGAGGAACCGTGCGGCGACTGGCCGGTGAGGTGGCGGAACTCGGTCTTACGCGTGTGCGGCACGTGCTCGGACGGGAAGTTGATCGAGCCGGTCGGCTGTGAGAGGCCGCCGTCGGGAGTCGGCTCGTTCACGAGATCCCACTCGAGGCTTCGGTACGGCAGCGCCCCGAAGCGGTAGTCGAAGTAGCGGTCGACCGGGCCCGTGTACACGAGGTGCCCGTAGTCGATCTCGTCGCGGACCTCGAAGAAGTCGACGCCCAGGCTCACCTCGATGTTCGGGTGGTCGAGGATCCGGCGGAACATCGTCGTGTAGCCGTCAGCCGGCATCGCCTGGTGCCAGTCCGTGAAGTAGCGATCGTCCGTGTTCGTCCTGAGCGGGATGCGCGCGCAGACCGACGCGTGGAGCTCGGACGGATCGCGCTCCCACTGCTTGCGGGTGTAGCCGCGGAAGAAGCGCTCGTAGAGGTCGCGGCCGACGCGCGCCACCACTGCGTCCTCGCTCGTCTTCACCAGGTCGATCGGCTCCGCGCGCTCGTTGTAGAAGGCGTCGACGTCGTCATCGGTCTCGAGGTCGAGCCCGTAGAGCTGGTTGACCGTGGTGCGGTTGATAGGGATCGGGAGCAGCTGCCCGTCGACGTTCGCCAGCACGCGGTGCTCGTAGGGCCGCCAGTCGGTGAAGCGCGAGAGGTACTCGACCACCCGCTCGGCGTTGGTGTGGAAGATGTGGGGCCCGTACGCGTGGACGGTCACGCCGTGGTCGTCGACGTAGTCGTAGGCGTTGCCGGCGATGTGGTCGCGGCGGTCGATGACCAGCACCGACTGGCCGCAGCAGCTGGCCAGCCGCTCGGCCATGATCGATCCGGCGTAGCCGGCGCCGACCACGAGTGTGTCGTAGCGCTCGGGCATCCGTGCGGCTACAGCCTAGTTGGGGGCCGCCGCGCGGGGCGCAACCGCCGCGGGTGCAAGATCGCGTTCAGATGTTGCGCAGAGCGGAGCAAACCTGTCACAAATCTCGTTCACAGCCCGTGGGTTTGCGCAGGCTGTGGCGGCGAACCGACCCCGTGGCGTAAAGATTCGGCACATTCGTGCCGAAGATCCTCCAGGGAGACTTCAAATTGAGCGGGATTCGAACTAACGCGGCGGCCGAGCTTCTCGGCGTCAGCCCGAACACCCTCCGAAGCTGGGAACGACGCTTCGGCTATCCGTCCCCCCGCCGTACGGCGGGCGGCCACCGGCAGTACGAGCTGGGCGAGCTCGAGGCGCTTCGCCGCGCGCTGCTCGAGACGCACAACATCTCGTCCGCGATCCAGGTCGCGCGCCAGCGCGGGGAGGGCGTCGGGTCCGCTTCACGAATTCTGGAGGCCTTCGACCGCTTCGACGAGGCGCTCGCCGACCGGCTGATGGAGGAGAGCCTGGCGCTCCGCTCGATCGAGCGAAGCGTCGAGGAGCTGCTGATGCCCGCGCTCGAGCTGGCCGAGAGCCGCGAGGGGCGCGAGGCCGAATACGAGCTGGCCTGCCGCTGGGCGACGGGCTGGCTTCACAGTGCGCGCCGGGTCGCTCCGGCCGCCACGCGCTCCGAGGGCGTGCTGCTGTTCGACTCGAGCCCGGGCCTCGGCATCGAGGCGATCCAGGTGCAGGCGCTCGAGCTCGGGCTCCGGCGTGCCGGCTTCCGCGTGCTTCTGTTGTCAGTGGGCCTCGCCCAGGAGCGCATGGCGCGCGCCATGCGGGCGCTCGACCCGAGCGCGCTGGTCCTGTGCGGCACGGGCGCGACGCTCGACGTCGTCGGCCGGCTTGTCTACGCCGTCCGCCAGATGGGCTCGGCTGCGCCGCTCTTCGAGTACCGCGGGTCGATGCCGGTCAGCGGCACGCACAACATCCCGACGCTCGGGTCCGCGCCGAGCGAGGCCGTTCGCAACCTCAAGGCGATGGTCGACGGCCCGGCTTTCGGCCGCATCGCCGCGATGAGCTCGCGCGCCGGCTCCGGCGCTTAGCCGCCGCAATTCGCGCCCTTTAGGAGCCCGCTTTCGCTCATAGAATCGGGGCTCCCGTGAGCCCCTACCGCGACGTCGACCCCGCTCAGACGTTCCCCGCCCTGGAGGAGCAGGTGCTGGAGCGCTGGCGCGAGCGCGACGTCTTCCACGAGTCGGTCCGCCGGCGGAAGGGCTCGCCGCGGTTCGTCTTCTACGAGGGGCCGCCGACGGCCAACGGGCGGCCCGGATCCCACCACGTCCTGTCGCGCGTCTTCAAGGACGTCTTCCCGCGCTACAAGACGATGCGCGGGCACGTGGTCCATCGCAAGGCCGGCTGGGACTGCCACGGGCTTCCGGTGGAGCTCGAGATCGAGCGCGCGCTCGGGATCGCGTCGAAGGCGGACATCGAGCGCTATGGCGTGGCCGAGTTCAATGCGCGCTGCCGCGAGTCCGTCTTCGCCTACATCGACGAGTGGAACCGCCTGACCGAGCGGATCGGCTTCTGGATCGACACCGACGACGCGTACGTCACTTTGTCGAACGACTACATCGAGTCTGTTTGGTGGTCGCTGCGGGAGGTGTGGCGGCGCGGGCTGTTGTACGAGAGCGACAAGGTCGTCCCCTACTGCCCGCGCGACGGCACGGCGCTGTCCTCGCACGAGGTGGCGCAGGGCTACCGCGACGTGGTGGATCCCTCGGTGTACGTGCGGTTCCCGGTGCGCGGCGAGGACGGCGTTTCGTTCCTCGGCTGGACCACCACACCGTGGACTCTTCTGTCGAACGCCGCGCTCGCCGTCCACCCGGACATCTCATACGTACGCGCGCGTGTAGGAGACGAGGCGCTGATCCTGGCCGAGGCGCTTGTCGAGCGCGTGCTCGGCGAGGGCGTGGAGGTGGAGGCGCGGATGCCGGGGTCGGAGCTGGTCGGCATCGAGTACGAGCCGCCGTTCTCGTTCATCGCCGACTACGGCGAGCGGGGCCACACGGTGCTGCCGGCCGACTTCGTGACGACCGAGGAGGGGACCGGCGTGGTCCACACGGCGGTGGCGTTCGGCGAGGACGACTTCCGGCTCGGTGAGCGGTTCGGGCTGAAGGTCCAGAACCCCGTGCGCGAGGACGGGACGTTCGACGAGCGGATGGGTCCCTTCGCCGGCCGGTTCGTGAAGGACGCGGATCCGGACATCGTGGAGGCGCTGCGGGAGTCCGGGCGGCTGTTTCGCTCCGAGACCTACGAGCACGCCTACCCGCACTGCTGGCGGTGCGGCACGCCGCTCTTGTATTACGCGAAGCAGAGCTGGTACGTGCAGACGACAGCCGTGCGCGACGCGATGCTGGCCGCCAACGAGGAGATCGCCTGGCATCCCGCGCACATCAAGCACGGGCGCTTCGGGGACTGGCTGGCGGGGAACGTCGACTGGGCGCTGTCGCGCGAGCGCTACTGGGGCACGCCGCTGCCGGTGTGGCGGTGCTCCGGCGGGCACGAGCGCTGCTTGGGGTCGCGCGCTGAGCTGTCGTCGCTCGGCGGCTCGGTGCCCGACGATCTCCACAAGCC
>VAXR01000128.1 GCA_005885165.1 Actinomycetota bacterium
CGGGAAGCATAGGAGACGGGGCGGAGACCGTCATTCGGGGCTCGTGTCGTCTGCTACGAGATCTCCTTCCTGCTCCGGCGCGGGCCGCGGCAGGGCGTCGATCTCCCCTGTCTCGAGCGGGAGACACGCCTTGCAGAAGTCCTCGCCGAAAGCGGTTAGGTGGATGCTGCGGCGCACAGTGCGGCCGCGGCCTGCGCGGTCCATGGCCTCGGACACGTCGGGCTGGGCCTCCAGCACCTGATAGCGCTGCACGTCGGGGAGCGCCTCGCGCGAGAACCAGATCAGCCCGAGGCGGTAGAGGTTGTTGAGGTAGGCGTGCACGCGGTCATCCCTGCGGCATCCCGCCTGCGCGGCGATCATCGTGAGGCCGGGCGCCACGAGGTCCGAGTGCAGCACGCCCAGCGGGCCGCCCGTCCGGACGTCGACCGCCGGCTGCGGGCCGTCGAGCACGAGCAACCTCAGGATCCGAGCCTCGTCGGGGGCCAGTTCCGTCAGGATCCGCGCGTACGCGGGATGGCCGTCGTCGTCGTAGTCGATCTCGGCCGAGCGGCGCAGAAGCTCGGCGCCCTGCTCGCGCAGGGACGCCGGCGTCTGGTCGTCGTCGGCGCTTCGCCTTCCGCTCGGCTCCGGGCGCGTCGGCCGGGGCGCGGCGCCGTTCGTCGCAGGCTCGTCGATCCCCAGCATGTCGCGCAGGAAGCGGCGGAGCTCGGCCTCGGCGTCCTGCACGATCGCGGCGGGCGACTCTCCCCTCGCCGCGCCCCGCATGAGCCTGATCCCCGTACGAAGCGAGGTCTGCAACGTCCAGCCGGAGGCGCGCCACCATGCCCCGGCGGCGAGTCGCATCAGCACCGGCGCCGCCCGGAGCACGCTGGGCCCGGGCTCGCGATCGACCGGCCGCTCGCCCGCCGCGCGGTCGCGGTTCCCGTTCGGCTGTGCGTCCGCGTCCGTCATGCGGTCACGCGAACAGCACCAGGTGAGCCGCCCCGCCGAAGATGCCGAGCACGGCGCCGTGGAGCAGCAGGAGCCATTCGTCCTGCCGCATTGCCGAGCGCAGCATCTCGGAGAAATCGGGCGCCGGCATCTTGCGCATGCGGTCCGCGAGCAACTTTCTCACGGCGGCGCCCTTCCTTCGATTGAACTCGGGATCGGTGAGCGGTGTCATCGTTCGCTCCACCCCCTCCGCCGCGACCGACTCGCGAATCGCATCGTACTCCCGCGGGCCAACCGCGAGGCGTACGAGCGGGCGCGCTCCGCCCACCGCGCGGTCGATCGCGGGCCGGAGCGCCGAGGCGAGCAGCTGGCGCGTCCGGTCGGCGCGCGCGCCGTGCAGCAGCTCGTTGCCCATGTTCGAGAGCGTGATGATGTCCCCCGCGATCACGTCGGCGTAGACGTCGGCGACCTCGTTCTGCCTGCGCAGGAAGAGGCCCTGCACCAGCACCGGCCCGACGTGCCGCCGCTCGACCGGCTCGAAGATCATGAGGATCGCGAGCCAGTTGGTCACCCAGCCCACGATCGGGCCGCAGATGAGCAGGATCCACGGCGACCCCGTCACGGCGGTGAGCACGGCAACCGGGATCCCGAGCGCGAACCCGAAGATGGCGCCGAAGTTGATGATCAGCCGCAGCTCGCGGTCGCCGACGGACTTGAAGATGCGGTTCGCCAGCTCGGGGTGCTGCTCGAGGCGCCGGATCACCATCAGCTTGATGTCGAGCAGCTGATCGATGTTCTGGCCGATCAGGCGGGTGATCTCCCTGACGAGCTCCGGGTACTGGCGCTCGACGCGCTGGTGCACCGCCTCGCGCATCTCCGGCGTCAGGTCGTGCCAGAGCGCGGGGTGCTCGCGCTCCATCACCGCGTCCACGAGCTCGCGCAGCTCGCCGCGCGACGAGTTGACGATGTGGTCGGCGACGCCCTCCGGGTCGAGCGTCTCGTAGTAGTCGCCGACTCGCCCGAGCTTCGCGATCCCCTTGTCGACCGCGATCGAGCCCATCTTCGCCGCCCGCGACGGGATGATCCCCTGCCAGCCCAAGCCCCCGACCATCACGCCCGGGATCTGCTGGATGCGGCGCGGGAGCAGCTGAGCCAGACGCGCGAGCCCCGGCAGCCGAAAGCCCCTGAACCGGAGCGGCTCGAAGAGCATCCACACGCCGCTCCAGTTCGTGACGTAGCCGATCGCCGCAGAGAACAGCGGGATCGTGAGGAGGCTGATCGTGCCGGCGCCCATCGGGCTTCGCCGCGCGGAACTCAATCAGGCCGCGAGCTCCGCCGCGCCCGGCCGTCAATCCAGAAGCCCGACCTGCCGCAGGATCGAAACCGAATCCGAGTACACCGTCTTGCGCTTGATCAGCCCGTCGTCGAACGGGATCACGTCGAGGCCCTTCCACTCGATCCGGCGGCCGCTCGGCTCGGCGACGATGTCGCCGCGGCGCATCGGGCGGGTGTGGGTCGCCGTCGCCGTCCACTCCTGGACGACGAGGCCGTCGCGGATGTACGTCCGCCTTCCCTCGAAGCGGATGTCGGGCCAGCTCTCGAAGATCGCTCCGATGTGATCGCGGACCTCTTCGCCCTGCGCCGACTCGCCGGCGGTGTGGTTCTCGAAGACCATGTCCGGCGCGTGCATCTCCATGATCGCGTCCAGGTCATGGGCGTTCCAGGCGTCGTTGTAGCGCTCGATCGCCTTCTCCAGCTCGGGGGGCGCGTCGCGGTCGGTCACGGGCCGTGGCGATACTAGCCTGAGGTCGTGGCCCGCGCTACCGCTCCACCAGGGCTCGCTGCCGCCGAGGAGAAGATGCGTGCGGCGGGGGTCTCCGATGCCGCCCGTGCGGCATTTCGCCACCGCTACGAGCAGCTGATCGCCGGCTCCGGGGGCGAGCTTCCCGGGGACCAGCTCGAGCCGGTGCCGGACGTACCCGCGCTCGGCGAGCTCGCGGGCGAGATACCGGATGCGGCGATCGACAGCGCCGCGATCGTCAAGCTGAACGGCGGACTCGGAACGAGCATGGGGCTGTCGGGCCCGAAGTCGCTGATCGAGGTGAAGCCGGAGCACAGCTTCCTCGACGTGATCGTGCGGCAGGTGCTCGCGCTGCGGCGCCGCCACGAAGCGCGGCTGCCGCTGATCCTCATGAACTCGTTCGCAACGAGGCGCGCCACGCTCGAAGCGCTCGAGCGCTACCCGGACCTCGAGGCCGACGTGCCGCTCGACCTTCTCCAGAGCCGGGAGCCGAAGCTGCGCGCGGAGGACCTGCAGCCGATCGAGTGGCCGCAGGATCCGGAACTCGAGTGGTGTCCGCCGGGGCACGGCGACCTCTACCCCTCGTTGATCGATTCCGGGATGCTGGATGCGCTGCGGGAGCGCGGTTACGAGTACGCGTTCGTCTCGAACATCGACAACCTGGGCGCCGTGTTCGAGCCGCGCGTTCTGGCCCTGATGGTGAGCGAGCGGCTGCCTTTTGTGATGGAGATGGCAGAGGGAACGGAGGCCGAGCGAAAGGGTGGCCACATCGCCGTGAAGGACGGCCGCATCGTCCTCCGCGAGATCGCGCAGGTCCCGGACGGCGACGAGTCGTTCCGGGACTTCCGGCGCTGGCGCTACTACAACACCAACAGCCTCTGGATCCACCTGCCGACACTCGCCGACCGCGGCCCTCCCCCGCTGCCGCTGATCGTCAACCGCAAGAACGTCGACCCCGCTGACCCCTCGTCGCCGGAGGTGCTCCAGCTCGAGAGCGCGATGGGGGCTGCGATCGGGTCGATCGAGGGCGCGCGCGCGGTGTGCGTCCCCCGGACGCGGTTCGCGCCGGTCAAGACGACCAACGACCTCCTCGTGGTGCGCTCGGACGCGTACGTCCTTCGCGAGGACGACGCCTTGCTCGAGCCGGCGCCCGAGCGCGCGGGCTCGTCGCCGCCCGTGGTCGACCTCGACCCGCGCTTCTACAAGCTGCTGGCCGCCTTCGAGGCCCGGTTCCCGGCCGGCCCGCCTTCGCTCGCGCGCGCCGAGCGCTTCACTGTGCGCGGCGACGTGACCTTCGGCCCGGGCACGGTCGTAACGGGGGCCGTCGAGGTCTCGGCCTGAGGGGTGGAAGTTGGCGCCCGGCGTTCCGTTTACCCTTGGCGCATGAGTGATCTTGCGCCCCGGGGCCCGCGGATGCCACGCAGCCAGCGCGAGCAGCGTGCCTACCGCCTGGTCGTGGTCGGCGGGACCGCCGGAGCCGTGGCGGTGGTCGGCTTCGTCCTCGCGATCGCCGGCGCGATCGGCGCCGCGATCCCGCTGATCGCCGCGATCGTGGCGGTGGTCTGCTTGCTGCTGTTTCGCACGGCCGTCTCGCGCTGAGCCGCCTCCCCACTCATGCCTGGGGAAGCTCCGCGAGCTTGCGCTCGAGCAGCCGCCGCTCGGCGTCGTCGCCCGCCAGCTCGAGCGCGCGGCCGTAGGCCTCGCGCGCCTCGTCGGTGCGACCGAGGCGGCGCAGGAGCTCGCCGCGCGTCGAGTGGAGGTAGTGGAAGTCCTCCAACGGGAGGTTGTCGGCGATCGCGAGCCCGGCCTCCGGACCCTCGTCCTCCGCGACCGCGATCGCCCGGTTCAGCTCGACGACCGGAGAGCCGGTCAGGCGCTCGAGCTCGCCGTAGAGCGCCGCGATCTCCGCCCAGTCGCGCTCCTCCTCAGCGTGGAGTGAGGCGACCGCCGCCTGGACGACGTAGGGCCCGCGGCCGCGCAGGGCGAGCGCCCGGTCGAGCACGGCGCGGCCCTCGGCGATCCTCGCCGTGTCCCACAGCGTGCGGTCCTGGTCGGCGAGCAGCACCAGCTCGCCGCCGCGGAAGCGCGCCTCGCGGCGGGAGTCGTGCAGCATCATCATCGCCAGGAGCCCGAGTACCTCGGGCTCGTCGGGCATTAGCTCCGCGAGCGCACGCCCAAGCCAGATCGCCTCGCCCGCCAGATCCCCGCGGCCGCGGTAGCCCTCGTTGAAGATCAGGTAGACGACGGCGAGCACCGCCGCCAGCCGATCCGGCAGCAAGTGGTCGGCGGGCACGCGGAACGGGATTCCAGCGGCCTTGATCTTGCGCTTGGCCCGCACCAGCCGCTGGGCCATCGTCGCCTCGGGGACGAGGAAGGCGCGAGCGATCTCACCCGTGCTCAGACCGCCGAGGGTGCGCAGCGTGAGCGCCACCTGCGCGTCGATCGCGAGCGCCGGGTGGCAGCAGGTGAAGATCAGCTCGAGCCGCTCGTCGGGGAAGGTGAGCTCATCCACCTCGTCCTCCGTTGCCTCCGGCACCTCGAGCAGGCGCGTCTTCTCGGCCAGCACGCGATCGCGGCGAATGCGATTGATGGCTCGGTTGCGGGCGGTCGTCACGAGCCAGGCACCGGGATTGGACGGCGTTCCGTCCCTGGGCCAGCGCTCTGCCGCGATCGCGAACGCCTCCTGCGTGGCTTCCTCGGCGAGCTCGAAGTCGCCGAGGAAGCCGATGAGCGCAGCCAGGACGCGGCCCCACTGCTCGCGGAAGGCCTCTTCGAGGATCGCTACCGCTCCACGAGCGGGCGCACCTCGATCGCGCCGCCCAGGCGGGCCGCCGGGATCCGCGCGGCCAGCTCGATCGCAGCGTCGAGGTCGTCCGCTTCGAAGAAGAGATAGCCGCCGAGCGCCTCCTTCATCTCCACGAACGGGCCGTCCGTCGTGAGCGTGTTGCCGTCCTCGACACGCACCGTGGTGGCTGTCTCCGGCGGCCCCATCTGGACGCCGGGCGTCACGCCGGGGTTCTCGTTGATGGCCTGGTAGTCGGCGAAGACGGCCTTCTGCTCGTCCCCCGGTAGGCGCGCCCACGCCTCAGGGTCACGCGGCGTCGGGGTGTCGCCCTGGTGGATCAAGAGCATGTACTTCATAGGTCCTCCTTGGTCGATGATCGGACCTAAGACAAACCGGGAAGGCGGAAATCGACACCGCCGACCCGTGCGAGTGCTAGCCGGCTACTGAGCCGTCTTCTTGCAGGCAGCGACCGCCTGGTCGCGCGCGGATCCGGCGGGGATGGCCCGCTCCGCGACCTTCACGCACACGTCCGCGGCCGCCTTGCGCGCGGAGCGCGCACCCGCGTGGCGATCCGAGCAATCCGAGGCGGGGGGTGTTCAGCACCCGGTCGCCAGATCGACCCAATCCGATCGGGTTGCACCGGGTGACGATCGTCGCGGTCGATGGCAGGCGGATCCGGGTGCACGACCTCGAGGCGATCGACGGCACACCGATCGTCGACGTCAAGCCGATCCTCGACCCGTGCGAGCGCTAGCCGGCTACTGAGCCGTCTTCTTGCAGGCAGCGACCGCCTGGTCGCGCGCGGATCCGGCGGGGATGGCCCGCTCCGCGACCTTCACGCACACGTCCGCGGCCGCCTTGCGCGCGGCCTGGACGTCGCCGCTGGCTGCCTTGGCGCACACCTTCTTGAGCTCGGCCTTGTCGCTCGACGTGAGCTGAGGCGAGCGGTCGATGCTCGACTTGCACGCCGCAACGGCCTTCTGCCCGCCAGCCGCGCCGCCTGGCGGCGTCGAGGTGGTGCTCGGGGCGGTGGTACTCGCACCGCCCGTGCTGCTCGTCTTCTTGCTGCTGCTTCCGCAGCCGGCGACCACGAGCAGGGCCGCGAGGAGTACGGCGAGCTGCAGATAGGGACGTCGCGTCAAGTGACGCTCCTTCCGGGTTTGCCCTGACCCCGGCCGAGCGACGGATCCGGCAGCATCGCTCTGCTCAAGTCGAAGGGAGGGACGATGTCGGCCTTCATCATCACACGCATCCAGGTCGGCGATTGCGATCTACAGCGCCTTCGCGGTGACGGCAGTGCCTCAGTCGGCAGCCGCCTGGCCCAGGTGGTCCGCGAGCGACGTTCGCGTCGCTAGACGTGGCGTGCTCCTGCGCCACGCTGCGCTCTGCCGCTTCCACGAGGCTTCCATACCGATCCTCTACGAGCGTACGTAAACGCGCTCGCCGCTCAGCGCTCTTGACCTCGCGGATGTAGACCGCCCGGGTTACCGGTGCGGTGAACGGCGTTACTTGACCGACGTTAAGAGGACTGTTAGGTTCGCGGAGCTCACTCAGACACGTAAAGGGAGGGGCGTCCCGAGGGCTCGTACACGACAGCCGTCCATGCGCCGTAACGCGTATCCGCCGGTCTCGCGACGACGCACGTTCACGGCTTCGCCCGGCTTGGATGCACTTATGCGATGGCCAACGCGCGACACCTAAAGGTCCTGGACTCCAATCGGGCGCGGGTCTCGGGACAACCGATCATGGGATTTGCGTTCGCCGCCGTGCTCAGGCCGCTCGCGATCGGACTCGCCCTCATCGCCCTCTTGACTCTTGCGGCTCCGGCAGACGCGGTCCTCTCGGGCACGAACGGCCGGATTGTCTTCATAGACGGGCCCGCCTTCGGCAACACGCAGCTCTACCTACGGAGCGTCACGAGCAGCACAGGTGCCGGGTCCACCACCGGTCCGCTCGCCACGGGGCTGACGGACCAGCACCGCCACCCCACCTGGTCGCCTGACCGCACGAAGGTTGCGTTCGCCGAGGGTCCGGGCGGTGCGACCGGTTACGACATCTACATCCTCGATCTCACCACGCCGGGCGCGACCCCCAAGCGCGTCACGAATTCCCCCGGCATCACCGACGACCGCCCGGCCTGGTCGCCCGACGGCACACGCATCGCATACGAGAGCGGTAACGACATCATCGTCCACCCCTTGAACGGCGACGCCGATCTCAACCTGACCGGCCTGCTCGCTCCCAAGGCGTGGAAGGCGGCCTGGAGCCCCGACTCGCAGACTCTCTATTACTCGGTCGGGGACATCACCCAGCCGCCGAATGGCACCAACAACGACATCAGGCTCTACCAGCAGCCGGCGGACAACTCGAGCGCCGGGACAGAGCTGCTCCACATCAGCGGCGCCCATGTGTTCCAGCCCTCGATCTCCCCCGACGGGACGAAGCTCTGTTACACGTCCAGCACTGCCGCCGGGAACAGCACCACCGCTGCCGTCTTAGCTGCGCCTCTGAGCTCGCCTGGCTCGTTCACCATCATCGCGGACAGCGGTAAGGGCGACTACAACTGCACCTGGTCGCCGGACGGAACGAAGATCGCGTACACCGAGGATTTCGGGAGCAACGGCGAGATCTACATGACGGACTCCGGTGGGTCGGGCATTCCCATCGACTTGAGCAATGTCGCTGGGATGTTCGACGGCAACCCCGATTGGGCGCCCGATGGCCGGCCCACATGCCCGGACGCCTCGGCCACGACGACGGTCAACAAGCCCGTGCCTGCAGCGACACCGGCCCCGCCTACGAGCGGTCGAACGTCAGGGACTACCACGCGACGAACCCAAGCCATGGCACCCTCAAGCAGGAGTTCGCCGGCGACCCATTCGTCTACACCCCTAACGCCGGCTTCGTCGGCACGGACTCCTTCCAAGTCGGCAGCTTCGACGACTTCGGCTTTGGGACCGACACCGGCACCGTCACGATCACCGTACGCCCGACGCCGAAGTGCCTCGGTAAGACCGCCACGATCGTCGGCACCGCCGGCAACGACGTTCTCACTGGCACGCCCGGAAACGACGTGATCGTCGGGCTCGGGGGCAACGACCGGATCCGCGGAGGCCGCGGCAAGGACGTCATCTGTAGCGGCCCGGGACGCGACCGCGTGACTGGCGGTAGCGGCAACGACGTGATCGTGGGAGGCCCCGGGAACGACACGCTTGGCGGGGGCCCCGGCAACGACCGGATATTCGGGAACAGCGGCGCCGACCGACTGTCCGGCGACAGCGGGAGTGACACTCTCAACGGTGGCTCGGGCCGCGACCGCCTGAACGGAGGGTCCGGCACGGACCGCTGCAACGGTGGCTCGGGCCTCGACAGCGGGTCGAGCTGCGAGGTCCGCTCGGGCATTCCGTAGCCGCGGCGGGAGGCGGGGCGTCGGGCCGGGTCTCGACACCGAGGAGGTTCCAATTCGCTCGCATACGCCCCCCGCGCGCCACTCGATCAGCGACTACTCGACCCCGTGAGCAGCCCTGCAGAGCCGATAGCAGCGATGGGCGATCCAGGACTCGAACCTGGGACCTCTTCCTTATCAGAGAAGCGCTCTAACCGACTGAGCTAATCGCCCGGGCGGCCCGCGATTCTAGCGCCGGCCAATGGGCCCTTCGACTGGCTCAGACGGACGCTCGGCGAAGGATTCGTTCGGCCAGCTCGACGGCCTCGCGCGGGTGGTCGATGTCGAGCTCGACCCGGAATCTGTCGCCCAGCGGCCGAACCTCGACCTCGTATCCGAGCGCCGCGGTGAGGGTGTCCTCGGCGGCTCCAATGGCGTCTGCCAGATCGGGGGGGATGACGACCTCGCGTCGCGGCTCCGTCCGCTCGGGCTCGCCTCCGCGCGCGCGCCGCTCCGTCTCGCGCACGGACCAGCCGCGGTCGCGAGCATCGCGCGCGAGCGCCAGCCGGCGCGAGTGGTCCTTGCACAGGAGCAGCGCGCGACCGTGCCCGGCCGAGAGCTCACCGGCCTCCAGCATCCCGACCACGTCGTCGGGCAGCTCGAGGATCCGGATCAGGTTCGCCACCGCCACCCGGCTCCGCCCCACCCGGCGCGCGACCTCCTCCTTGGTCAGCCCCAGGTCGTCCACGAGCGTCGCGCACGCGCGGGCCTCCTCGATCGGGTTGAGGTCGGCGCGCGCCATGTTCTCGATCAGCGCGAGCTCGAGCCGCTCGGCCTCGGGCGTCTCGCGCACGATGGCGGGGATCAGCTCGAGCCCGGCCGCGCGGGCCGCCCTGACCCGGCGCTCGCCCGCCACCAGCTCGTAGCGGCCCCCGGCGAGCGGGCGCACGACGATCGGCTGCAGCACCCCACGCGCGCGTATCGATTCGGCCAGCGCCGACAGCGCATCGTCGTCGAAGATCCGCCGCGGCTGGGTCGGGTTGGGGCCGATCAGGTCGACCGGGATCTCGCGCAGACCCGAGTCGATCGCGTGCGGCGACGAGATGATCGCGGCCAGGCCGCGGCCCATCCCCCGCGCGGTGCCCGCTCGACCCGGCTCCGGAGTGAAGCGCCCGCCGGCATGCTCGGGCTCAGCCACGGGCCGCGACCTCCTTCGCGAGGCGCAGGTATGCGACCGATCCCGAGCAGCGCGGATCGTGGCGCGTGACTGGCACACCGAAGCTCGGCGCCTCGCTGATGCGCACGTTCCGGGGGATCACCGAGTCGAAGACGAGCTCCGGGAAGTGCTGGCGGAGCTCGTTCT
>VAXR01000110.1 GCA_005885165.1 Actinomycetota bacterium
CGGTTGTGGGGCTTCGAGATCGTGATGGCGGGGAACATCAAGGGCTTCCTCGATCGCTCCGCGACGAGCAGGTCGGTCGCCGAGGAGGCGCGCAAACGCCGGCTGAACCTGGTGATGTGCGCTGCCTACACCGACGGCACGAAGCTGAACATGGAGATGGCGCTCGTCGCAAACGCGACGGGCCTCATTCCTGCACGCCGCGGAATGACGGGCCCGAGGGTCGGACACGTGAGCGAGGTGCTCGAGACGTTCGACCTCGACGCGCTTCGGGACCTGGGCGTCGTCGACTACATACTCGGCGCAGAGCCGGGCGGCGGGGTATTCGTAGTCGGCCACTGCGAGGTGCCCGTCCAGCGCGAGTACCTCAGCTACTACAAGATGGGCGACGGGCCGTACTACCTCTTCTACCGCCCGTACCACCTTTGTCACCTGGAGACGGTGTACGCGCTCGGGAGCGTGGTGCTCGACTGCCGGCCGGTGTTCGCGCCGCTGGAGCGGCCCGTCGCCGAGGTGATCGCAATCGCCAAGACGGACCTCTCCGCGGGAACGGAGCTCGACCGCGCGATCGGCGGCGACCACGTCTGCGGGGAGATCGAGGAGCGAACCGCCGCCGACGCTGCAGGCGCGGTGCCGATCTGCCTGCTCGAGCCGGAAGGCGGGCAGCCGGCTCGCCTTACGAGCGACGTGGCGAAGGGCGAGCCGATTCTGTGGAGCTCGATCGACCTGCCCGACGGCGAACTGCTTGCCGCATACCGCCGGCAGGAAGAGCTCCTAGGCGCGGCCGCCTAGCGCTTCCGCGAGCCGAGCGGCCGTAGAATCCGCACGTGGGCCGAGCCCTGGCAGGGGCCGAGAGGGCGCGCGCCGGCCTGATCGCCTGCGCGCTCGCGATGGTGGCCGCGTGCGCGGTCCCGGCATCGGTGGGCGCGTCGCAGCACCGCGACCCGATCCACAAGATCCGCCACGTGGTGATCGTCATGCAGGAGAACCGCTCCTTCGACGAGTACTTCGGCACCTTCCCGCACGCTGACGGCCTGTCTCGCGACTCACGTGGACGGTTCACGACGTGCGTTCCCGATCCGCGCGCCGGCCGCTGCCAGCGCCCGTTCCACGATCCGGCTGACACCAACGCGGGCGGCCCGCACTACCACGAGAGTGCGGTGATGGACGTCGACCGCGGGCGGATGGACGGGTTCATCCGCAGCGTCGAGCAGTCGCAGGACCTCGACACCGACAAGACGGCCTGCATGGTGGCCGGCCACGCGCCGTCGTGCGTCGACGTGATGGGCTACAAGACGGGCGCCGACATACCGAACTACTGGTCCTACGCGCGCCACTTCGTGCTGCAGGACCACATGTTCGAGCCGTCGGACACCTGGAGCCTGCCGTCGCACCTGTTCATGGTCTCGGCGTGGTCGGCCCACTGCTCGGACAGCTCGAGGCCGGCGACCTGCAAGACCGATCTCGGCTTCCCCGACTCAGACGGGAACACGAGCTCGAACCCGCTCGCCCAGCAGGGGACGGGCGCCGGGCTGGGGATCCTCACCCCCGCGGATCCCGACGACGTACAGGGCTCGCCGAGGAAGCCGGACTACGGGTGGACCGACATCACTTACCTGCTGTACCGGCATCACGTGAGCTGGCGCTACTACCTCGCGCTCGGCACGGAACCCGACTGCCCGACGGGCCAGATGACCTGCCCGCCGCAGCCCCAGGCAGTCTCGACGCCCGAGATCTGGAATCCGCTGCCCGACTTCCAGACGGTCCACCACGACCGCCAGCTCGGCAACATCGTGCCGGACGCCCAGCTCTTCGACGACGCCCGCTGGGGAAAGCTGCCGGCGGTCTCGTGGGTCATCCCGAGCGGCGACAACAGCGAGCATCCGTTCGGCACGGTCAGCGCCGGGCAGAACCACGTGACCCGCGTGATCGACGCGCTGATGAAGGGCCCCGATTGGAAGAGCACGGCGATCTTCCTCGCGTGGGACGACTGGGGAGGCTTCTACGACCACGTCGCGCCGCCCAGGGTCGGCGGGCAGCAGTACGGGATCCGCGTGCCGGGGCTCGTGATCAGCCCGTACGCGCGACGCGGCTACATCGATCACCACACGCTGAGCTTCGACTCGTACCTGAGGTTCATCGAGGACGACTTCCTGCGTGGGCAGCGGCTCGACCCGCGTACGGACGGCCGCTGGGACCCGCGCCCGACGGTGCGCGAGCGCGCCCGCGGGCTGGCAGATCTGCGGCGCGACTTCAACTTCAAGCAGCGGCCGAGGCGGCCGCTCGTGCTGCCGTTCGGCACGGCCAACATCCCGGGGCCGATGGCCCTGCCACAGCCCTTCCTGCCGCCGCTTCCTCCCCGCTAGTGGATCGCGGCGGAAGGCGCGGAGTCGCCGGTCGGCAACGAGCGCTCGGCGCGACGCTGTAACGTCGGCGCTGCCGTGAATGTCGCCATCGCGGGAGGACATGGCAAGGTCGCGCTGCGCGTGGCACGCCTGCTGAGCGATGGCGGCGACGGCGTGCGCTCGCTCGTCCGCAACCCGGCGCACAGCGCCGACGTCGAGGCGGCCGGCGCGGAGCCGGTGGTCTGCGACCTCGAGAACGAGTCCGAGGAGGCTGTCAGCGAGGCCGTCGGTCCTGTCGACGCAGTCGTGTTCGCCGCCGGCGCAGGACCCGGCAGCGGACCCGAACGCAAGTGGACGATGGACTACGGCGGTGCGGTGAAGCTGATCGCGGCCGCGAAGGCGGGCGGCGCATCGCGGTACGTGATGATCAGCAGCATGGGCGCGGACCCGGACGCCCCTGGGGACGACACGTACGCCGTCTACCGGCAGGCGAAGGGCAAGGCCGACGCCGAGCTCGTGGACAGCGGTCTCGCCTACACGATCGTGCGACCCGGGCGGCTGACCGACGACGAGGGCACAGGGCGCGTCCGGCTCGGCGAGCGCGTCGGTCGTGCCGAGATCCCGCGCGACGACGTCGCCGCGCTCGTCGCGGCCGTCCTTCACGAGCCCGCGACAGCTCGTAAGACGTTCGAGGCCGTCTCGGGCGAGACGCCCATCGAGGAGGCGCTGGCTGCGCTCTGATTCGTGCGACGGGTGGGCCTTTACTCGTAGGCCCACCGCGGTTAGTGTCCGCTCAGGAGGCCAGCGAGCAGCTCCGTATGAGCGTGGGAGGGCGACACACCCGGATCCGGACCGGCCTCGGCGCGGTCGCACTCGCGCTGTCCGCGCTCGCCCTGGCTGTTCCGGCGAGCGCGGTCGCGTTGACCGAGTCGAGCAACACCGTGACCGCTACCGGGACTCACTCCGCGATCGCACCCTGCCCGCCCGGCAAGCACGTGGTATCGGGCGGGGGTTGGGTCCATCTGACGCCCGCCACCCTCGCTCAACTGCCGCTCAACGACACAGGGGCGTCCGGCAACGGCTGGTCCGCCACCGGCTTCACGCACGATCCCAACCATCCGTTCGCCGTCACCGCCTACGCGTATTGCAGCACCCACGATCCTCACCTGCAGACCTTCACCGGCAGCCCCACGACGAACACCCCGAGCACGCCGGCCGTCGTCAGCTGCACCGCCGGTAATGCGATCTCGGGAGGCGGCGCCATGACCGGCAGCTACGGCTACACGTTCGCGTTCGCGAAGCTCGGCAACGGTTGGCGGACGGGCTCAAATTCGAAGTTCGACGGCGGTTCCGGTGGAACGCTCCCCACGACCGCGCAGGCCTCGGTCAATTGCACGCCTGAGCGCTACGTCCTGACGACCGCAAGCCAGTCCGGCACGATCGCTCCCGACCACCTCCTCGACAGGACCGCGACGTGCCCGCCGGGAACGGCTGTGGTGTCGGGTGGTGGAGACGCCGGCACCAACGGGTTCATGTACTACAGCCGCATGAAGGGCAACGGGTGGACCATCGACGCGGAGTCGGGTGCTCTGGACTCGACGACGGTCACGGCGTACGCGTACTGCATTCGCCTCCCCACGACGGCCATCACCACGCTCCACGTCAAGTCGAAGAAGCGCCGCGCGAGCTTCAGCTTCACCGGCACTACGGGTGAGGGGTCACCGAGCTTCCAGTGCAGGCTCGACCAGAATCCGTTCGCCGCGTGCACGTCGCCGAAGACCTACACGCAGCTGAAGGTGGGTACCCACACGTTCACGGTGAGGGCGCTCGACCCGAGCGGGCGGGCCGATCCAACGCCCGCCGTGAAGAGCTTCCGCATCGTCAAGAAGAAAAAGAAGAAGCACTAGCCCGTCGACCCTCCGCGGCGCCGATGAAGCGGCTGCTCCTCCTACGCCACGCGAAGTCGAGCTGGGATGCCCCTGAGCTCGCAGACCACGATCGGCCGCTTGCGCCGCGCGGGCGCCGGGCGGCGAAGGTGATCTCGCAATACCTGCGCCGCCAATCGCTCGCGCCGGCACTCGTGCTCTTCTCGTCCGCGCAGCGCACGCGCGAAACGCTCGAGCGGATCCGTCCTGCGCTCGGCGAGGCGGCCGCCGTCGAGATCGAGCGCGAGCTCTACCAGGCGTCCGAGCAGGGCCTGCTCGCACGCCTGCGGGCGATTCCGGATGAGGTCGCGTCAGTCCTGCTGATCGGCCATAACCCCGCGCTCGAGCAGCTTGCGGTCAGCCTGGCCGCCCGCGGAGAGAGGCTCGACGCACTCCAGCGCAAGTTCCCAACCGCGGCGCTCGCGACGCTCGATTTCGAAGGGTCGTGGAAGGAACTCGGGCCGGGCAGCGCGGAGCTCACGGACTTCGTCACGCCGAAGCAGTTGGGCTAACTGGCTGGGCGCAAGTCCTCTGGCGGCGCCGTGTGAGAGAGCGTAACCTGGGTATGGCCCTCCGGAGCGAAAGATGATCTCCGCCGCACGTTTCTTCGACGATCCGCGGTACCTGACTACCGTTGCAGTCGAGAAGGCGCGGGCGACGTCGGCGAGGGAGGCGCGTGAGGTCGAGCGCCTGGTTTCGTGCCGTCCGGGGGCACTGATCCTTGACGCGGGATGCGGAAACGGCCGGCACTCGCTGCCGCTCGCGGACGCCGGCTTTCGCGTCGTCGGGCTCGACCGCTCGCGCCCGCTGCTCGCCGCGGCGCAGCGGGCGGCGGGGGGCGCGAAGTGGCCGCGTTTCGTGCGCGGCTCATACACGAAATTGCCGCTGGCGAGCCACGCCTTCCAAGCGGTGCTGTGGCTCGGCACTTCCGTGGGATATCTCGGAGACGGCGGTGACCGCACGGCGCTCGACGAGTTTCGGCGCGTGCTTGCACCGGGCGGCCGGCTCGTGATCCAGACGCTGCACCGCGACGCGCTAGGCGTCGGCTTGCCCGACCGCGATGAGCGGCCCCTCGCCGGCGGCGGCACGCTGTGCTTCAGTCGCCGCTTCGACCGCGCACGCCGCGTCATGTACGAGGAGCAGCGGCTCGAGGACGGCGGTCGACGCGATACGCCGCGCGGGTATGAGCTGCGCGTCTACGGCCAGGATGAGCTGGCTCGGATGGTCGAGCAAGCGGGATTCGTGATCGTGGGACGCCACGCGTCGCTCGACGGCCAGGGAGAGCCGTCTCCCGTCACACCGCTCGTGCTCGTCGCGGAGGTGCCGGGCCGCCCGCGCTCGGACGGCTCAGGCGGGCGCGAGTAAGTCGATCTTCGCTGCCAGGATGAAGTCGTTGCGGCTCAGCCCGCGGGCGGTGTGGGTCCAGGTCCGGAACGCCGCGCGACCCCACGCAAGCTCGATCTCCGGGTGGTGACTCTCCGCCTCACACAGCAGCGCGACTCGCGCCACGAGGCCAAATGCCGCGTTGAAGTCGTCGAAAGAGAACTCGCGCCGGAGCGCGCGAACGCCCTCGCGGTCCCACCCCGGCACCTGCCGGTGCAGCTCCGCCGCCTCGTCCTCGCCAAGCGTCGGCGTCCCGGGCGGATACTCGCGGCAGTGCTCGCGCGCGAGATCGCTCACCCGCGCAGCCTACTGCCGCAGTTGCGCACTACTCGTCTGCAATGGCGCCGTCAGCGCGGTAGTTGTCGCGACTTGACAGGACACTCGACCCCGATTAGCGTCGCCGGGACGGCTGGGACGCTGTTTGACGCGGGACTCGTGAAGACCGGAGAAGCTGTGAGCGCAGGAATCCAAGACGTCCATCCGGGCATCGCTCGTCCTTCGCGACGTCGCATGCCAATTTGGCGCGCGAGCCTTGTCGGACTCGCCGTAATCGGCAGCTTGGCCTACGCGCCACGCGCTGGCGCGGCAGTGACCCACTCGCAGATCACCGCCCCCTCCGACCCGACCTACCTGACCTATAACGCCGACGTCCCAAACAACGTGACCGTCTCGGGCACCTCGGACGGCTCGAGCGCAAGCTCCGACAAGGTCGACCTGCTCTGCTACTTCGGCGCCTCCAGCCACGAGACCATCCTGACCGGGATCGCGGTGGACGCGGGCGGCAACTTCTCCACCGCAGTGCCCGCCTCGAGCTTTGTCAGCGTCAACCCCTTCTTTCCGGTGCCGCAGCGGACCTGCGTGCTGCGCGCCGTTCCCTCCGGGACTACCCCGTCCGCGCCCCCCGGCGGCTCGAGTTCCTTCGCCGGCCCACGCGTCGCGCCGGGGCGCCATCGGACGGGCAAGCTGCTCAGCGGTCCGAATACCGGGCTCGTCGACAACTTCTTCATCTTCCGCGCCCAGTTGGCCGGCCAGCTGGGCTACAACTCTCTCGGCAGCTGCGGCCTCCGTATCTCGTACGTCTACGACCCGGCCAACTTCGGGCCGTCGAACAACGCGAGCAACCCGCTTTTCTTCTGCAACGACTTCCTCTGGTGGCAGAACGGCAGCACGACGGCGACGTCCACCGACCTCCAAGCGACCCGCTCCGAGCTGCGGATCGACGGTACAGACGCCTATCTGCCCGCAAACGCGGAGCGCATCTACTCGGGCGCGGCGAGCAACGCCGGCTACCCCGCGCTCAGCTTCAGCGACTCGGTCGACCCGATGACCGGCAGCCTCACGATCACCGAGTCAGAGCGGGCTGTGACCTGCCAGCCGCAGCCAGCCACCTACCCGCCGACGTCAGCGAGCTGCTCCTCCTTTACGACGGCGCCCGTGGTGTTCAGGCGGACGCTCGTCCAGAGCGCTAACGGCCGCACGGTCTCGCTTATCGACCACTGGTCCTCCACCGACCACAGCGCCCACGCGATCGACCTCCAGCTCGAGAACGAGGTCTTCGACGACAACGGGGACGCCGCGTTCGAGTTCCCCTGGGTCTCGAGCGCGTACCACACACCTGCCAAGGGTGACGCCGTGCCCGCCGCGCCCCGAGGGCCCGGTTCGATCTACGTCAAGGAGTCGCTCGCGGCGGCGGACGGCGATCAGAGCCATCCGCAGGGCGCAATCACGTTCTCCGACCCTCCCAACGGAGGGCTGTTCACCGCGGCAAACCATCTCGGCGGGTTCGGGTCCGAATCGGACACCCTTGTACTCGACTACCAGCGCACGGTCCCAGCCACCGGCTCGCTGCCGATGGGCTTTATCTACTCGGACGCCTTCACCACCGCCGACGTCACCGCCGCGGCCCACGCCGCAGAGGCGACGTTCAGGCCCGACACTAGGATCACGAGTCGGCCCGACCGGCAAACGCTCTCCCGCAGCGCGACCTTCCGCTTCAACGGGGTTCCCGCCGTCCAGGGGACTGCCTTCCTCTGCAAGCTCGATGGCGGGACCTTCTCGCCCTGTGGCTCACCCGAGCGCTACCTCAACCTCTCGCGCGGGAAGCACACGTTCTCGGCGGCGGCGGTCGGCCCGGCGGGCAACGTCGATCCGACCCCGGCGACATTTAACTGGAAGATCGTGAAGTTCGCGAGCCTGAGCAAGCTGAAGATCTCGCCGTCGTCGCTGTTCGCCGCCCCGAGTGGCCCGACCTTCGCCCAGAAGAAGTTCGGCGCCACGCTCCGCTATGTCCTGTCGGCGGCCGCGAAGGTGACGTTCCGGATCGAGCGCGCCGTGAGCCGCAACGGTCGCACGCTCTGGGCCAAGCTGAAGGGCAAGGTCTCGCACGCGAGCGCGTTTGGGGTCAACCAGCTCCACTTCAGCGGCCGCTGGCGCGGCAAGAAGCTCGCGCAGGGGCGCTACCGCCTGGTCGCCACGCCGATCCCGGGTCCCAAGCACCATGCCTCCAAGCGTGCGAGCTTCCGGATCAAGCGCGGCTGAGGCCCTACCGAGTCCCGAATTCCCGCGAAACTCCGATCACTCGGCCCTTGGCATCGAACGCTTTGAGCTTGAACCGCTTGTAGCCGCGTCCCACCGGGATCGCCGTCTCGAATGCTGACTTGAGACTCCTCGCCACCGCGTGCAGTCCGCTGCCACTCGACCCAGCCAGGACCTCCCAGCGCGCGACCTGCGTGGCTCCGTTCCAGCTCGCGTAAACGGTCGTCCTCCCGGCCCGCCGGCGGGCGGCGCCAACTGGTGCGTAGCGTGGCAGACCGACCCACTGCTCAAGCCGCGCCCGGTAGCTGAGGTTCGGCCTGGGGAGCACGGCGTCGAGGAGCAGCCGACCCGAGGCGTCGTACTCGGAGAAGTAGGGGTTCGATCCCCACCCGACGAACTCGTTCCGGTTCGGCAAGGGCTCGACGCTGCCCATGTAATCGCTGGCGAAATCCCTGCCGCGGCTGTACTGGCCGGCCAGCGTCGCGGTGCGTGTGCCCTCGTCGAGCTTCAGCACCACTCCGCGCGAATACCCAGTCGCCGGGACGTAAGTGCCGCCGCCGGTGATCTGGCAGCAGTGGTTGTCGAAGAGGGTGATAAGGGGTGACCCTGGATACACGGTCACGTCGTGCTGCCACTGGAAAGAGGCTCCCTTGGCGAACTTGAAGTTCGAGTGCCTGCCCCCTAGCGTCCACACGATCTTGCCGGTCGCGATGCTGACCTTGTAGACGGCCCAGGTGTTCCGCATGGAGACGACGAACGTTCCGCCGCTGGGCGGGTCGATCGCGTTGACGTGGTAGGCGTCCCATGGGAAGCCGTTGGTCGGTACCGAGGCGCGGGAGTCGCTCAGGGGGATGTGATCGAGCGCGTCCCAGGTTCGGATCAGCTTGCCCGTCTTGAGGTCGTACTCCTGCACCGCCGAGTCGATCAGCGCGCCGTTGTACGCGCCGCCGTACTTCCCCA
>VAXR01000111.1 GCA_005885165.1 Actinomycetota bacterium
GACGCGCGGGAGAACAACGGCATCCGCGGCGGATCGATCGTCGATGCGGACCCGACGAAGAGCACCGCCTGGACCGTCACTACAGGCAGGCCCGACGTGGAGATCGCCGTGCTCGACTCGGGCATCAGGTGGGACGACGCTGGAGCGATGAACGACGTCCGCTTCAAGATCCACCTGAACCGCGGCGAGCTGCCGGTTCCGAACCACGCGGCCACCAAGCCACTGGTGAGCGGCGTGAACTGCAGCACGTACAAGGACCAGTACGACGCCAACGGCGACGGCGTCTTCAACCTCCGCGACTACGCCTGCGACAGCCGCATCAACATCGACGATCCCCGCCGTGTCGGCCCGACCGGATACCTCACCCCGCAGGACCTGATCATCGCCTTCAGCGACGGCAAGGACCAGGACCACAACGGCTACGTCGACGACATCGCCGGCTGGGACTTCCTCGACAACGACAACGACCCCTACGACGACGTGAAGTACTCGCACGGGAGCGGCGAGGCCACGGACTCGAGCGCTGAGGCGAACAACGGCGGAGGCGCCGGGTCGTGCCCGAACTGCGCGGTCATCCCGCTGCGGGTGGGCGACTCGTTCATCGCCGACGCGAACCGGTTCGGCCAGGCGGCGATCTATGCGACCGACAACGGCGTGTCGGTGATCCAGGAGGCGCTCGGCACGCTCAACAACACCCACCTCGGGCGGGTAGCGGTGGACTATGCGTTCCACCACGGGGTCGCCGTCATCGCCTCGGCGGCCGACGAGGAGGCCCAGCACCACAACTACGTGTCGAGCCTGCCGCACACGATCGTCGTGAACTCGGTCGACAAGTACCCGGACCAGAACGGGATCCCGGAGGAGCTCCCGAAGAGCTACCTCACCTTCAACGGCTGCACGAACTTCTCGTCGAAGATCACCGTCGCGATCCCGAGCTCGAGCTGTTCCTCGAATGCGACCGGCGTGGGTGCCGGCATCGCCGGGCTGATCTACAGCGCGGCGCTCGACGCGCGGCACACGGGGAAGCTCAAGAACGCACCGGGGTGCCAGCGGACCGACGGCAGCCCGTGTGTGCTAACCGCGAACGAGGTGCGCCAGCTGATGGCTTCCGGGAGCTTCGGCACCACGCAGGCGCCTGACGGCACGTTCGACACGACGCAGGCCGACGACGTCAACTTCCTGAAGAACCCGATCACGGGCACGCCCGGCCCGGAGCCGTCCTGCTCGCCGACGCCGACTACCGGCTGCACCGATCCGAACCTTGCGCTGCAGACCGCGATCAACTCGCCGGCGGGCCGTCCTCTCTCGCCGCCCGGCGTCTACCAGAGCTTCCCGGCCCGGTTCGGCTTCGACCAGTTCTACGGCTACGGGCGCGTGAACGCCTACAAGGCGGCGAGCGAGGTCGGCCAGGGCAACCTGCCGCCGGAGGTGGAGATCACCTCGCCCGACTGGTTCGCGCAGATCGATCCGACGAAGCCGACCGCGAAGATCAGCGCGCAGGCCTGGAACCGCGGGGCGACCTACAGCTGCAAGGTCTTCGTGGCGCCCGGGTCATACCCGGACAACATGCTCACCTCGGGCGGCGGCGACTTCCAGCAGGTGAGCTCGAGCGTCTGCAACGGCAGCGGACGTACCGCACGCATCAATGGCGTGGTCGCCTCGCTCAACGTCGGGGACCTCAAGAAGCGCTTCCCGTCCGACGCCGGCAACTTCAACGGCCGCGAGAGCGGGCAAGGCGCGGGGCAGACGTCCAACGGGCGACCGAACAGCGAGCCGTACGGATTCACCGTGCGCGTGGTGGCGACGAGCACCCCGAGCGGGCCGAAGCCGGGAGCGTCGGGGGAGGACCGCCGCAACTTCTACCTGCACCGCGACCAGGACATGCTGCCGGGCTTCCCCAAGGTCCTCCCAAGCGACGGGGAGTCCTCGCCGGCGTTCGCCGACCTCGACGGCGACAACCGGAACGAGCTCGTGTTCGCAACGGCCGACGGATACGTGCACGCGATGCGGCCGAACGGCACGGAGCTCCCGGGCTGGCCGGTCCACGGCGACGCGGCCCCGATCCACACCGAGGGGCGGGCGTTCACCACCCACGCGATCTCGCCGACCACGTCGTTCGGCTCGATGGCGGGATCGGTGGCGATCGGCGACCTGAACCGCACCGGGTCGCTGGACGTCGTCGCCGACGACCTCGAGGGCAAGGTCTACGCGTGGGACGCGCACGGCCATCGGCTCTGGACGCGCGAGGCGAACCCGGACTACTCGGGCAAGCCGATCACGCCGTTCGTGAACGTGCGGCGGGGCATCTCGCACCACAGCCGCAACCGCACGCAACACGGATTCATCGGCTCGCCGGTCCTCGCAAACCTCAGCGGGAAGAAGGGCGCGGCGCTCGACGTGATCGCCGCCGGCATGGACCGCCACGTCTACGCGTGGCACGCGAACGGGTCGGTGGTGGACGGCTTCCCGGTGCTCGTGGTCGACCCGACCAAGGTGGCGTCGGTCAACCCGGCGACGCACGCCGTCGCGTGGAACAACGTCGCGGGTGCCGAGCTCAACAGCGGCGCGATCATCGACACGCCCGCCGTCGGAGATCTGCTCGGGCCGGGGAAGCCGGCGATCGTCGTCGGGACCAACGAGGAGTACGTGAGCAAGTCGCTCGATCCCACTCAGAGCTCGGGCGACGTAGGGAACGAGGGCGATACCAACGCGAGCCCGACGGCGGCGTCTGCCGAGGCGTTCTCGAAGACGGGCCAGCTCGCCAACGCGAACAGCCGCCTGTACGCGATCAAGCCGATCGGTCATCGCGGCGCGAGCCTCCCGGGCACGGACTGGCTCGAGCCCGGCTGGCCGGTCAAGCTCGCCATCCTCGACAGGGAGCTGCTGCCGGTCGTGGGGGAGGGGGTGGCGGGCGCGCCGATCCTCGGCCCCGTGAACTGCCCGTCAGGCGGAGTGGGGCTCAAGGCCGCGGACTTCGCCAACACCGGCGTCGCCTACGTGCTCAACGCGAACGGGTCCTCCTGCCTCGGCGACGACGGCAGCGGCCACTACAACTCGATGCTCACCGATGCGGGCAGCAACGGCGGCGACCATCCCGCCTACCCCGCGGTCGGCCACCCGGCGTTCGGCGACTTCGGCGGCAACAACGGGCCGATCTCGCTGCTCGCGCCCGTGGCCGGCCTCCTCCGTGCCCTGGACGTCGTCCTGCCCGAGTACCAGAAGGGCAGCCAGGACCTGATGTCGGCCTGGGATCCGACCACCGGCTCCTTCCGCGCGAACTTCCCGGTGCGGATGAACGACCTCCAGTTCCTGACCGGGCCTTCGGTGGCCGACGTGAGTGGGCAGGGCGGCGAGGACCTCGTGGCCGGATCGGCTTACCTCGACCTGCAGGCGTACAACGGGTCAGGGCAACCGGTGAGCGACCACTGGCCGAAGCTCACATCCGACTGGACGGTGGCCAACCCGCTCATCGGCACGTTCGGCACGCGCGACACGGACTCGGGCGTCCACCGCGTCGTCGTGGACTCCACCCGGAATGGCCAGATCCTCGCCTACAAGACGCCGGCTCCGCCGTGCGAGAGCAACACCGACCACCCGCTCGGGTCGTGGCCCAAGTTCCACCACGACCTCGCGAACTCGGGCGACTACACCCGCGACGCGGTCGATCCCGGGACTCCCTACGGCGTCAAGTTCTCGAAGGGCACGCTGAGCTTCCGCGCACCGGGCGACGACCTGATGTGCGGGAAGGTCTCGCACTACGAGATCGTCGAGTCGAGCTCCCCGCTCGCCGGCGCGACCTTCGACCAGGGCTTCCCGGTGCCGGCCGCCCCGCTCAACAAGTCGATCGCGTCTCCGGGCGGCCTGCAGAAGCTCGCGCTCGGCGGCCACCTGCTGCGCTACCTGGAGATCCGCGCGGTGGACGACCAGGGCAACGTCGGGCCGGTGGCGCGGGTGCGGACGCAACCGGGCCCGCCCGGCATCTGCGGCGACGTAACGCGTCCGACGTCGAAGATCGTGCGCGCGTGGACGCACCTGTCGCGGAAGGGCCTCACGATCCGCGGCCGGGCGAACGACCACGGGTGCAACAGGCTCTCGCAGGCCAAGCGGCTCAATGCGCTGATCGTCGTGGTGTCGGTCGCGCGCCCGCTCGGCCACGGCATGTGCAGCTTCCTCCAGCGCAGCGGCAGGTTCAGCCGTCCGCAGAGCTGCTTCAAGCCGATCTTCGTGCGGGCGTCGGGCAAGTACTCGCTGAAGTACCGCCGGCTCGTCTGGCGCTTCCACCGGAAGGTGAAGCTGAAGTACGGCACCTACGTGCTCTCCGACCACGCGATCGACCAGAGCGGGAACGTGGAGCTCAAGGCGACGCGCCGCAACCGCAAGGTCATCCGGCTGCGGCGCCACCGCCACCACCATTAGCTCTAAGTGAGGGCGCTCGTCCAGCGCGTGAGCCGTGCGTCGGTCACGGTCGACGGCGGCGAGGTGAGCTCGATCGGACGCGGGCTCGTCGTCCTGCTGGGCGTCCATCGCGACGACGACCGCGAGTCCGCCGAGCGCACCGTCCGCAAGCTGCTAGCGCTGCGCGTGTTCGAAGACGGCGACGGGAAAATGAACCTCGCGGCCGCCGATGTGGGCGCGGCGTTCCTGTGCGTCTCGAACTTCACTCTCTACGGCGACACGCGCAAGGGCAACCGGCCGAGCTTCGTCGAGGCGGCGCCGCCGGAGGTCGCGGAACCGCTCTACGAAGCGGTGCGCGAGGGCCTCGGCGCGGCCGGCGGACGGTTCGGAGCGCGCATGGCGGTGGAGCTCGTGAACGACGGTCCGGTGACGCTCCTGGTGGAGGCCTGAGCCTCGCTCGATCCCGGTCCCACGGCTATACTCGGCGGCGCTAGGACTTTCATCTGCGGCCCGGGCGGCCGCACCTGAAGGTGGGCTTCGCAGCCCACCTTTTTTTCGCCCGAAGGGAGTAGTGAGAGACATCCGGAACGAGATAGAAGAGCGACTCAGGCTCGCTGAGCCAGAGGTCGAGGTGCTGCTCGTCGAGCAGGTCGCCGCCGAGCGCATTCGCATCTTCATCGATAGTCCGGAGGGGGTCGACCTGGCGCTGTGCGAGCGCGTGACGAACCATCTGCGCGACCTGCTCGCCGACTACGCGTTCGAGGTCTCGTCGCCCGGTCCGGAGCGTCCGCTCACGAAGCCCGAGCACTTCCGTCGCTATCTCGGCCGTCGCGCGCGCGTGCGCACGCGCGAGGACCACGACGGCCGCAGGAGCTTCACTGGCGAGCTCGTGGGCGCGGACGACGCCGAGGTGACGGTCGCCGCCGACGGCGGGGTGGTCTCGGTCGCCTACGCCGACGTTAAGCGCAGCAACCTGTTGGAGGAGTGAGCGAATGTCCAAGGAGATAGTCGAGGCCGTTCACGTCCTCGAGCGCGAGAAGGGCATCTCGTCCGAACGGCTGATGGAGGCTCTCGAGGACGCCCTTCTCTCGGCATACAAGAAGACGCCCGGCGCGGCGAAGTACGCGCGGGTGGACATGGATCGAAACACCGGCGACTTCAAGGTCTTCGAGCTCCTGATCCCCGAGGAGCTGGAGGAGAAGCTGCTCGCCGAGGTGGAGGAGGCCGAGCCGACCGTCGATCCTGAGACGGGCGAGCTGCGCGAGCCCGAGGAGCCGGAGCTCGATCCGGAGAAACTGGCGCTGTATCGCGATCAGATCGACGAGCGCGACGTGACGCCCGACGACTTCGGCCGCATCGCCGCCCAGACGGCCAAGCAGGTGATCCTCCAGCGGATCCGCGAGGCCGAGCG
>VAXR01000008.1:0-418 GCA_005885165.1 Actinomycetota bacterium
TCGAGATCACCGGGCTCTCCCTCTACACCCACCACGGGGTCGAGGAGGCGGAGCGCGAGGTCGGTCAGCGGCTGGTGTTCGACCTCTCGTTCGAGCTGGGCGACTGCGATGCCGTGGTCACGGACCGCCTCGAGGACACGATCGACTACGCGGACGTGTGCCAGCAGGTCGCGCTCGCCGCGCAGGAGCGCTCGTACAAGACGCTCGAGCGGCTGTGCTCGGCGATCGCGGACCGGATGATCGAGCGGTACGGCGCCGAGTCCGTGACCGTCCGGGCGGCCAAGCCGGAGCCGCCCATCGCGCTCCCCGTCGAGGAGGTGGCGGTCGAGATCTGGAAGGAAGGCGCCTGAAGGGCTACCTCGGCCTCGGCTCGAACGTCGGCGACCGCCTCGGCCACCTGCGCACGGCTCGCGACGCA
>VAXR01000008.1:499-1121 GCA_005885165.1 Actinomycetota bacterium
ACCGATCTCGACCCGGAGGAGCTGCTCGACGCCTGCAAGGTCGTCGAGCTCGAGGTGGGCCGTGTCTTCGGCGGGCCCCGGCACGGACCGCGGACGATCGACATCGACGTGCTCCTGCTCGGCGACGTCGAGCACAGCTCCGAGCGGCTTACGGTGCCCCACCGCGACGTCCTGCAGCGCCGGTTCGTCCTAGCGCCCCTCGTCGAGCTCGATGGAGAGCTCACCCTCCCGGACGGGACACGGCTGCGCGACGCCCTCGAGCGGCTCGAGGGGCAGCGCGTGGAGCGCGTCGGCCCGCTGTAAGGCTGTCCCGCCCAGCTCAGCCAGCAACAGTCCTGAGTTAGCTACATCATGTGTAGTCAAGTCAGGACAGCTCGGCGTCGGCGATAGGGATCGAGCCCCACGCATATCCTGCGCGGGCCGTGCTCCTCGCCATCGACCTCGGCAACACCCAGACGCACATCGGGATGTTCCGCGGGGACCAGCTGGTCGAGAACTGGCGGCTCGCCACCGTCCGCGAGACGACCGGCGATGAGCTGGCCACGCTGCTGGTCAGCCTGCTCGAGCTGCGCGGCCTGAAGCTGGGCGACGTCGACGCCGCGATCCTCTCCTCGGTCGTCCC
>VAXR01000008.1:1147-25698 GCA_005885165.1 Actinomycetota bacterium
GGACCCGGGATGAAGACCGGGATGGCGATCCGGATAGAGCGGCCGCAGGAGCTCGGCACCGACCGGCTGGCGAACGCCGTGGCTGCCTTCGAGAAGTGCGGCGGAGCCTGCGTAGTGGCCGACTTCGGCACGACGATCAACTTCGACGCCGTCTCCGCGGAGGGCGAGCTGCTGGGAGCGGCGATCGCCCCCGGCGTCGACATCTCGCTCGAGGCCCTCCACCAGCGCACGGCGAAGCTCCCGAAGGTGGAGCTGAGCGAGCCCGAGGCGGCGATCGGCCGCGACACCTTCGCGGCTGTCAGGTCCGGCGTGGTGTACGGCTTCGCCGGCTGCGTCGACGGCATCGTGAGCCGCATCCGCGACGAGCTGGGCGACGAGGCGACCGCCATCGCAACCGGGGGGCTCGCCGCGGCGATCACGCCGTTCTGCGAGGAGATCGACGAGGTGGACGACTTCCTCACGCTCACGGGGCTGCGGCTCATCTGGGACCGGAACCAGGGCTAACCTCGTTCCCATGCGCACGCTGACCGAGCCCTGGACCCTCGGCGGCCACCGCATCCCGAACCGGCTCGTGCTCGCGCCGCTGGCCGGGATCGGCAACTGGTTCGTCCGGCTCCAGGCGCGCCGGCACGGCGCGGGGCTCGCGTTCAGCGAGATGGTGTCGAGCTTCGGCCTGAAGTACGGCGACCGGCGCACCCTTGATGAATATCTCCGCATCCACCCCGACGAGCACCCGGTCCCGATCCAGCTCTTCGGGCACGACCCGGAGGTGATGCGGGAGGCGGCCGCGATCGCCGCCGAGCACGGCGCCGACATGATCGACATCAACATGGGCTGCCCGGTCCGGAAGGTCGTGAAGACCGGCGCCGGCGCGTCGCTTCTCGACGAACCCGATCGCGCCGTGGCGCTCGCCCGGGCCGCCCACGAGGGCAGCGGGCTTCCGGTGACCGTGAAGCTCCGCTCCGGGCAGCGGCCGGGGGAGCTGACCGGGATCGAGCTGGCGCGCCGGCTGGCGGCGGACGCGGGTGTCGCGGCCATCTCACTCCACCCCCGGCACGCCTCCCAGCAGCACTCCGGAGAGCCCGACTACGCCCTCGCGGCGGACCTCGTCGACGAGCTGGAGGTGCCGGTGATCCTCTCCGGCGGTCTCAGCTCCGACGAGCGCGCGCTCGAGGCGTTCGACCGCACGGGCGCCGACGCCGTCATGCTCGCGCGCGGGTCGCTGGGCAACCCGTGGCGCTTCGAGCGGCTGCTCGGCCTTCGCGACGGCGAGCCGACCCAGGGCGAGGTGATCGACGAGCTCCGCTGGGTGATCGAGCGCGCGGAGGAGCACCTCGGAGTGGAGCGCGCGGGCCGCTATCTCCGCAAGTTCTATCCCTGGTACGCGGCCACGCTCGGTTTGCGAAAGCGGGCCGCCGAGCCGCTCGTCACGGCCCCCACCACGGCCGACGCGCGCGCCTTCCTGGATCGTCTGTCGAGCGGCAAGGCGCCAGCTCTAGCGGCCTGATCCGCGGCCGAAAACCTCGGCTGAGCGGGCTGGGGCCGCTGCTACACTCACCCGCCTTTCGGCCCGACCAGATCAGGGATTTTCGATGGCGAAGGACGTACTTCTCACCAAGCAGGGCCTCAAGGAGCTCAAGAACAAGATCGAGTTCCTCTCCACGGAGCGCCGGCGCGAGGTCGCCGAGCGCATCAAGGAGGCGCGCGAGTTCGGCGATATCGCCGAGAACGCCGAGTACGACGACGCGAAGAACGAGCAGGCCATGCTCGAGCGCCAGATCTCCGAGCTCGAGGAGAAGCTGCGCTCGGCCTCCGTGATCGACGAGAAGTCCGTGACGAGCGAGGCGGTCTCCGTCGGCGTGACCGTCCACTTGAAGGACCAGAAGACGAACAAGTCGGTCCCGTACAAGATCGTCGGCTCCGCGGAGGCGAACCCGTCGGAGAACAAGCTGTCGAACGAGTCCCCGATCGGCAAGGCGCTCATCGGCAAGAAGCGCGGGCAGATCGTGTCGGTCCCCGTGCCGCGCGGGCCGGCACGCAAGCTCAAGATCACGAAGATCGAAGCGAAGTAGGGACCGCGTCCCGGGCCGTCCTTACGATGGCCCGGTGGCAGAGCCCCATCGCCCAGACGACGATCGACGGACCAAGCTCGATCGGCTCCGCGAGGCGGGCGTCGACCCCTTCCCGCACACCTTCCCGGGGGTCCGGCCGGTGGCGGAGGTTCACGCCGCGCACGACGGACTCGAGGCGGGCGAGGAGACCGACGCGAGCTACCGGGTGGCGGGGCGCATCGCGGCCAGACGCGGACACGGCAAGGCGGCGTTCATCGACCTCGCCGATCGCTCGGGCCGCCTGCAGCTGCACGCGCGCGCGGACATCCTCGGCGAGGAGTCGTTCGAGCGCCTCGTGGGGCTGGACCTGGGCGACCTGATCGGCGTCGACGGGACGGCGTTCAAGTCCCGCCGCGGCGAGCTGTCGCTGCGGGTGACCGACTGGGTTCTCCTCGCGAAGTCGCTGCGAGCTCCGCCGGAGAAGTTCCACGGCCTCGAGGACGTCGAGACGCGCTACCGCCATCGCGAGCTCGACCTGATCGCAAACGACGAGGTGCGCGAGCTCTTCATCGTTCGCTCGCGCGTGATCGCCGCGATACGGCGCTTCCTCGACGAGCGCGGCTTCCTCGAGGTCGAGACGCCGGTGCTGCAGCCGCTCTACGGCGGAGCGCTCTCGCGGCCGTTCGTCACCCACCACAACGCGCTCGACCGCGACCTCTACCTGCGGATCGCCACCGAGCTCTACCTAAAGCGGCTGATCGTGGGCGGGCTCGAGCGCGTCTACGAGCTGGGGAAGGACTTCCGCAACGAGGGCATCTCGCACAAGCACAACCCCGAGTTCACGATGCTCGAGTGGTACGAGGCGTACGCGGACTACGAGGACGGCGCGCGACTGCTGGAGGAGCTCGTGGCGCACGTCGCGGCCGAAGTGGGGCAGAGCGGTGGACTGGACCTCTCGCCGCCCTGGCGGCGAATCACGCTGCGGGAGGCGATCCTGGAGAAGACCGGGATCGACGTCCTGGCGGGCCGCGGCGACGCGCGGGCGCTCGCCGCCGCCACGCGCGAGCGAGGTCTCGAGCTCGACGAGGACGAGCCCTGGCCGAAGATGGTCGACTCGCTGCTCTCGAAGCACGTCGAGCCGACGCTCGAGCAGCCCACGTTCGTCTTCGACTACCCGGTCGAGCTGTCGCCGTTCGCCAAGGCCCACCGCTCGGAGCCCGGCCTGGTCGAGCGGTGGGAGTGCTTCGCGTCGGGGATCGAGATCGCGAACGCCTTCACGGAGCTGAACGATCCCGACGAGCAGCGCGCGCGCTTCGAGGCCCAGCGCCGCCAGACGGAGGAGGGGGATGAGGAGACGCAGCCCTACGACGAGGACTTCGTGAGGGCGCTCGAGCACGGGATGCCGCCCACGAGCGGCGTCGGTCTCGGGATCGATCGCTTGGTGATGGTGCTCACAGAACGGACCTCGATCCGCGAGGTCGTGCTGTTCCCGGCGATGCGGACGTAGGCCCGTGAGCGCCTCCGGGCTTGCCCGAAGCGCCGGATTCCGGCTCCTCGAAAGCCCGGCCGGGACGGCGGATATACCGCGTTTCCACGCGGTTTCGAGCGGGATTGACGGGGTAGACCCATTGCTAGACTCAACTCTCCGGAGGGCCGGGAGCCAAGGGATCTATTCACAGACGGCGAAGCTGCCGATAGGGGAATTGAGCCTCGGATTCCCTCTCCGGAGCACCCCGAGAGAAAGACCGGACTGTGTTTGAGCGCTTCACCGAACGGGCCCGCCAAGTGGTCGTCCTCGCCCAGGAGGAGGCCCGCATCCTCAAGCACAACTACATCGGCACCGAGCACATCCTCCTTGGCCTCTTGCGCGAGGAGGAGGGTCTCGCCGCGCGCGTGCTCGAGTCGCTCGACATCACCGTCGAGCGCGTCCGCGCGCAGGTCGTGCGCATAGTCGGCTCCGGCGAGGAGGTCACCTCCGGCCAGATCCCGTTCACCCCGCGTGCGAAGAAGGTGCTCGAGCTCGCCCTCCGCGAGGCGCTGTCGCTCGGCCACAACTACATCGGCACCGAGCACATCCTGCTCGGCCTCGTGCGCGAGAACGAGGGCGTCGCCGCCCGCATCCTGCTCGACTTCGACGCCGACTCGGAGAAGATCCGCAACGAGGTCATCCGCATGCTCTCGGGCCCCGGCGGCCGGCGCCAGCAGGGCGCGGGCGCGCAGCAGGGCGAGGGCAAGAAGTCTTCGAAGCTGCTCGACCAGTTCGGCCGCAATCTCACGCGGCTGGCCGCGGAGACCAAGCTCGACCCCGTCGTCGGCCGTGAGACCGAGATCGAGCGGATCATGCAGATCCTCTCGCGCCGGACCAAGAACAACCCGGTCCTGATCGGCGAGCCCGGCGTCGGCAAGACGGCGGTCGTGGAGGGCCTCGCGCAGCGAATCACGCACGGCGAGGTCCCCGAGCTGCTGAAGAACAAGCAGATCTACACGCTCGACCTCGCGGCGCTGGTCGCGGGCTCGAAGTACCGCGGCGAGTTCGAGGAGCGCCTCAAGAAGGTGATGAAGGAGATCACCCAGCGCGGCGACATCATCCTGTTCATCGACGAGCTGCACAACCTCGTCGGCGCCGGCGCGGCCGAGGGCGCGATCGACGCTGCCTCGATCCTCAAGCCGGCCCTGGCGCGCGGCGAGCTCCAGACGATCGGCGCCACCACGCTCGACGAGTACCGCAAGTACCTCGAGCGCGACAGCGCCCTGGAGCGGCGCTTCCAGCAGATCCGCGTCGACCAGCCGACGATCGAGGAGACCGAGCAGATCCTGAAGGGGCTGCGCGACCGCTACGAGCAGCACCACCGCGTCGACATCTCGGACGAGGCGCTGCACGCCGCGGCCGAGCTCGCCGACCGCTACATCTCGGACCGGTTCCTGCCGGACAAGGCGATCGACCTCGTCGACGAGGCCGCCTCGCGCATGCGCATCAAGTCGATGACGGCGCCGCCCGTCTACCGCGACCTCGAGGAGGAGATCGACCAGACGCGGCGCGACAAGGAGGCCGCGATCGAGGCGCAGGAGTTCGAGAAGGCGGCGAACCTGCGCGATCAGGAGCGCCAGCTCACCAACAAGAAGCGTCAGCTCGAGGAGCAGTGGCGCGCCGGCGAGTCCGGCGAGCGCCCGGTGATCGGCGAGGAGGAGATTGCCGACATCGTCTCGATGTGGACCGGCATCCCGGTCTTCAAGCTCACCGAGGCCGAGACGCAGAAGCTGATGCGGATGGAGGACGAGCTCCACAAGCGCGTGATCGGGCAGCAGCCCGCCATCGAGGCCGTCTCGAAGGCGATCCGCCGCGCGCGCGCCGGGCTCAAGGACCCGAAGCGGCCGACCGGCTCGTTCATCTTCCTCGGGCCGTCCGGCGTCGGCAAGACCGAGCTCGCCCGCACGCTCGCCGAGTTCCTCTTCGGCGACGAGGAGGCGATGGTCCGGATCGACATGTCCGAGTACATGGAGAAGCACTCGGTGTCGCGGCTCGTCGGCTCGCCGCCCGGCTACATCGGCTACGACGAGGGCGGCCAGCTCACCGAGGCCGTGCGGCGCAAGCCGTACTCGGTGCTGCTCCTCGACGAGATCGAGAAGGCCCACCCGGATGTCTTCAACATCCTCCTCCAGATCCTGGAGGACGGACGGCTCACCGATGCCCAGGGCCGGACGGTCGACTTCCGTCACTCGATCGTGATCATGACCTCGAACATCGGGGCGGCCGAGATCGCGAAGAACACCGGCATCGGCTTCACGATCGGCGACGACACCGGGATCACCTACGAGGACATGAAGAACCGGATCATGGGCGAGCTGAAGAAGCTCTTCCGGCCGGAGTTCCTCAACCGGATCGACGAGGTCATCGTCTTCCACAAGCTCACGCGCGACGAGATCAAGGAGATCGTCGAGCTGCTGCTGCGGCGGATCCGCGAGACGATGGCCGATCGCGAGCTGTCGCTCAACCTCTCCGAGGACGCGAAGGAGCTGCTGGTCGAGAAGGGCTGGGATCCGGCGATGGGCGCGCGGCCGCTCCGGCGCGCGATCCAGCGCTACATCGAGGACCCGCTCGCCGACGAGGTGCTGCGCGCGAGCGACATGGAGCCCGGCTCGACCGTCGAGATCGATCGCGAGAAGAAGGACGGCGGCGACGAGGAGGAGCCCGAGGTCAAGATCAGCATCCTCCCGCCGCCCGCGAAGCGCAAGAAGCGCGAGCCGGTCGGCGTGGGCGCGAAGTCGGGCGAGCAGGAGGCCGGCGACGGCGGCTCGGGCGAGGGCTCGAGCCTGCCCGAGGGCTCCGGCGACCTGCCGGAGGATCCCGAGGTCCTGCCAGACGTGCCGGACGCGCCGCCGCCCGCCGGCGACGAGCCCGGGCCCGCCACCGAAGAGAGCTGAGCCCGCGCCGCCGACGGCGGCGAACGGGGAGCGGCGAGCGCCCCGCCCGCGGGGCGAGAGTCGTCCTGCGCCGGCCTTACCTTGGGCGGATGGCGCGGACGGTCCACGTATGCACCGAGTGCGGCCACGAGACGGCCGGTTGGCTCGGACGCTGCCCCGGCTGCGGCGAGTGGAACACGCTGGTCGAGGAGCGGCCGGTCCAGACGGGTGGCGGCTCCGGCGGCTCCGGCGGTGCTCGGCGTGGTTCGGCACCGGCGGCGCGCCCGGTGCCGCTCGCGCAGGTCGAGGCGCTGCCGGTCGCGCGGCTCGTCACCGGCCTGGCCGAGCTCGACCGAGTGGTGGGCGGGGGGATAGTCCCGGGCTCGCTGGTGCTCCTCGGCGGCTCGCCCGGGATTGGAAAATCTACGATCACGGCCGGCGCACTCGGGCGGCTCGCCGCCGCCGGCCACTCGGTTCTGTACGTCTCCGGCGAGGAGTCGGCGGTGCAGGTACGGCTGCGAGCCGAGCGGCTCGGGGAGGACGCACTGCGCGTGCCGGTGGTGGCCGAGACCGACCTCGACGTGGTCGAGGCCACGCTCGAGGCGGAGCGGCCCGAGGTCTGCGTGATCGACTCGGTCCAGACGCTGCACGCGGCGGGGCTGACCGGGGCGGCCGGGTCGGTCGGCCAGGTCCGCGAGGTGGCGGGCCGGCTCGCGCGGGTCGCGAAGAAGCGGTCCGTCGCGATCGTGCTGGTCGGACACGTGACGAAGGACGGCGCGCTGGCCGGTCCACGCGTGCTCGAGCACCTGGTCGACTGCGTCCTCCAGTTCGAGGGCGAGCGCGAGCGGACGTACCGCACGCTTCGGGCGCTCAAGAACCGCTTCGGATCCACCAACGAAGTCGGGGTGTTCGAGATGCGCGAGGACGGACTGGTGGAGGTAGCGGACCCCTCGTCGCGATTCGTCGAGGAGGCCAGCCGGGCTCCAGGCTCGGTCGTCCTGTGCGCGATGGAGGGCTCGCGGCCCTTGCTCGTGGAGGTCCAGGCGCTGGTCGCCCAGAGCCCGCTCGAGGCGCCGCGGCGCGTTGCGAATGGGATCGACCGCAACCGCCTCGCGCTTATCCTCGCGGTGCTCGCGCGGCACGCCGGCCTCGGGCTCGGCTCGTGCGACGTCTTCGTGTCCGTCGCCGGCGGAGTGCGCGTCGAGGAGCCGGGCGCCGATCTAGCCGTGGCGCTGGCGCTCGCCTCGGCCGCGCGGGGGGTGATCCTCGGCTCGGAGGAGCGCCCGCTGGCCGCGTTCGGCGAGGTCGGACTGACCGGCGAGCTGCGCCAGGCGGCCCATCCCGACCGTCGCACCGCAGAGGCCGAGAAGTTCGGCCTGGCGCCCCCGATGGCGCCGGGGGAGGGGCTTCGAACCGTGCGCCAGGCCCTCGAGGCCGCGCTCGGAGCGTCCGCCGGGACTGCCGCCGGCGCGCTCGCCGAGGCACGCGCCGCCTAACCACCTTCTCCGCGCCGAACGGACGAGTCCGCGTTGATGGGCCACTTAAGTAGCCCATGGGATACCTAACTGGTCCCCGAATTGACGCGAAGCCGGGATATGTCGCAAATTGCGACATCGTCGGACGAACCGACCACGCTGATCCCACCCTCCTTCGTCGCCCTCCGGAGGCGTCACGACCCATGTCCGGCCCGAACTGAACGGGCGACGGCCGGTGGCTCGGCTCGGGGCGGTCGCCAATCCGCGCCGCACGCCGATCCCGCACCTTCCGGTAATCCGGGCCCGGACCCCCCTGAGCGGCCGGGGCGTACCACCCGTTTGTGGGGTGGATTCCGGGGCCTCGCGCACTTAGGCAATAGGCAATGTCGCACCGCCGCCGCCGGCCCGCACCTCATAGCCTCCCCCGGCACGTACGGGCCGCGGCGGCGGTCGCGACATTCCTCGCGGCGATCGCCCTGACGCCGGCCGGCGCCGGCGCGGCCACCGATCCGAGCGTCTGCACCGTGACCTGGGACGGGGGCGCCGGGTCCACCTCATGGGGCGAGGCGGCGAACTGGAGCACCAACCGCCTTCCGGAGTCGACCGACACCGTCTGCATCGGCCCGACCGCGAAGGTCGAGTCCTGGGGCTTCGGCACTGTCGGAGCTCTCCATGTCGACGGCTCGCTCAAGGTGAGCTTCGGCAGCCTCCGGATCACCGGCGACGCCGGCGCGAGCGCCGTCGACGGGAGCCTCGAGGTGACCGGGAGCGGCGGCCTGACGATCGATCGGGCGCTGACCGTCCAGCACATGGTCCAGTCCGGGGGAGCCGTGACCGGCGCAGGCCGGCTCGTGACGGGCGACTTCACCTGGACCGGCGGGATCCAGGGTGGCCAGGGCACCACCGAGGTCACCTCGGGAGGAGCCGGCCTCTCTCTCGACGGCGACAACCACGCCGCGGGCGGCAGCCGGACGCTGCGCATCGACCCTGGCGCCCAGGCCGTCTGGACGGCCGGGAACCTCGACCTCCGGGACAGCTCACGCCTCGACAACGCCGGCCTCCTCGACATCCAAGGCAACCAGGACTTCACAGGCGACGGCGGCGATGCCACCGTGATCAACGAGGCCGGTGGGACCATCCGGCGGAGCGCCGGCGACGGCGAGGTCGTCCTGACCTACGCGCTCGCGAACGACGGCGAGCTCGAGGTGAAGACGGGAACCTTCACCGTCCAGGCGTCGACCCCGCCGGGCGACGACTCGGACGGCGTCTTCCGCGTCGCGAAGGACGCGCGCCTGCGCTTCGTCTACGCCAACACGTTCAGCCCCGTCTCGAAGATAACCGGCGACGGCGAGGTGGTCTTCGCCGGCGGTGTCCAGCAGGTCTACGGGGCCGTCGACGCGCCGCTGGTCGTGGACGGAGCCCAGGTCAACCTGAACGCCGACGTCACCGTGCCGCGGATCGAGCTCGACAAGGGTGCGCTCGGAGGGCCGGCGACGACCACGACGCCCGACCTCCGGTGGGAGAGCGGATCCCTGGTCGGCACGGGGAAGACCGAGATCGCCATCGGCGGAGCCGGCCTGAACGTCGACTCCCCGCAGGGCCACGGGCTCTTCGATCGGGCGCTCGTGATCGACCCCGGCGCGGAGGCGCACTGGCTCGAGGGAACGATCGTGATGCTGGGGTCGGCGCTGCTCGACAACCACGGAATCCTGGACATTCGCGGCGACGTGGCGACCCAGGGCTGCTGCGACTCGCGCACGTCGATCCACAACGAGTCCGACGGAATCCTCCGCAAGAGCGCCGGTGGAGGGTCGGCCGTGATCGGCCACAGCCTCCAGAACGACGGCATTCTCGAGGCGGAGAGCGGCACGCTCGCGCTCCAAGCGGTGCAGAACGCACAGTCCGGGACGCTCACCGGGGGCGTGTGGATCGTCCGCGCGACGCTCGAGCTCGGGGCGGAGGTTCGCCGGAACGCCGCGACGCTTGTCCTCGACGGACCCCGCTCCAAGCTGCAGCGCCCGGACGGCACGGACGCGACCGGGCTGCTCGACGCGAACACCGCAGACGGCTCACTCGTCGTGACCGACGGCCGCGAGCTCGACGTCCCGGCCGGCCGGAGCGACTTCGAGAACGCCGGGGACCTGCTGATCGGCCCGGACTCGACCCTGCGCGCCGGCGGCGCGTTCAGGCAGACGGGCGGCACCACTACGCTCGAAACTCCGACTTCGCGCCTGGTCGCGGCGGGCGGGACGGTTGACGTCCAGGCGGGCACGCTCGCCGGTCCAGGCGTGGTCGAGGGGAGCCTCCATAACGCGGGCACGGTCTCCCCAGGTCCCGCGTTCCCGCTGCCGGAGCCCGCGCGCGCCATGAAGGTCACCGGGGACTACACGCAGGCACCCGGCGGCACGCTCGACGTCACGATCTCCAGCCAGGATCCCGACACCGGCCACGTTCGCCTCGACGTGGGCGGCAACGCGATGTTCGCCGGCACGCTGAAGCTCGAGACGCTCGACGGGTTTGCCCCCGCGCCCGGCGACGAGTTCGAGCTGATCCGGCACGCCTCCTCCATTGATGAATTTGACACCGTCGACGGCCTGGCCCCGGACCCGGCCCACAGCTACCCGCCGCCGGAATACGGTGACCACGCGACGGTCCTCCGCCGCGGCCCGGACCCCCAGATCTCGATCGCGGACACGGCCGTCACCGAAGGGGACCACGGCGATCGCGAGGCGCGCCTCCAGGTGACGGTCACACCGGCGCCGAAGCGGCCGGTCCAGCTGACCTGGAACACGACCGACGGCTCGGCGACGTCGCCCTCGGACTACGAATCCGCGAGCGGCACGCTCACGCTCCATCACGGCGAGACCAGCGCCGTCCTCTCCGTGCCGGTCCACGGCGACCAGGCCCACGAGCCGGACGAGACCTTCCACGTGGATCTCTCGGGCGTCAGCGGCGCCTCCGTGGCAGCCGGGCGCGGCACGGTCACCATCGCAAACGACGATCCCGCGCCGCAGCCCACCGGCAGCGGCGACCCCACGCCGAGCCCCGATCCCGGTCCCGGCCCGACGCCCGCTCCCGGTCCCGGCTCGACCGGCCCCGCCGCCGGGGGTCCGCCCGCACGGAAGCCGGATCCCCGGCGGCCCAAGCCGCGCCCGGCGCGAAGGTGCGTCGACCGGCTGGCGCCGCTCAGTCGCCTGAGCCGGCCGCGCGCCCCGCGCGCCGCCACGCGCCGCCGGCTGACGCTGCGCGGACGCGCCCACGACCAGGGCTGCGCGACCCTCAAGCGGGTCGGGGTGGCCGTCGCCCGCCGGGTGAAGCGGCACGGCCAGAAGCGCTGCCGGTGGCTCGGAAAGCGCGGGCGCTTCGGGCGCCCGGCCCGCTGCGACCGGCCCCGCTGGCTTGGCGTCCGGGGCGCCGCCCGCTGGGAGCTCACGCTGCGGCGGCCCCTCCCGGTGGGCTCCTACGTCGCCCGGAGCCGGGCGGTCGACCACGCAGGAAACCGCGAGCTGCGGGTCCGCCGGCACGGTCGCGGCGGCCCGAACGAGGTCCGCTTCCGGGTGCGCTGAGTCGCCGCCGCCGCCCCCTTAAAAACCCCGGTCCAGAGCCGAAATACACTCAAATCGGGCTCGAGCGCGCGGTATAATGCACCCCGATGCGCGACGCCGGGGACGAGGTCTCGGACCTCCAGCACCGCCAAGAGCCCCGGCTCGTAAAGGCGCTAGAGATGGTCGCTCCGGGCTCCGCGCTCCGAGAGGGCCTGGACCACATCCTGCACGCCCGCACGGGCGCGCTCATCTGCATCGGCGACAACGATGAGCTTTCGTTCCTCTACTCGGGCGGGGTGAGGATCGACGTCGACTACACGCCGGCGCTGCTCTACCAGCTGGCCAAGATGGACGGCGCGATCATCCTCTCGTCGAATGCGACGAAGATCAGCTGGGCGAACGTCCAGCTGATGCCGGACCCCACGATCCTCTCGCTCGAGACCGGCACGCGGCACCGCACCGCCGAGCGCGTCTCGAAGCAGACCGGCGCTCTGGTGATCGCGATCTCCCAGCGCCGCGACGTGGTCTCGCTCTACGTCGAGGGCAGCAAGTACATCCTCGAGGAGATCCCCATCGTTCTCGCCAAGGCGAACCAGGCGCTCGCCACGCTCGAGAAGTACCGGAGCCGCCTCGAACAGGTCTCGACCCGACTCACCGCCCTCGAATTCGAGGGCGGTGCCACGCTGTACGACGTCCTCACCGTGCTGCAGCGCTCAGAGCTGGTCACCCGCATGGCGGTCGAGATCGAGCGCTACATCGTCGAGCTCGGAACCGAGGGCCGCCTGATCGAGATGCAGCTCGAGGAGACGATGATCGGCGCCGCCAGCGACAAGTCCGCGCTGGTGCACGACTACCTCGCCGAGCACAGCGAGGAGAGCTTCGCGCCCGCGATCGACCAGCTCGCGCGCATGCCGCACGAGGACCTGCTCGATTTCGGGCGCCTCGCCGAGCTGCTGGGCTACGACCGCAAGGTCAACACGCTCGACCACCCCGTCTCACCGCGCGGGTACCGCATTCTCGGCCGCATTCCGCGGCTGCCAAAGCTTGTCGTCCAGGCCATCGTGCGCGAATTCGGTGGACTGGACGAGATCCTGGCGTCGACCGACGGCGAGCTCGAAGCCGTCGACGGCGTCGGGGACCTGAGGGCGAAGGACATCCGCGAGGGCCTTCGCCGCCTCCAGGAGATCAACCTCGTGGATCGCTATCTGCAAACCTGAACCGGAAGGCAAGACCCGGTCCGACAGTCGAGGGGAGTCACCATTTCCGAATCAGAGTGGGAGCAGACAATCGAGGACTTCGAGCGTGAGGCGCCGCAGGAGGAGTACGACATCGGCGATCACGTCGTCTACCCCCACCACGGGGCAGGGAAGATCCTCAAGAAGGAACCGAAGGAGGTCCTCGGCGAGAAGCGCGAGTACCTCACGATCCAGATCCTCCACAACGACATGACCGTGATGGTTCCGTGCGAGAACGCCGGTCGCGCCGGCCTGCGCCGCGTGATCGACGACGAGGCCGTCCAGAAGGTGCTCGCCGTCCTCCGCGACGACGTGAGCCAGATGCCGAAGAACTGGAACCGGCGCTTCAAGCACAACCGCGACAAGATCAAGACCGGCGACGTCTTCGAGCTCGCGGAGGTCGTGCGCAACCTCGCGATCCGGGAGGCGGACAAGGGCCTCTCGACCGGCGAGAAGCAGATGTACACGCGCGCCAAGAAGATCCTCGCGTCGGAGCTGATGTACGCGCTCGACATGGAGGAGGGCGAGGCGGAGGACCATCTCGACAACCTCATCCAGGAGGCTCACGCGGAGCGCAACGGCGCTCCCGCCGCGGCCGGCTAGTAACCGGCCGACAGCCGCATGGCGGTGGTCGGGATCCTTGCCGCCGCCGGGCGCGGAGAGCGCCTCGGGACCGATGTCCCGAAGGCGTTCGCCCTTTGCGCGGGGCGTCCGCTCCTGGAGTGGTCGCTCGAGGTGCTCGAGTCGGCCTGCGACCGGGTCGTGGTCGCCGTCCCGCCCGATCGGACGGGCGCGCCCGACCGCGTGGCCGGCGGCGATTCGCGCTCGGAGTCCGTTCGGGCCGCGCTGCGGGCTGCGCCGGAGGCCCGCATCGCAGTCGTGCACGACGCCGCCCGCCCGCTCGTGACCCGCGAGCTGGTGGAGGCTTGCGTCGCGGCGGTCGACGAGGGATGGGACGGCGCGGTCGCGGCCGCACGCGTGAGCGACACGATCAAGGAGGCCGGCGCCGACGAGCGGGTCACGCGAACCCTCGATCGCGGCATGCTGTGGGCGGTGCAGACGCCCCAGGCATTCGGCGCCGACGCGCTGCGCAAGGCGCTGGAGGAAGCCGATGACACCACGCTCGCGGCCGCGACCGACGACGCGTCGCTCGTCGAGGCTGCCGGCGGCAGCGTGCGCGTCGTTGAGGCCTTGCCCGACAACATCAAAGTGACGAGCGAGCTCGACCTGCGCGTGGCGGAAGCGCTCCTGCGCGCCCGAGCGGCATGCTGACCGACCTCCACGTCCACCTGCGGCCCGACGACCTCGACCGCACGGCCGCTGAGCACTTCACTGCCGAGAACGCGGAGCGCTACGTGGAGACGGCGCGCGAGCGCGGTGTCGGCTACCTCGGCGTGTCGGAGCACATCTACCGCTTCGAACAGGGCCTCCGCATATGGGACCACCCGTTCTGGCGCGAGAACGGTCAGGACGACCTCGACCGCTACTGCGACTTCGTGCGCGACGAGACCGAGCTGCGGCTTGGGATCGAGGCCGACTTCGTCCCCGGCCGCGAGGACCGGACCGCCAACGTGATCGAGGATTACGAGTTCGACTACGTGCTCGGCTCGGTCCACTTCCTCGGGTCCGAGACGGTGGACATGCGCGGCGAGTGGGACGTCTGGGGAAGCCGGCCTGACCCCGACTCGGTCTGGCGGCGATACTTCGAGACGCTCGGCGAGGCGGCCCGCAGCGGGCTCTTCGACGTGCTCTCGCATCCCGATCTCGTGAAGCTGTGGGGCGACGGTGCGCCGCGGCCCGAGCGCGACCTGCGCCACTTCTACGATCTGGCGATGGACGGGATCGCCGACTCGGACGTCGCGATCGAGGTCTCGACCGCCGGACTTCGCAAGCCCGTCCGCGAGATCTATCCCGCGCCGGCGTTCCTCGAGATGTGCGTGGAGGCGGGCAAGCCGATCGCCCTCTCGTCGGACGCCCACGTGGCGGACGACCTAGCCTACGGCTACGACCACGCGACCGAGCTCCTGGAGTCGCTCGGAGTCGACCGGATCGCCACCTTCGACCACCGCCGGCGGACCCTGGAGCCGCTCGGTTGAGCGAGCGTTCCGGGATCGGCTACGACTCTCACCGGCTGGTCGAGGGCCGACCCCTCATCCTCGGCGGCGTCGTGATCGAGGAGGCGCGGCGCGGCCTGGCCGGGCACTCGGACGGCGACGCCCTCACCCACGCGATCATCGACGCCCTGCTCGGCGCCGCCGGGCTCGGCGACATCGGGCAGCACTTCCCGGACACCGACGAACGCTACGCTGGCGCCGACTCGGTGGAGCTCCTGGCGGAGGTCAACGGCTTCCTCAACGAGCACGGCTGGCGGGTGGACCACCTCGACGCCACCGTGATCTGCGAGGCGCCGCGCCTCTCCCCGCACCGCGACGAGATGCGGGTGGCGCTCGGCCACGCCGTCGGGCTCGACGCGCGCGAGGTCAACGTCAAGTTCGCGACCAACGAGGGCATGGGCGCGATCGGGCGGGGGGAGGGGATCGCCGCACTGGCCGTCGCGACGCTCGACCGGACCGGATGACGGCAGGCATGGCCGGCCCCGTCCGCGTCAACGACACCCTCACGGGCGGGCTTCGCGAGCTCGAGCCGAGGGAGGACCGCAGGATCGGGATCTACGCGTGCGGCCCGACCGTGTACGCGCCCATCCACGTCGGGAACGCGCGGCCCTACGTCGTTTTCTCCCTGTTCAAGCGCTTCCTCGAGCGGATCGGGTGCGACGTCACGCTCGTCGTGAACGTCACCGACGTGAACGACAAGATCTACGCCGCGGCCGCCGAGAAGGGCGTTCCGAGCACCGAGCTCGCGAATGAGATGACCGAGCTGTACCTCGAGGAGACCGGCCGGCTGGGCCTGGGCCGGCCGGACGCGGAGCCGAAGGCGAGCGAGACGATCGACGCGATCGTCGAGCTGATCGCGGCGCTCGTGGACAGCGGGCACGCCTACACGACGGGCGGCGACGTGTACTTCAGGGTCGGGAGCTTCGAGGGCTACGGGAAGCTGTCGAACCGCGCGCTCGAGGACATGGACCAGGGCGAGGACGACGTCCCCGGCAGGACGGCCGTGAAGGAGAACCCGCACGACTTCGCGCTGTGGAAGGCGAGCAAGCCCGGCGAGGACACCTCGTGGCCGTCGCCGTGGGGACAGGGCAGGCCGGGCTGGCACATCGAGTGCTCGGCCATGGCCGAGCAGATCCTCGGGCTCGACTTCGAGGTGCACGGCGGCGGCTCGGACCTCGTCTTTCCCCATCACGAGAACGAGATCGCCCAGACCGAGGCGGCGCGCGGGAAGCCGCTCGCGCGCATCTGGATGCACAACGGGATGGTCCAGTTCGCCAACGAGAAGATGTCGAAGTCGGTCGGCAACATCCGGTCGCTGGGCGCCGCGCTCGACGAGCTGGGACCCGAGGCGCTCGTCATGTACTTCGTCTCCGGGCACTACCGGCAGCCGATCGCCTTCACCGACGCCGCGCTCGACCAGGCGCGCGCGAACGTCGAGCGCGTGCGCGACCTCGCGCGAAGGCTCGACCCTGAGGGGCCCGAGCCCGGCTGGATGGATGCCTACGGCGAGCGCTTCTTCGACGAGCTGGCCGACGACTTCAACACCCCGGCGGCGCTGGCCGAGCTCTTCAGCCTGGTCGGCGAGGCCAACCGGCGCCTCGACGGCGGCGAGCGGTTCGGCGCGGGCGCGCTCAGCGAGATGCTCTGGGCCCTCGGGCTCGAACGCCTGCTCGAGCCCGAGGACGAGGCCCCAGACGAGGAGGCGCTGCGGCTGCTCGACGAGCGGGAGGCCGCGCGCCGCGACCGTGACTTCGCCGCCGCCGACCGCACCCGCGACGAGCTCCGGGCCCGCGGCTGGGAGGTGCGCGACACGCCGGACGGCCCCCGCCTCGTGCGCGCGGGGTGATCGTCTACGGCCGCAACCCGGTCCGGGAGGCGCTTCGGGGGCCACGCGCGGTGTCCAGGGTCTGGGCGACCGAACGGGCGGCGCACGAGGACTGGCTGAGCGAGGCTGGGCCGGAGCCGGCGTCCGGCCAGGAGATCGAGCGGCTGTCGGGCTCGCCGGACCACCAGGGCGTCTGCGCCGAGGTTTCGGACTACGAGTACGCCGATCCCGGCGAGCTGCTCGCCTCCGAGGACGCGGTGGTGGTCGCGCTCGACCAGGTCCAGGACCCGCAGAACCTGGGCGCCATCTGCCGCGTAGCGGAGTGCGCCGGCGCGGCCGGGGTCGTGATCGGCGAGCGCCGCGCGGCGCAGGTCACCGCCGCCGTGTGCCGGGCCTCGGCGGGCGCGGTCGAGCACCTCCGCGTGGCGAGGGTGGGCAACCTCGCCGACTGGCTGGCCTCCGCCAAGCAGGCCGGCACCTGGGTTTATGGAGCCTCGCCGGTCCCGGATGCGGTGCCGTACGACGAACCCGACTACTCCGGGCGGGTGGTGCTCGTGCTGGGCGGCGAGGGGCATGGGCTGCGGCCGCGAGTGGCGGCCGCCTGCGATCGGCTCGTGGCGCTTCCGATGCGGGGTCGGATCGAGTCGCTCAACGTGTCCGCGGCCGCGGCTGTGCTGCTGTACGAAATCTTGCATTCCGGCCGAGCGGGGGTTGACAAGGCGACATAAACCTGGGAAGCTCGCGCCGACAGATAAGGCTGGACCTGAGCTTTAGGGCTGTCGGTCCAGCAAGTCTGGCGTTACCAGGGGAGGTACGTGCGCCTCGGCTTTGTGGCCCTTCTTAAGGGTCCGGAGGGAGATGCTGTGCCAGCCAACGCCTCGTCGTCGTCCGCCCGGAACTCTCACTCTCAACTCGAGGTTGATGATCACTATCTCGTCGCCCTCGCCAAGCAGGGAAAGCGCGACGCCTACGACCAGATCGTCCGACGCTACCACGGCTTCGTACGGCTCAAGGCGTCGTCGTACTTCCTGATCGGAGGGGACTCCGACGACCTGATCCAGGAGGGGCTCGTCGGCCTCTACAAGGCGGTTCGCGACTACCGCACCGACCGCGAGTCGAGCTTCCGGAACTTCGCGGAGCTCTGCATCACGCGTCAGATCATCACCGCGGTGAAGACCTCGACGCGCAACAAGCACACGCCGCTCAACCATTACGTCTCGTTCTCGCACACGCCCGCAGCTGCAGGCGATGGCGAGCCCACGCTCGACGAGATCCTGCCAGGGCCGAGCGCCCACGATCCCGTGAATCAGGTGATCTCGAGCGAGGAGCTGCAGAGCCTGGTGGCGTGTCTGTCGAGCGTCCTGTCAGAGCTCGAGAGCTCGGTGCTATCGCTCTATCTCGACGGCCACTCCTACGAGACGGTCGCGGAGCGCCTCGGCTGCGATACCAAGACGGTCGACAACGCGCTCCAGCGGGTGAAGAGGAAGGTCGGCGCGCACCTCGAGTCGCGCAGCGTTCCCCTCTAGAGAGCCAAATCCACAGCTGTACGCAGCTCCTGCCCTCCGTCGGCCGCGAGTCGTTTTTTGGAGGCCGGTTGGGAGATCGCGGATTCAAGCCGTGAGCCGATTGCGCCGACAGGTGGCGCGAACCCATGGGTCGCGTCTATACCCTGCCGCCGGCTATCGCCGTCCTAGCTCTCGCCGCCACGTTGGTCGCGGCCGCGACCGCTAGCCGCGCCCGGACTGAGCCTCCTGATCCGGTGCCGCTGGCTGCTGCGCCCGCCACCACGCTCGTGCCTCGGGCACGCCTCGCAGCGCGCCCGCGCGCACATCCCGCGCGCAGCGCACACCGCCGCCATGCCAGGGCACACGATCGGCGCAGCGAGGTCCTGGCGATCCGCCGCGGGAGGACCGTCGAGCTCCGCTCGAGGCCGAAGGGTGGAGTCGTCGCCCGGATCCGGGACCACACCGATTTCGGCTCTCCGACTGTGCTTGCCGTCGCCGCCCACCGGGGCTCCTGGGTCGGCGTGACGACTACGAACCTGCCCAACGGGCAGCTCGGATGGCTCAAGCCAAGGTCGAGCGATGTGACCCGCAGGCGCGTCGGCGTGGAGATCGTCGTCAGCCTGTCGCGGCGCTCGCTGTCGCTCAAGGCCGGACGGCGGACGGTGCGGACCGTCGCGGTGGCCATCGGCCGGCCCGGTTCGGAGACGCCCAAGGGCCGGTTCGCGGTAACCGACAGGATCTCGGGCGCGGCCTTCGGCCCGTACTACGGGTGCTGCATCCTCGCCCTCTCGGGCCACCAGCCGCACACGCCGGCCGGATGGCAGGGCGGCGATCGCCTGGCGATCCACGGCACCGACTCCCCCGGCGTGATCGGCACCGCCGTCACCGCCGGCTGCCTCAGGGCGTCCGACTCGGATCTGCACGTGCTGATGCAGCGCGTGCCGCTCGGGACGCCCGTCGTCATCCGCGGCTGACAGGCCGTTGTCCGACGCCGAGATCCTCGCGCGCGCGAAGGCCTATCCGTTCACCCGCCCCGGCGCGTCGGTGGTGATCCTCGGCGACCGGCTGCTGGAGGTGGTGGAGCTCGATCCTGACGACCTCGCTTCGAGCCTCGTGCGCCAGGGCGATTCCGAGATCGCGCTGGGCGATGCCGCCGGCGATGCCGGCGCACCGCTCGACGAGCTAGCGGCCGTGCGCACCGCGGTGCTCGCGTTCGGGTCGAACGCCTCCCCGGACACGCTGCGCTGGAAGTTCCCCGACCACGTGGCCGTGCTGCCGCTCCTGCACGGGAGGGCGAGTGGCGTGGACGTCGTCTACTCGGCGCACATGACCGTCTACGGCTCGATCCCCGGCACCCTCCAGGCGTCGCCCGGCACGACGGTCGAGGTGTACGTCGCGCTCCTCACCGAGGCCCAGCTGGAGCGTATGGCCGCCTGGGAGATCAACGCGACGCTCGAGCGGCTGGACGGGCTGGCGCTCGAGCTCGAGCGGGCCGACCCGCCTGAGAGGGTGGCCGCCTTCATCTCGAAGCACGGCTGCCTGACGGCAGGCGGCGCCGAGATCGCGATCGCCGAGGTGGCGGCCAACCGGCGCCGTTTCCACGCGATGACCCAGCCCGGGGTCCTCGAGCACGCCCGCGAGCTCGCCGCACCAGATCTCTCGCTGGACGAGTTCGTGCTCGCCGGCGTACGCGACTACGAGCGGGCGCGAGCGTACACGGAGACGCTCAAGCGGACCGCGCGCCCCTTCGTCGATCCGCGGCAGGGCGTGCCCGGAAGCCGGAGAGGGGACTCGAACCCCTAGCCTGCCGCTTACAAGGCGGCTGCTCTACCGGTTGAGCTACTCCGGCGGGTGCGCTGGCCAGTCTAGGTTCCGGGAGGGTCGCCGGTGCGACTATGTCGCCGACGGTGTGACCGCCACCGCCGCGGACTCGAGGTCGCCGTGGCCGTTCGAGGACACCGGGATGGGCGGCGGCTCGTCGGCGCTGCGGTCGTTGAGCGCGTGCTCGAGCGTGCCTAGGAGCAGGCCGAACAGCGCGTGCCTCCACGCCTCCTGCGCGAAGACGCGGCGGTTGCCGGTGAGCGGCACGAGCTCCCGGCGCGCCGGGTGGTAACGGTCCACGAAGCGGCCGAGCGGCCAGAGTGCGACGTGCTCCGCGAGGCCGGCGAGCAGTCCGCGCAAGGGCGGCGGCCCCGGCAGGAACGGCTTGGCGAACGCGTACCCGGCGCCGAAGAGCGCGCCGTTCTGGATGTGGAGCGCGATCCCGACGGGCTGCCATTCGGGGCCGCGCGTGACGAGCTTCCCGAGCAGCGCGATGTCGTCGTGGTCGCAGTCGAAGAGCCGCTTGTCGAGCGGCTGCTGGGCCGCCCAGATCGCCGCGGCGGCGCCGCCGGCCGCGGCTCCACGAAAGGCGCGTCCCACGCTCATCGCCCGCCAGCGTAACGCGCGCCGCTCCTTGGGGGTAGGTGACGTAGATGATGCGCGCCAATCCGAGCACCGAGAGGCTTCAGCGCTACCACGAGCGCGCCCGCCGTAAGGGCGTCAGGCCGCTCGTGTACTGGATCGTGCGCGCGGTCCTCCAGCCGGCGATCCACATCCTCTGGCGCCCGTCCCGCCGCGGGCGCGAGTACATCCCGCGCTCGGGGCCGGTCATCCTCGCCTCGAACCACCGCAGCTTCCTCGACCCGTTCATCGTCGGCATCTGCCTCCGGCGCCCGGTCTACTTCGTCGCCAAGCAGGAGCTGTTCGCAAAGCGCTGGCAGGCGTGGCTTCTCAACTCGCTCGGCGCGTTCCCGGTCCGCCGCGGCGAATCCGACCAGGAGATGATGCGGACGGCGCGCGAGATCCTCGAGCGCGGCGACCCGGTCGTGATGTTCCCGGAGGGCACGCGCATCCGCGAGGGCTCCGTCGGCAAGCCGCGTCGCGGTGTCGGGCGGCTCGCGCTGGAGACCGGCGCGCCGGTCGTGCCGATCGCGATCGCGGGCACCGAGCACGCGCGCCGCGGGTGGCGCATCCGTCCGGTGAAGGTCCGCCTCCGCTGCGGCCGCCCGCTCACCTTCCCACGCGTCGAGCAGCCGTCGCCGTCGCTTGCGTCCGAGGTCACGGCACGCATCTGGCCGTGCGTCGAGCTCCAGTGGGAGTGGCTCGGTGGGCTCACGCCGCTGCGCAAGGCCGCGGTCGTCGGTGCCGGCGAGATGGGGACCGCGATGGCGCTGGTCCTGGCGCGAGCGGGGCTCGAGGTGCAGCTCGGCTGCCGGACCGCCCGGCAGGCGGAGCTGATCGCGCAGTCGCGCACGCTCGAGGTCGACGGCCACGCGGTGGCCCCGCTTCCCGACTCGGTGATCCCGTGCACGGTTGCGGACATCGAGTTCGGCGGCGTCGACGTCGTGGTGCTGGCCGTTCCACTCTCCGCGCTGCCGGCCGTCCTCGCCAAGCACGGCCCGGCGATCGCCGAGCGGTCGACGCTTCTCGTGCCGGCACGAGGCGAGCTCCGCTCGCACGCCGCGCTCCCCGCGCGCTACGCGGCCGAGCGCACCGGGGCGTCGGCCGTCGCGCTCCTCGGCGTGCCCCGCGGAGCCGCGTCACTGTCGAACGGCCACGCCGAGGTCCAGCTCGCCTGCGAGCGCCCGGAACGGAGCCGGCAGCTCGCATCGGCGCTCGAGGCCGCAGATGTCGCGCTCGTGCGCGGAGCGCCGTCCGAGCGGCTCATGAGCCGCGTCGCCTGAACGGGGGGTCGGGAGTAGGCTCGGTGCGTGAGCGCGACCGCCGAGAAGGCCGAGCTCGACCGCGAGTTCACGGAGCTCTACCGCTTGCACCTGCGGGACGTCTACAGCTACAGCTATTACCGGGTCGGGAACCACCACGACGCCGAGGACCTCACCGAGCAGACCTTCCTCCAGGCGTACCGTCACTTCGCCCGGGCGCTGGCCGAGTCGAACGGGCGGCCGCTCCGGCCCTGGCTGATCCGGATCGCGCACAACCTCGCGGCCAACTACCACCGCGACCGCTCGCGCCGTCCGCAGACGAATCTCGAGGACGCCGGCGTGATCTCGGCCCCGCACGAGACCGAGGATCTTGTGGAGGGGCGCGAGGAGCTCACCGCGGTCCTGCGCGGCGTTGCCGGGCTTCCAGACGACCGGCGGGAGGCGCTGATCATGCGGTTCGCGATCGGCATGGACAACCGCGAGATCGCGCGGGCGCTCGGGCGCTCGGAGGGGGCGACGAAGGTCTTGATCCATCGCGCAATCCGTCAGCTGGAGGCGCAGCTCGAAACCGAAAAGGAGGTCGGCGATGAGTGAGGTTGAACGCATGCTCCGAGGCGCGCTCGTTCCCGTGGAGCCGTCCATGGCTCTCAGCGAGCGGCTCGAGCGGCGATTGTCGGAGTTGACCGATGCCGCCGTCGGCGAGCTCGCGGAGTTCGACCCGAGCGCGCTGCGGGATCCGCGGCGCTGGGCTCGCCTCGTCGCCGCCGGCATCGTGGCGGGCACCGCCGGCGGGGCGCTCGTCCTCGTGAGGGCGCGGCAGAAGCAGCGCCGCCGCGAGGCGCAGGGCCTGCGCGCGCTCCAGCGCGGCATGCGCGAGGTTTCGGCGGACATGCGGCACCGGCTGCGGCGCTAGCCCGTAGGGCCACGGCGTCTCGGTGATCCGGTGCGCCGGCCGGTGCGTACAGCCACCGAGGACTCGCGAGCGGAGTGACTGGTCGACGCCTTGAGATAAATCGCCTGGCCGACGAGGAACTGATGGACCTCGTGGCGGCCGGCGACGCCCGCGCCTTCGAGGCGATCTACGACCGCCACGGCGGAGCGGCCTTCTCGCTCGCCTACCGCATGATCGGCAACCGCGCCGGCGCCGAGGACATCACGCAGGAGGCGTTCCTCGCGATCTGGCGCAGCCGGCTGCGGTACCGGCGCGAGCGCGGAAGCGTGCGCACATGGATCCTCGGGATCGTCCACCACCGCGGGATCGACGCCCTTCGCCGCAACCTCGTGCACGAGCGTCGGCGCACGAGCGCCGAGGGGATCGAGGAGCGCCAGGAGGCGCCCGAGCGCACCGATGTCGAGGCCGCCCGCCGCGAGGAGGCGCTCGCCGTGCGGAGGGCGCTCGAGGGGCTCCCGGACGGTCAGGGTCAGGTGATCGAGCTGGCCTACTTCGGCGGCTTCACCCACACGCAGATCGCCGAGATGCTCGGCATGCCGATCGGAACCGTGAAGGGGCGCATGCGGCTCGGGCTCGAGAAGCTGCGCCACACTCTGGGGCCGCAGGTGGCGTGATGAGCACGGTCGACCACGAGCGGCACTCCGAGGACCTCGGCGCCTACCTGCTCGGCGCCCTGCCGGAGCTCGAGGCGCAGATGGTGGAGCGGCACATCGTCGGGTGCGCCGAGTGCAAGGCGGAGCTCGAGCGGCTCCAGCCCGCCGCCGACGTCCTGCCGCACGCCGTCGACGCCTACGAGCCGCCGCCGTCGCTCAAGCGGTCGCTGATGGAGGAGGTGGAGCGCGATGTGCGCGCGCGCGGCGGGACGGACGCGGCTCCGCGACCGTGGCGCGAGTGGCTCCTCGGCGGGGCGCTGATCGCCCGGCCGCGTCTCGCGGCGGCGGGTGCGATCGCGGTGCTCGTCCTGGGCCTGGCCGTCGGCTACGGCGCCGATCGCCTGATCCGCGGCGGAGGCGGCGGGACCCGCACGCTGGCCGCCCACATCGACAGGCGCGCGCTGCCCGGCGGCTCGGCCGAGCTCGCCGTCCCCAGGCACGGCGCGGCCACGCTGCGCGTGCGCGGGCTTCAGGTGCTTCGCGGTGGGCGCGTCTACGAGGTCTGGCTCGAGCGCGCGGGCGCGGTGAGCCCGGCCGGCGCGCTGTTCGCGGTCGCCGCCGACGGAAGCGGGACGGCCGCGATACCTGCCGGCCTGCACGGGGTGGCGCGCGTGCTCGTGACGCGCGAGCGAGCGGGCGGCGCGCCGCAGCCGACCGAGCCGCCGATCATCAGCTTCCGAACCTAATCGGCTGAAGCTGAAGGGCGGCTCCCCGGCCGCGGCGCGCCCCAAGACGACCAAGCGCTCAGGTGCCGCCGTAGCCGTTCTTGTACTTGAAGCTGGCGCTCTTCTTCTTGTTGGTGCACTTGCCCTGCTCCTCGTTGTACGGGTGCGGGCAGCGCCAGCCTCCGCCGACCTTCCCGGTCGAGCCTGCATTCGGGTCGGTCAGGTACTTGTCGAGCACCGTCCTCGCGTCTTTGCACGAGACGTTCTTGCGGTGCTTGATGTGGTACCCGCCACTGCTGTCGCTGCATACCTTCTTCGCGGCGACGGGCGACGCGACGCCGCCCAGCGCCACGGCAGCCGCCGCCAAGGCGACGACCCCGAGGCTCGTGAGTCTCTTCATCGGCGCTCTCCCTTGGTCGATTTCGG
>VAXR01000154.1 GCA_005885165.1 Actinomycetota bacterium
AGGCGCGCCAGTCGGTCCCCCGCGCTCTCGGCGATGCAGTGGAGGATCCCGTCGATCGAGTGGAATGCGCCCGGCGGAGGCTGGTTCGACGAGAAGCCGAAGACGCTGATCACGCCGTCGACGTCGACGAACAGGACCGGCCGCCGGGCATTGGGCGAATCGTTACGAGCATGTTGCATTTGCGTTGCGCGTCGGGGGGATGAGGTTTCAGTTAGCTCAACCTTAGGTACGACGGGTTGACTAGTCCGCCGGGATCCTCAAGCGGGCAGGCCAAAGAGCCGATAGCTCGAACTGGCAGGGACGCCCGCCACCGAACCGCACTCCATGACCCTCAATATCGGGATACTCCTCGCGCTCCTCTGCGCTCTGACGACGAACCTCGGGTTCCTCTACAAGCACCGTGGCGCGACGGAGGCGCCGGCGGTCATCTGGAGGCACCCGGTCCGGAGCGGGGTGGCGCTGTTCCAATCGAAGTGGTTCGCGATCGGCATGGGAGTGTCTTTCGGCGCCTGGCTCCTCCACGTCGCGGCGATGGCCCTCGCACCCCTCTCGATCGTCCAGGCGGTCGTCTCCGGCGGGCTCGTGCTCCTCGCGATCCTGGCCGAGCGCGTCTTCGGCTTCAAGGTCGGGCCGCGGCAGTGGATCGGCGTCGCCTGCGTGGCGGCCGGGCTCTCGCTGCTCGCGATCACGCTCCCCGCTGCTGGGGGCGCGCACTCGAGCTACTCGACGGCCGGCATGATCGCCTTCGAGGCCGGCCTGCTCATGGCGGGGTCGATCCTGGTGCTCTTCCCGACGCTCGGCGCGCCCCACGAGCATCACGGCGTGCTGCTCGGCACCGCGGCGGGGATCCTCTTCGGGGTCTCCGACGTCGCCATCAAGGCGCTCACCGGCTCGGTCGGGAGCGCGGGCCTGATCGGCTTCCTGTCGCCGTGGGCCGCCACCGCGGTGGTCGCCTCGCTCATCTCCTTCTTCGCGTGCGCGCGCGGGCTTCAGAAGGGTGACGCCGTGCCGGTGATCACCACGACGAGCGCCGCCGCCAACCTCACCGCCATCGCCGGCGGGATCGTCGTGTTCGGCGACCCGATGCCGCACTCCGCGATCGGCATCATCGCCCAGTCGGTCGCGTTCCTCCTGGTCGTTGCGGCCGCGGCGCTCACGCCGGCGCCGATGCGCGCGGCCTCCCAGACGGCGTAACGCCGCTTCAGCACCGCGTTTCCGGCCCGGCCGGCGAGCGGGCCCCTGCTAGCATCGCCCGCCGCATGCCGAGCATCAACCAGCTGGTTCGAAAGGGCCGCAACCGGCCGAAGAAGAAGATCGCGACGCCCGGCCTGAAGTCCGGCCAGGGCCGCAAGAAGCGGCTCGCTGCGCCGCAGCGGCGGGGCGTATGCACGCGGGTCTACACGGCCACGCCGAAGAAGCCGAACTCGGCGCTCCGCAAGGTCGCTCGCGTGCGTCTCACCAACGGGATGGAGGTGACGACATACATCCCGGGCGAGGGCCACAACCTCCAGGAGCACTCGGTCGTCCTCGTGCGCGGCGGCCGCGTGAAGGACCTCCCGGGCGTGCGGTACAAGGTCGTGCGCGGGACGCTCGACGCCGCCGGCGTGTCGGACCGCAAGAAGGGCCGCTCGCAGTACGGCGTCAAGGCGAGATGACCTCTTAGCGGTGCCGCGCCGAGCCTCTCCAGGAGTCCGCCCTCTCGAGCCCGACTCCGTCCACGGGTCGCGCCTCGTCCAGCAGGTCGTGAACAAGGTGATGGCGGACGGGAAGAAGTCGCTGGCCGAGCGAATCGTCTACGACGCCCTCGACGTCCTGTCGCGGCGGACCGGCCAGCCCCCCGTCGAGGCGCTCGAGAGCTCGATCAAGGCCCTGACGCCCGTTCTCGAGGTTCGCTCGCGGCGGGTCGGCGGCGCGACCTACCAGGTGCCGGTCGAGGTCCCGGCGCGCAGGGCGCGCACGCTGGCCGTGCGCTGGCTCGTCGAGTTCGCGCGTGAGCGACGGGAGAAGACGATGTCCGAGCGCCTTGCCGGCGAGCTCTCAGACGCCCAGTCCGATCAGGGCGGCGCCTTCAAGCGCAAGGAGGACATCTACCGAATGGCGCAGGCAAACAAAGCGTTCGCCCACTACCGCTGGTAGCCGCCAAGTCGGCTGCTGTGGGGACTAGCTGGCCTCGGGCTCGTCCTCGGACGTTTCCGCGGAAACGTCCCAGGAGTCCCCGGCTTCGTCGCCCTTCGATTCCGTGGTGCCGCGGCTCTGGGAGTCCTCAGTCTCAGCGGCCTTCTTACGCGCGCGCTCGCGCGCGGGGCGCTGCCTTTCCCGCTGCGCCTTCTCGCGCTTGGCCTTGGCCCGCTCGCGCCGGGCGCGGCGCTCGGCTGACCGCCGCGCAGCGGGGGAATCGTGTTCGACGCTCGGGACTGCGTCGCCCTCGGCCGTCTCGGCTTCAGCGGCAGCTTGCTCGGCGGCAGGCTGCTCTTCATCGGCGGGCTGCTCCCCGGGGGACGGCTCCGCCTCGGCCGGACGGGGGCGCCTGGAGCGCCGCCTTCGGGCGGCGCGCGCCCTCGCGGCGTCGGGCTTCTTCGCCGCGGGTTCCTCGTCGGGGGCCTTGCCCGCCTCCGCCTCGGGCTCCCCCAGGGCGGCCTCGGAAACCTCCCCTTCGTCGCCCTTCCTGCGGCGGCGCCGGCGCGCAGCGGGCTTTTCCTCCGGCGCCTCGGGCTCCTCGGCCGCCTCCTCCGCTTCCGGCTCCTCCGCCTCGGGCTCCGCCGCCTCAGCCTCCTCGGCCTCGCCCTCTTCAACCTCCCCCTCCGCCGGCTCCACCACCGGCGTCGTCAACGCCAAGGCCGCCGCCCCAACCGCTAACAGCCCACCTATCAGCTCCAACCAGAACCCCGCCCCGGTGTGCGCCTGGGCGTCGGCGAACGCGACCCCCACCTGGCCCTTCTTGCTCGTGTCCGGGAGGTCGCGGGCGAGCGTGATCAGGAGGCACACGAGCCCGCTCGCGAGCAGCGCGTAGGCGGCCGGCCTGCTCTTTCCGGCGGCCGCGCCGAAGGCCATCACGATCACGAACAGGCCAAGGATCGCGAGCGCCCAATGGTGGCTCTCGTGCCCGCTCGTCTGGCAGGAGTCCCTGAGCGCGGGGGTGGCGAGATCCGAGCACGAGGCCGTGATCGTCGTGACGTACCGGATCAGCAGGAACTCGGCCAGGATCATCAGCACTCCGGCGGCCACTCCGGCCGCCATCACGAGCCACGAAACGCGCCCCGCGCGCAGCAGCCGAGCGGCGTCTGAGCGCAGGAAAACCTCTAGTCGGTGCCGAATCCCCCTGCTAGCATTGCCCGCTGCCCGGCGGGCCCTGAGAATGGCCGTTTGAGGCTCAGCCATCGGGTTTCTCACGGGCCGGCCGACCCCCATCGATCCATGGACAGCGAGACCAAATAGGACGACCTTCTTCTCGGGCGAAAACGCTGTGACGAGGGGGCCCGAGGAGGCCCTTTTTTACGCCCAGAACCGCTGACGAGTAGCCAGACATGCCAAGAAAAGTTCCACTAGAGAAGACGCGCAACATCGGGATCATGGCGCACATCGACGCCGGCAAGACCACCACCACCGAGCGCATCCTCTACTACACGGGGCGAACGCACAAGATGGGGGAGGTCCACGAGGGCGCCGCCGTCATGGACTGGATGGAGCAGGAGCAGGAGCGCGGCATCACGATCACCTCCGCCGCGACCACGGCTTACTGGAACGACTTCCGCATCAACATCATCGATACGCCGGGCCACGTCGACTTCACCGTCGAGGTGGAGCGCTCGCTCCGCGTCCTCGACGGCGCCATCGCGCTGTTCGACTCCGTGGCGGGCGTCGAGCCGCAGTCCGAGACCGTCTGGCGCCAGGCGGACAAGTACCGCGTCCCGCGCATCGCCTACATCAACAAGATGGACCGGGTCGGGGCCGACTTCGAAAAGGGCGTCAAAACCATGGTCGAGCGACTAGGCGCACATCCCGTCCCGATCCAGCTCCCGATCGGCTCTGAGGCCGGCTTCCAGGGAGTGATCGACCTTGTCGCCGAGAAGGCGATCCTCTACCAGGACGACCTCGGCAAGGAGGTCGAGGAGACGGACATCCCGGCCGAGCTGGCGGACGCCGCGCACGAAGCCCGGACCCACCTGATCGAGGCCGTCGCCGAGTACGACGACGAGCTGATGGAGGACTACCTCGAGGAGAAGCCGATCAAGGTCGACCGCCTCAAGGCCGACATCCGCAAGGCCACGCTCGACATCTCGATGACCCCCGTGCTCTGCGGCTCGTCTTTCAAGAACAAGGGCGTCCAGCCGCTGCTCGACGCGGTCATCGACTACCTCCCGAGCCCGCTCGACGTGCCCCCGGTGCTCGGGGTCGAGCCCAGCAAGGGCGGCGGCGAGGGCGCCCCGGCCGAGCGGCCACCCTCGGAGGACGCTCCGTTCGCCGCGCTCGCCTTCAAGGTCATGTCCGACCCGTTCGTCGGCAAGCTCACCTACTTCCGCGTCTACTCCGGCAAGCTCGAGGCCGGCGGTCGCGTGCTCAACTCGACAACCGGCCGCACCGAGCGCGCCGGGCGCATCCTGATGATGCACGCTAACGACCGCGAGGAGCAGCAGGAGATCTACGCGGGCGACATCGTCGCCGCTGTCGGCCTCAAGCAGACCTCGACCGGCGACACGCTCTGCGCTCCCGACGCGCCGATCATCCTCGAGACGATCCAGTTCCCGGAGCCCGTCGTCCACGTCTCGATCGAGCCGAAGACCAAGGTCGACCAGGAGAAGATGGGCGTGGCGCTGGCTCGCCTCGCCGAGGAGGACCCGACCTTCCAGATCCGCACCGACGAGGAGACCGGCCAGACGGTGATCTCAGGCATGGGCGAGCTCCACCTCGAGGTGATCGTCGACCGGATGCGGCGCGAGTTCAACGTCGAGGCCGCGGTGGGGCGCCCCCAGGTGGCCTACCGCGAGACCATCCGCGACTCGGTCCACAAGGTCGAGGGCAAGTTCGTCCGCCAGACCGGCGGCTCCGGCCAGTTCGGGATCGTCTACATCGACCTCGAGCCGGCCCCCGGCGAGGGCTTCGACTTCGTGAACAAGATCAAGGGCGGGTCCGTGCCGTCGGAGTTCATCCCGGCCGTCGAGAAGGGGATCGAGGAGGCGCTCGAGACCGGCGTGAAGGCCGGCTATCCGATGGTCGACGTCCGTGCGACGCTCGTGGACCGCAAGTACCACGACACCGACTCCTCCGAGCTCGCCTTCAAGATCGCCGGCTCGCTGGGGCTGAAGGAGGCCGCGCAGCGCGCCAAGCCGGTGCTTCTCGAGCCGATAATGGCCGTGGAGGTCGTAACGCCCCAGGAGTTCCTCGGCGACGTGATCGGCGACCTCTCGCGCCGGCGCGGCCGCGTGGAGGGCCAGGAACCGCGCGGGAACGCGCTTGCCGTGAAGGCCAGCGTCCCGCTCGCGGAGATGTTCGGATACGCCACAGACCTGCGCTCGACCACGCAGGGAAGGGCTAACTACACGATGCAGTTCGACCGCTACGACGAGGTGCCGGCGAACATCGCCGAGACCATCGTCGGAGAGCGGAGCGGCGAGCCGGTCGCGGCAGGCGCTTAGCGGCTACATTTCACCGGCTCGCCATACGGCAAAACGGCCAGGGCAGCTTTCGAAAAAGGAGACACGAACCAGTGGCGAAGGAGAAGTTCGAGCGCGACAAGCCGCACGTGAACGTCGGCACGATCGGGCACATCGACCACGGCAAGACCACGCTTACGGCCGCGATCACCAAGATCCTCGCCGAGAAGTACGGCGGTCAGGCCCGGAGCTTCGAGGAGATCGACAACGCTCCCGAGGAGAAGGAGCGCGGGATCACCATCGCCACCTCGCACGTCGAGTACGAGACCGCCAACCGCCACTACGCCCACGTCGACTGCCCGGGCCACGCGGACTACATCAAGAACATGATCACCGGCGCCGCCCAGATGGACGGCGCCATTCTCGTGGTCTCCGCCGCCGACGGGCCCATGCCCCAGACCCGCGAGCACATCCTGCTTGCCCGCCAGGTCGGCGTCCCCTACATCGTCGTCTTCCTCAACAAGACAGACATGGTCGACGACGCCGAGCTGCTCGAGCTCGTCGAGGTCGAGGTACGCGACCTGCTCACGGAGTATGAGTTCCCCGGCGACGACATCCCCTTCATCACCGGCTCCGCGCTGAAGGCGCTCGAGGGCGACGAGGAGCAGCGGGAGAAGATCGTCGAGCTCGCCGAGGCGCTCGACACCTACATCCCCGAGCCCGAGCGCCCGCTCGACCGCCCGTTCCTGATGCCGGTCGAGGACGTGTTCTCGATCACCGGCCGCGGCACCGTCGCGACCGGCCGCATCGAGCAGGGGGTCATCAAGACCGGCGAGGAGGTCGAGATCGTCGGGATCAAGCCGGAGACGGAGAAGACCGTAGTCACCGGCGTCGAGATGTTCCGGAAGATCCTCGACGAGGGCCGCGCGGGCGACAACGTGGGCTGCCTGCTCCGCGGCACCAAGCGCGAGGAGATCGAGCGCGGCCAGGTGCTCTGCAAGCCCGGCTCGATCACGCCGCACACCAAGTTCAAGGCCGAGGTCTACTGCCTGAAGAAGGAGGAGGGTGGCCGTCACACCCCGTTCTTCAACGGCTACCGGCCGCAGTTCTACTTCCGCACGACCGACGTGACCGGGGTTGCGAACCTGCCCGAGGGCACGGAGATGGTCATGCCGGGCGACAACGTTCAGATGACGATCGAGCTGATCCAGCCGATCGCCATGGATCAGGGGCTCCGCTTCGCCATCCGCGAGGGTGGGCGGACCGTAGGCTCGGGGGTGGTCACCGAGATCGTCGAGTAGCGCCGCAGCCGGGCGAAGCTTGTAGGGCTTCCGAGGGGCGGGCCTCAGGCGAGGCCCGCCCTTCCCGCGTCCTAAGGGGCAGGCACCGGATTTGCGGTCGAGACCCCAGCAAATGGCTTCGCTTACGCAGAACAAGATCAGGATCCGGCTCAAGGCCTACGACCACTCGGCGATCGAGACGGCCGCGCGCGAGATCGTCGAGACGGCTACGCGCACCGGCGCCACGGTGTCCGGGCCCGTGCCGCTGCCCACCGAGAAGAACGTCTACTGCGTGATCCGGAGCCCGTTCAAGGACAAGGACTCGCGCGAGCACTTCGAGATCCGCACGCACAAGCGGCTGATCGACATCCTGCAGCCGACGCCGAAGACCGTCGACTCGCTCCAGCGTCTCGACCATCTCCCGTCCGGCGTCGACATCCAGATCCAGCTGACCTAGGAGACGGTTGGGGATGGCGGCTCTACTGGGCAGGAAGCTGGGGATGACCCAGGTCTTCGGGGAGGACGGCCGCGTCGAGCGCGTCTCGGTTGTCGAGGCCGGGCCGTGTCATGTCACCGGCATCCGGACCGAGGAGCGGGACGGCTACGAGGCCGTGCAGCTCGGCTTCGGCGAGGTGAAGGAGAAGCGGCTCACGAAGGCCGAGCTCGGGCACCTGAAGAAGGCTGACGCCCCGGCGCTCCGGCGCCTCGCGGAGTTCCGCGGCGAGGCCGGCGAGCTCCAGGTGGGCGAGACCGTGACGGTCGAGGTCTTCGAGAAGGGCCAGCACGTGAAGGTTTCCGGGACCTCGAAGGGGAAGGGCTTCCAGGGGACGGTCAAGCGCCACAACTTCTCCCGCGGGCCCCAGTCCCACGGATCGCACAACGTCCGCGCCCCAGGCTCGATCGGCGCCTCCGCCACGCCGTCGCGGGTGTTCAAGGGGATGCGCGGCCCGGGGCAGATGGGGAACAAGCGCGTCACGCAGCGCGGGCTCGAGGTGGTCGACGTCGTCCCCGGCGAGAACCTCCTACTGCTTCGCGGGTCCGTCCCCGGCCCGCCCGGCGGGATCGTCGAGATCCGGAGCGATCGGTAGATGATCAACCCCCGACCCCCGCACACACGGATGACGCTGCAAATCTACGCGGATACTGCGTCCTCGGGCTCGTCCATGCATTCATGCATGGACTTCACCCTGCGTCCTTGTCCCGCTCGATTTTCGCGTCCCCGTGCGCACGCGGGCCAGGAGTCGATCATCTGATGGCCAAGGTCAGCGCTCCCTACATCGGCAAGGCCGGGAAGGTGGACCTCGACGAGGCCATCTTCGGCGAGCCGTTCCACATGTCGCTGGTCCACGAGACCGTTCGGGCCGAGCTGGCGGCGCGCCGTCGCGGCACGGCGTCGACCCGCACCCGCGCCGAGGTGGCGATGACGGGCGCCAAGGCGTTCCGCCAGAAGGGCACCGGCCGCGCGCGCGCCGGCGCGCTGTCCACCCCGCAGCGCACGGGCGGCGGCGTTGCCTTCGGGCCCAAGCCGCGCGGTTACGCCGTCAAGGTGAACCGCAAGGCGCGCCGGCGCGCGCTGCGCGCTGCGCTCTCGCTGCACGCGGGGCGGGGCTCGCTCGGCGTGGTGGCCGCCGGCCAGTTCGACGAGCCCTCGACGAGGGCCGCTGCCAAGGCCCTCGATGGATTCAGCGAGGGCCGGGCGCTCGTGCTGCTCGCGCCCGACTCCGACGAGACGTGCGTCAAGTCGTTCCGCAATCTGCGCGGCGTCGACGTCCTCCCGGTCGAGGCCGCCGGCGTCTGCGACGTAGTCGGTGCCTCGCGCCTGGTCGTCTCGGAGGGCGCCATCGAGCGCCTCGTGGCGATGGCTCGCGCACCCGAGTCGCGCTCGACCGAGGAGGCCGCGGCGTGAACGCGCGCACCGTGATCATCCGGCCGATCGTCTCCGAGAAGAGCTACGCGCTGCTCGCGGCCAACAAGTACACGTTCCGGATCCACGAGCACGCGCACAAGACCCAGGTCCGGCAGGCGGTGGAGGAGATCTTCGGCGTGCGCGTGCGCGACGTGCGAAGCGCCGCGGCTACACAGCGGGCAAGACGCGCGCCTGGAAGAAGGCGATCGTCCAGCTCCACCCGGACGACCACATCGAACTGTTCGAAGGTCAAGAGGTGGGTGAGTAGCCGATGCCGCTCAAGCGACACAAGCCGACGAGTCCCGGGCGCCGTTTCGCCACCTTCTCCGATTTCGCCGAGATCACGCGCTCGGAGCCCGAGAAGTCGCTCACCGAGGGCATCTCGAAGAGCGGCGGGCGCAACTCCGGCGGGCGCAAGACCTCGCGCCACCGCGGCGGCGGAGCCAAGCGCCGCTACCGCAAGATCGACTTCAAGCGCCAGAAGGACGGCGTGCCGGCGCGCGTGGCGGCGATCGAGTACGACCCGAACCGCACCTCCTACATCGCCCTCCTGCACTACGCCGACGGCGAGAAGCGCTACATCCTCGCGCCCACGCGGCTGCGCGTGGGCGCCACGGTCTCCTCGGGCCCGAGGGCCGACATCCAGGTCGGAAACTGCCTTCCGCTGCGGGCGATCCCCACGGGGACGACCGTCCACAACGTCGAGCTCGTCCCCGGCCGCGGCGGGCAGCTCGGCCGCTCAGCCGGTGCGGCGATACAGGTCGTGGCGAAGGAGGGCGGCCGCGCCACGCTGCGCCTGCCCTCGGGCGAGATGCGCCTGGTGGAGCTCGACTGCCGCGCGAGCATCGGGTCGATCGGAAACGCCGACCAGCAGAACATCTCGATCGGCAAGGCCGGGCGCAACCGCCACACGGGCAAGCGCCCGCAGACGCGCGGGACCGCCATGAACCCGGTCGACCACCCGCACGGCGGCGGCGAGGGCTCGACCACCCCCGGTCGCCACCCGGTCACGCCCTGGGGAGTTCCCACGCTCGGCTACCCGACCCGCAAGAAGAACAAGCCGTCCGATCGCCACATCGTCCGCCGTCGGCGTCGCGGCAAGGGCAAGAGGTAGTAGATGGCCGGACCCCGACCACCGCACCACGCCGGCCGAGGACCGGCCATCTAGATGTCGAGATCTTCCAAGAAGGGGCCGTGGGTCGAGGAGCGGCTGCTCAGCCGCATCGAGGCCATGAACAGCTCCGGCGAGAAGCAGATGATCAAGACCTGGTCGCGGATGTCCACGATCTTCCCGGAGATGGTGGGCCACACGATCGCGGTGCACGACGGGCGCAAGCACGTCCCGGTCTTCATCTCGGAGTCCATGGTCGGCCACAAGCTCGGCGAGTTTGCGCCCACTCGGATGTTCCGCGGGCACGCCGGCGGCGACAAGGGCAGCAGGGTGCGATGAGCGAAGAACCGCGCGGTCGGCTGCGCCGCCGCCGCAAGAAGAAGGCGGACGAGGCGGAGACGACGCCTACGCCCGAGGTGCAGGAGGAGACGGCGGAGGCTCCGCCGGAGGAGCCCGAAGCACCGGCCGAGGAGGCCGAGCCCGCCGCCGAGGAGGCCGAGGCGCCCGCCCCCGCCGCCGAGGAAGCCGAGAAGGACGAGGGCGAGGAGGCCGAGGCTCAGGAACCCGAGGGCGAGGACGCTGAGGCTGTAGAGCCCGAGGCCGGGGAGGCGGAAGGTGGCGAGGACGAGGAGGCCGCCGAGGGCGAGGAAGCCGCCGCCGAAGCGAAGCCGGTCACCCGCCGCCGCCGCGGCTCCGAGGTCACCACTACGCCCGCCCGCAGGGCCACGACCCCGGCGCCGAGGACGCCCGACGGCGCGATCGCGGTCCGGGCGAGCGCGAAGTACGTTCGCGGCGCGCCGCGCAAGGCGCGTCTGGTGATCGACCACATCCGCGGCCGGCCGGTCGAGCAGGCGCGTGCGATACTGAGGAACACGCCGCGTGCGGCCTCGCGGGACGTCCTGAAGCTACTGGACTCTGCCATCGCCAACGCGGAGAACAACCACGAGCTCGTGGCCGACGAGTTGGTGGTGGGACATGTCTACGTGGACGAGGGCCCGACGCTGAAGCGGTACCGCCCGCGAGCGCTCGGCCGGGCCAACCGGATAAGGAAGCGAACAAGCCACATGACGATCACGCTGACGACAAACGACGGAAAGAACGACTGATGGGTCAGAAGGTCCATCCCGAGGTTCTGCGCGTCGGCTACATCCACGACTGGAAGTCGACCTGGTTCAACGAGCGCGAGTTCGCGGACTACCTGCTCGAGGACATCCGGATCCGCGAGCACATCGAGAACAAGCTCGCTCACGCCGGCCTGTCGGACATCACGATCCGCAAGGACACGAACGAGGTCGAGGTGAACATCAACACCGCCCGGCCGGGGATCGTGATCGGGAAGTCCGGCACGGAGGTCGACGCCCTCCGCCGCGAGCTACACCGGATGACGCGCAAGTCCGTGAAGGTGAACATCCTCGAGATCAAGCGGCCCGAGCTCGACGCCAAGCTCGTCGCCCAGTCGATCGCCGAGCAGCTCCAGAACAGGGTCGCCTTCCGGCGCGCGATGAAGCGCTCGCTCACCTCCGCGATCCGCTCGGGGGCGAAGGGCGTGAAGGTCCAGGTGTCCGGGCGGCTCGGCGGCTCGGAGATGGCGCGCACCGAGGGCTATTCCGACGGTCGCGTTCCGCTTCACACACTCCGCGCCGACATCGACTTCATGCCGTCGGGCTTCGCGCAGGACCTCACGCAGATCGAGGCGCCGCAGCAGATGCCGACGGGCGGCGACGGCCGCGGTGGCCGCGACCGCGGACGGGGCGGGGGTCCGCCGCGCGGCCGGCGCGAGAGCGGCGGCGGTGGCGGTCAGCAGTCCGGCGGACCACCGTCGACGGGATCGTAGGACGATGCTTCAGCCGAAGCGAACAAAGCACCGCAAGGCGCATCGCGGCCGCCGCGCCGGGATGGCGAAGGGCGGCACGCGCGTGGAGTTCGGCGAGTACGGGCTGAAGGCGCTCGACCGCGGCTGGATCACAAACCGCCAGATCGAGGCGGCTCGAATCGCCATGACCCGCAAGATCAAGCGCGGCGGCAAGGTCTGGATCAACAAGGGCGAGATCATGCCGTCGGGCTTCGCGCAGGACCTCACGCAGATCGAGGCGCCGCAGCAGATGCCGACGGGCGGCGACGGCCGCGGTGGCCGCGACCGCGGACGGGGCGGGGGTCCGCCGCGCGGCCGGCGCGAGAGCGGCGGCGGTGGCGGTCAGCAGT
>VAXR01000158.1 GCA_005885165.1 Actinomycetota bacterium
AGGCCGCTCTGTACGGGCAGGCCTGCCACGAGCGGGGGCTCGGGAAGAGCACCTATGGGACGGGCAACTTCGTGCTCCAGAACGCGGGTGCCGAGCCGGCCGACCCGCCCGAGGGCCTTCTCCTGTCGATCGCCTGGGGGGTGGACGACCGGGTGGACTACGCACTCGAGGCGAGCGTGTTCGTGACGGGCGCGGCCGTCCAGTGGCTCCGCGACGGCCTCGGGCTGATCGCCGCCGCGGCCGACACCGAGGAGCTCGCCGCCTCCCTCGACGGCAACGACGGCGTCTACTTCGTGCCCGCCCTAACCGGCCTCGGCTCGCCGCACTGGGATCCGTACGCGCGCGGGACGATCGTCGGCCTGACGCGCGGCTCGGGCCGGGCGCATCTGGCGCGCGCCGCGCTCGAGTCGATCGCCTACCAGACGCTCGACGCGGTCCGCGCGATCGAGTCCGCGTCCGGTGCCTCGATGGGAGAGCTCCGCGCCGATGGTGGAGCGACAGCGAACGCATGGCTCATGCAGTTCCAAGCAGACGTCCTGGGCGCCCCGGTGATCGTGCCCGAGGTGCCCGAGACGACGGCCCTCGGCGCGGCCTATCTGGCTGGTGTGGCGACCGGCCTCTGGACCGAGGCGGACACGCGCGCGATGTGGCGGGAGGCGGCCCGCTACGAGCCGCAGATGGCGGACGATCGCCGCGATTCGCTCGTCCACGACTGGCGGCGGGCGCTCGAGCGGGCGCGCGCCTGGGCCGAGCCCGCCTCGCGCGAGTAACCGTTCTGACCCGCATGGGTAGGAGACCCCTAATGGCGCCTCAGGGATACCGCTCGTGAAGCCGCAGGTCTACAAGGATCCGCGGCCCGCACAGCACTTCACGCGCTTCCACGAGCGCGCGCGGCGGGGCCGCCCCGACTTCATTTACGACCTCGTGCGGATGCTCCTCACCCCGATCCTGGTGCTCTTCTACCGGGCCCGCTGCATCGACTCGGACAAGGTGCCGGTGGAGGGCCCGGCGGTCATCACGCCCAACCACTTCTCGTTCTTCGACCACTTCTTCATCGCCGTCTACCTGCGCCGGAAGGTGCAGTTCATGGCCAAGTCGCAGCTCTTCAAGCGGCCGATGCAGTTCATCTTCACGCACGGTGGCGTGTTCCCCGTGCTTCGCGGCCGGCGCGACGAGGAGGCGTTCAAGACCGCGCACACGGTCCTCGGCAAGGGCCGGCTGGTCGTGATGTACGCGGAGGGGGGCCGCTCGCGCTCGGGCGAGCTCGGCCAGGCCCGGCCGGGCGTGGGCCGGATCGCCCTCGAGTCGGGCGTGCCGATCGTCCCCGCCGCGATCTACGGCTCCGCCGAGGTGCGCCACTGGACCCGCCTGCGGTTTCCGAAAGTGACCATTCAGTACGGCGATCCGATCAGGTTCGAGCGCGTCGAGTCCCCCACGCGCGAGCAGGCCCAAGCGGCCGCCGACATCGTGTTCGAGCGGGTGCAGCACCTCTACCACGGGCTTCAGCGCGGCGGCCGGCGGCGGGCGATCCGCGCTGCGCGCGCGGCGCGCCGGGCGGCGCGCCAGGCCGCCAAGGCGGCGGGCGCCCGCCGGCCGGCCACGTCCTAGCGCGGCTCCCGGCTCAGCCGTAAACCGGCTCGAGCGTGCGCCAGGCGCCCATGTCGTGCCCGGGGATGAGCACGGCGTCAGGCCGCTGCTCGGAGAACAGCTGGATCTCGCGCAGCGAGCGCCGGAACAGGTGCTCGTCGTCCATGAACGCCGGTAGGTGGCCGGTGCGCAGGGTGCGCCGCGTGTAGGCGGCGTCGCCGACCGCGAGCACGTCGCCGGCACCGGTGTGGAGGAGGACCGACATGTGACCGCGGGTGTGGCCGGGGGTGGAGAGTAGGTGCACGCTGCCGTCGCCGAAGAGGTCGAACGCCCGCCCGAACGTCGAGAACGAGCTCACGCCTCTCTCGTCGAAGTCGATCGCGTGCCAGTTGAAGGGATGGTCGACGTGCCCGGCGCGGTAGCCCTTGGTGACCGCCGCGCGCCCGTGCGCCGCCTCCCACTCACGCCCGGTCACGAGGAAGGTCGCGCGCGGGAACTGGGAGACCCCGCTCGCGTGGTCGTAGTGCAGGTGCGTCATGACGACGAGCCCCACATCATTGGGGTCGACGCGACGCTCGCGAAGCTGCGCTGGAACTGCCTGCTCGGGCTTCATCTCGACGGTCTTGGCCCCGGTGGCGGACACGAGCCTCCCGAGGTTTTCCCTCGGGTCCTCGGCCACCGAGGGGTCGAGGCCGGTGTCGATCAGGAACGGTCCGAACCCCGGGTGCTCGACCAGGAACGCCACGAGCGGGATCGGCACCCAGTCGTTGCGCGACTCCCGGAATCCGAGCGCGCGCAGCTTCGTGAGCGGGCCGCCGCGACGGTGAGGCCAGGCGTCGGGCCAGGTCGCCTCCCCGCATAGGAGCGGGTGCAGGCGGACGACCGCGCCCTCCTGCCCTCCCGGAAGCGGTAACTGGGCGGGCTTCGGTTCCACGCGGTCGGCCATCGCGGGCACGATAGCCTGGCGCCGCCATGCCCTCGCGGATATTCGCTCCGGGCCTGCTCGAGGGCCAGGTGGTGGTCGTGAGCGGCGGAGGGTCGGGCCTCGGTCGGGCGACCGCGATCGAGCTCGCCGCGTGCGGCGCTCAGGTGGTCGTGATCGGGCGGCGCCAGGAGCCGCTCGAGGAGACCGTCGCGATGTGCGAGGACAAGCGCTGCGAGCCCGTCGTCTGCGACATCCGCGACGAGGAGCAGGTGGCCGATCTCGTGTCGGGCGTGCTCGACCGCCACGGCCGCATCGACACGCTGGTGAACAACGCCGGCGGCCAGTACATGTCGCCGGCAGAGGACCTCACCCCGAAAGGCTTCGACACGGTCGTGCGGCTGAACCTCGTCGGCACCTGGCTGATGACCCACGCGGTGGCGACCAGGGCGATGATCCCGGCGCGCGGCGGCAAGATCGTGAACGTCACGCTCTCGCCGCACCACGGCCTGCCCGCGATGGCTCACTCCTCGTCGGCGCGCGCCGCGGTGGAGAACCTCACGCGCGTGCTCTCGATCGAGTGGGCGCGCTTCCAGATCAAGCTCACGGCGATCGCGGCCGGCCACTTCGAGACCGAGGCGCTCGAGAAGTACCCGCGGCCGGTGCGCGAGGGAGCGGCACGAACGGTCCCGCTCGGCCGCCTCGGCAGGCCGGAGGAGCACGCCTGGCTCGTCGCGTACCTGGCCTCGCCCGCCGGCGACTACTACTCGGGCTGCGTGATCACGCTCGACGGCGCCCGCGACAACTGGTTCGGTCCGTGGCCGCCGCCGACCCTCGTCGACGAATCAGGGAAACCGCTCTCCGAGGAGCGCCGCCCGAAGCAATAGGCAGATAGAGAGAAATAGATGGAGAGCTTTTGGGCTCAGCCCTAGCCGAGGCCGGGGCTGTAATCCGACCCCGCTACTCCAACCCCGGCCGCCGCCGCCGACGCTTGAGCTCGGACCGCCGCCGCTTCGCCGCCAGCCTCCGCTCGCGCGACGCCGCCGTCGGCTTGGTGGCCCGCCGCCGCCGCGGCACAGCCAGCGCCGCCGCGAGCCGCGAGCGCAGCCGCTCGAGCGCCAGCTCGCGGTTCCGCGCCTGCGAGCGCGCGTCCTGAGCGACGGCCACGACCCGCGGCCCGGCCCGTGCCCGCACACGGCGCTTCTGCTCCTCGCTGAGGGCGTTCGACGCCTCGACGTCGAAGACCGCCTCGATCCGCGAGGCCGTCACGTTCGCGTGCTGGCCGCCCGGTCCCGACGAGCGGCTCGCACGCAACTCGACCTCGTCGAGCGGGATCGCCACCCCGCGCGCCACCGGCATCGGGTCGTCCATGAACGCGGCGCCGTCCGGACCTGTCGCGACGACCGGCGCTAGGTCGTCATCCCCCCGAACTGCCCGCCGGTCACGTTCAGCACCTGGCCGTGCACGTAGTTGGACCACGGCGAGCAGAGGAAGAAGATGCCGCCGGCGGCCTCCTCGGGCGTGCCCGGCCGCTGCAGCGGGATCACGAACCGCGCCATCTCACGCTGCTGGGCGGGGATGCCGAGCTGCACCTCCTCGCCGTCCTTCTGGAAGGTGCCCGCCTCCTCCTTGGCTGCCGTCAGCCGGGTCTCGATGAACCCGAACGCCACCGCGTTCACGTTGATCTTGAACTGGCCCCACTCCTTGGCAACGGTCTTCGTCAGTCCCACGAGCCCGGCCTTGGCGGCCGAGTAGTTCGCCTGGCCGCTGTTGCCCATCGTCCCGGAGATCGATGTGACGTTGACGATCTTCCGGAAGACCTCCTTGCCCTCGGCCATCTCCTGCTTGGCCGGCTCGCGGATGTGGGGCGCGGCGGCGCGGATGATCCGGAACGGCACGATCGTGTGGATGTCGAGCATCGCCTGGAACTGGTCGTCGGCCATCTTGTGGATGACGCCGTCCCAGGTGTAGCCGGCGTTGTTCACGATGATGTCGAGCTTCCCGAAGGCGTCGACGGCCTTCTGGACGAGCTCGTCCGCCACGCCCTCCTTCGTCAGGTCGCCGGCGAACACGGTCGTCTCGCCCTGGATCTCGCTCGCCGCCTGCTCCGCCACGTCGCCGTCGAGGTCGTTGATCAGGACCTGCGCGCCCTGCTCGGCCAGGAGCTCTGCGGTTGCGCGGCCGATCCCGCGCGCCGAGCCGGTGACGATCGCTGACTTGCCGTCGAGTACGCCCACTTATCGAATCTCCTTGTTAGCTGCCGAAGTCCGCGGGCATGATGACGACCCGCGGCGCGCGCCGCGCGGCGGGGCCGTCAGTCGCCGTCCGTATGCCCGTGCTCGGGCACCGCGTTGGGGCCCGGAGCCGGCGGCTTCGAGCTCACCCCGTGGATGGCCTTCCAGAGCAGCTCGTCCATCTTCTTCTGCGTCACCTGGTCGAGCGAGCTCACGTTCACGCCGCGCATCAGGCGCCGGTTCGTCGACGAGTTCGGGTTGCGGGCGTTCATGTCGATGCT
>VAXR01000159.1 GCA_005885165.1 Actinomycetota bacterium
CCAAGCCTCGTCCGGTTTCGGCGGGCGGTCGCGGCGGCCTGCGCCGAGCTAGAGAGCCGTCGCCAGGAGGTCAACGACCTCAACGTGTTCCCGGTCGCCGACGGCGACACCGGCGACAACATGGCGATGACGCTCCGCGCCGTCCTCACCGAGCTCGACCGCATCAACGGCCAGCCGATCGACGACATCGGGCGCGACGAGCTCGTCGCCGCCGTCGCCCGCGCCGCGCTGCTCGGGGCGCGCGGCAACAGCGGGGTGATCCTCTCGCAGATCGTGCGGGGGGCCGCCGAGGAGCTCGCGTCGCGCCCGGGCGAGCTGGTCGATCCGATACTCGTGAGCGCCGCCCTCGCTCGTGCCGCGGATGCCGCCTACGCCTCGGTCCGGGATCCGGCCGAGGGGACCATGCTCACGGCGGTGCGCGCGATGGCGCACCGGGTGGCGCAGGAGCTCGCCCACATGGAGAGGCAGCGGCTCGACGAGGGCGTGGAGGCGGAGGCGCAGGACACGCTGCTCGCTGAGGTCCTGGAGCGCGCGCTCCACGCCGGGACCGAGGCCGTCGAGCGGGGGCCCGAGCAGCTCGACGTGCTGCCTGATCGTGATCATGGCCGGATTGATCGGCGCGCTGCGCGACGACCGGCCGCCCGCCCTCGAGCACCACACGGCGCCCGCCGGTGCTCTCCATCACGCCCACGGCCACGAGTCGAGCCGCTTCCGCTACTGCACGAACTTCGCGGTCACCGGCGACGGCCTCGAGGCCGGCAGGTTCATCGCCCAGCTCGAGGAGATCGGCGACTCCGTCCTCGTGGTCGGCGACCGTAAGACGCTCAAGGTGCACGTCCACACCGACGAGCCCGACCGCGCGGTGGCCCTGTTCGAGCCCGCGGCCGACGTGTCACGGCTCGACGTGGCTGACATGCGCGAGCAGGTGGTCGAGCGCGACGACCGGCTCCGGAGCGGAGCGTCGACCGATGGTGAGGTCATGCAATGCGGCGTCGTGGCCGTCGTGAACGGCCCGGGCATCGCCGCGCTGTACGAGGGCCTCGGAGCGCACGTCGTCGACGGCGGCCCGACACTGAACCCTTCGACCTACGACCTCCTGGCGGGGATCCACGCCGTCGCGGCGCGCGAGGTTGTCCTGCTTCCAAACAGCGCGAATGTGATCCTCGCCGCCGAGCGGGCCGCGGAGCTCTCCGAGAAGGACGTGCAGGTGGTGCCGACGCGCTCGCAGCAGGCTGCCATCCCCGCGCTGCTCCGCTTCGACCCGAGCGCGCCGGTCGAGCAGAACGCGCAATCCCTCGCCCGCGAGCTCGATGCAATTCGCACCGGCGGGGTCGCCGAGGCGGCGCGCGACGATACCGGTGGCCGCTTCGCGGCCGGGGACGCGGTCGGCTACGTGGGCGAGGACATGGTGGCGTGGGGCGAGCCCGAGCCGACGTTGAAGGCGGTGATGGAGGGCGTTGCTTCCGGCTGCGAGGTGGTCACTTGCATCGCCGGCGCCGACGCTCCGCTCGCGCTCGATGCCGTCGAGCGCTGTGTGCCGGAGGGCGTCGAGCTCGACCACCACGCCGGCGGGCAGCCCGCGTGGTGGTGGCTCCTCTGCGCCGAGTAGCGACTGCCGCTGCCTGTATATGACTAGATCTAGTGGCCGCCGCCGATGGACCCCTTCGCTTCGCGACCCCCCAGCCGCTCGACCACGATGAGCTGAGCGCGGGGGCGCGCACCGCGCCGCGGCCCTCACGGCTGGGAGAGCCGCTTCCCCGGACGAGCAAGCGCACCGCCGCGGCGCTCGAATCGCTTGGCATCGGCTCGCTCGGCGACCTGCTCGAGCACCTGCCCTTCCGTCACGAGGACCGCCGCGAGGCACGCCCGATCGCGTCGCTTGCCCCCGGCGAGCAGGCGACCGTGATCGCGGACGTGCGGCGGATCGCGCGCCGCCGCACCCGCGGTCGCGTGTCGCTCGTCGAGGCGACGGTCGTCGACGACGGCGGCACTATGAAGGCGGTTTGGTTCAACCAGCCGTGGGTGGCCGACAAGCTTCCGTCGGGGACGCGGGTCGTGCTGCACGGCCGCGCCGACACGCGCCGTCGCAACAGCTTCGTCGTGTCCACCTACGAGGTCGCTCCGGGGGTGACCGCGGAGGACGTGGGCGCGGAGGGGCTGACCCCGATCTACCCGGCCACCGAGGGCGTCACCTCGGATCGCCTGCGCGAGCTCGTGAAGCGCGCCCGTCCGCTGGAGCGCGAGTCGGTCGAGGCGCTGCCCGCGCTCATGCGCGCGTCCCAGGGGCTGCCGGAGCGCGCGGCCGCGCTCGACGCGGTGCACTTCCCGGAGGACGAGCTCGAGACGGAGCTCGCGCGGCGCCGGCTCGCGTTCGAGGAGCTGCTGGTCCTCGAGCTGGAGTACCTCGCGCGCCGCCATGCCCGCGAGGAATCGCTTGCCGCCGCGGAGCTGCCCGCGACCGACGCGTTGGTGCGCGAATGGGTGAAGTCGCTGCCGTTCCGGCTGACGAGGGATCAGCAGCGGGCCGCGGCGGACATCGACGCCGACCTGGCCTCGGGAAGGCCGATGCAGCGGCTCCTGATGGGCGAGGTCGGATCGGGGAAGACCGTCGTGGCGCTCCACGCGATGCTGCGAGCGCGCGAGAACGACCGCCAGGCGGCGCTGATGGCGCCGACCGAGACCCTCGCCGAACAGCACCTGGGCACGCTCGACCGGCTGCTCGGCGGGCACCTCCCGATCGCACTCCTCACGAGCTCGACCCCGCCCGCGCGGCGCCGCGACGTCCTGGCGCGCCTCGACTCGGGGGAGCTCGGGATGGTCGTGGGGACGCACGCGCTGATCGAGGAGTCCGTGGAGTTCCGCGACCTCGCGCTGGTCGTGGTCGACGAGCAACATCGCTTCGGCGTGCGGCAGCGCTCGGCGCTGGAGGACAAGGCGCCGCCAGGGCTCTCCCCACACGTGCTCCACCTCACCGCCACGCCGATCCCGCGCACGTTCAGGCTGATGCGCTACGGCGACCTCGACTGCACCGTGCTGCGCGGGCTTCCGGCCGGTCGCCGCCCGGTGGACACGCACGTTGTTGACGGCGCCCGCGGCCGCGAGCGGGCCTACGAGCGGGCGCGGGAGGAGATCGCGGCGGGTCGTCAGGTGTTCGTCGTCTGCCCGCTCGTCGAGGAGTCGGACACGCTCCAGGCGCGGGCCGCCACGGCAGAGGCCGAGCGCCTCGCCCGCACGGATTTCCGCCAGCAGCGCGTCGAGCTGATCCACGGCCAGATGGCCGCGCGGCGCAAGGCCGAGGCCATGCGCGCGTTCGCGTCGGGCGAGGCCGACGTGCTCGTCGCGACCAGCGTGATCGAGGTCGGGATCGACGTGCCGAACGCAACCGTCATGCTCGTTGAGTCGGCCGAGCGCTACGGCGTGTCGCAGCTGCATCAGCTTCGCGGCCGCGTCGGCCGTGGCGAGCATGCGGGCCTCTGCATCCTCTTCGGGGATCCCTCGCTGCCGCGGCTGCGCGCGCTGGCCGAGGAGAGCGACGGCTTCAAGCTCGCCGAGGTCGACCTCGCGATCCGCGGAGCGGGCGAGGTGCTCGGGACGCGCCAGCACGGCGAGCGCGAATTGCGCGTCGCGCGACTGCCCGACGACATCCCGCTGCTCGAGCGCGCTCACGAGCTCGCCGAAGGCATCCTCGTGCAGGACCCCCACCTCGAGGAGCCGGAGCACGCGCTGCTCGACGCTGTGAGGGCGGCGCGCTTCGGCACCAGGGCCGAGCGCATCGCCGCGTGAGGGGTTGATGCAGGTAAGCGTCGGTGGCAGATGAGGATCGTGGCCGGAGAATTTCGCGGGCGCCGGCTCAGCTCGCTACCAGGGGTCCGGACGCGCCCGACCGCGGATCGCGTGCGCGAGGCGCTCTTCTCGATCCTCGGCGCGCTCGACGGCGCGCGCGTCGCCGACCTCTTCGCCGGCTCAGGGGCGCTCGGGATCGAGGCGCTCTCGCGCGGGGCCGCGCACGCCACGTTCGTCGAGCGCGACCGCCGTGCCGCTGCGGTGATCGAGCGCAACGTCGAGACCGTGGGTGCGGAGGAGCGCTCCGAGGTGGTCGTGCGGGACGCCCTGGCGTGGCTTCGGGCACGCCAGGGTAAGGAGGAGTTCGACCTCGTCCTGCTCGACCCGCCATATGATTCCGCCGACCGCCTGGGAGGGCCGCTAACGGAGAACCTGCCCGGCGTGCTCGCCTCAGACGCCGTGATCGTCTCCGAATCCGACAAACGCGCGCCGCTCCTCCTCGGCCTGCCGATGACCGACGAGCGCACCTACGGCGACACGCGCATCGCCATCCACCGTGGTCGATAGCGCGAAGGGAACCGCGATCTGCCCCGGGACCTACGACCCGGTCACGCTCGGCCACGTCGACATCATCAAGCGCGCCGCGGCGGTGTTCGACCAGGTCGTGGTCGGGGTGGTGAACCAGCCGGTGCGGAAGCAGAAGACGGTGTTCAGCGCCGAGGAGCGCGTTCGATTCATCGAGGCGGAGATCCAGGATTGCGCGAATGTGCAGGTAAAAGCCTTTGATACGCTCCTCGTCGATTTCGCCCGCGAGCACGGCGCGACCGCGATCGTCAAGGGCCTCCGCGCCATCTCGGACTTCGAATACGAGTTCGAGATGAACCAGCTGAACCGCAAGATGGCACCGGACATCGAGAGCATCTACATGTTCTCCTCTCCCCAGTACACATTCCTCAGCTCGAGCGGTGTGAAGGAGCTGGCGATGTTCGGCGGAGACCTGTCAGGCTTGGTGCCCGAGAGAGTCGCCTCGCGCCTGGAGGAAGCGCTTAGGCGCCGAGATTGAGGAGTTGAAATTGGACGTACTCGTCCTGATCGACAAGCTCGACGACCAGATCCACAACGCGAAGCCGGTCCCGCTCACCGACCAGGTGCGCGTCGACAAAGAGGAGGTCTACGACATCCTCGACCAGATGCGCGCGACGATCCCGGAGGAGATCAAGCAGGCGCGTTGGATCGTCAAGGAGCGCCAGGAGATGCTGGCCGAGGCCAAGCGCGAGGCCGAGCGCATCCTCAAGGAGGCGCGCGAGGAGCAGGCCCGGCTCATCTCGGCGGAGGAGGTCGTCAAGCAGGCCGAGCGCCAGGCCGAGGAGATCGTCGAGGAGGCGCGCACGCGGGAGCGGGAGATCCGGCTCGGCGCCGAGGACTACGCCGACGACATCCTCAACACGCTCGAGGTGAACCTCACGAAGTTCACCGCCGCCGTTCAGCGCGGGCGCGACCGGCTCGCCGGGCGCGAGGAAGCCGAGGTCGGCTAGGCCGAGCCCGTGACTGTGCGCGCGTGGCGTTGCTGGCGCGCGTGCACGTCTTCCGGGTAGCCCGGCGTGCGGCGTTGGGTAAGAGCTGACTTGACCCATGCCTAGGCAACGGTCGGAACCGAGGGGTCTGTGGGTCGTCCTCGTCCTGGCGTGCGTGCTGGGCGCCGGCGGGATCGGCTATGCCGCCGGGCACTCCGGTGGGGCCGACGTCTCGCGAGCGCGCGCCGAAGGGGCTCGAGTGGGCCGTACGCAGGGCGCGGCCGCGGGCTCGCGCGACGGGTACAAGGCGGGCTTCGACGCCGGGCGCAAGGCAGGCTACGACAAGGCGTTCAAGGCGGCCTCCTCTCGCGGGGCGAAGGGGGGCGGGCCGTGACGCCATCGCGCGCGGCCGCACTCGGTGCGCTCATCGTGGCGGCGGTCGTGGTCGCCGCGTTCGCCGGCTACGAGATCGGGCACTCGAGCCGCGATACGAAGAAGGACGCTCGGGCGGCCCGCCGGGCCGCGTTGAAGACCGCCCTCGCAAGCGCTCGCGCCAGCGCCTTCAAGCAGGCGCGCGCGACCGGCTACTCGCGCGGGCTCGCGGAGGGAACCAAGCAGGGCACGAAGGACGGGTCTTTCGGCTCCGCCACGTCTGCGACCACGGGCGGCAAGGTGGGAGCGGGTTGTCCCAGCGGGCAGTACACGACTTCGTTCGGCAAGTGCGTGCCGTATCCGTCGGGCTACGGCGCTCCGCCCGCCAACAGCCCGGA
>VAXR01000160.1:0-11793 GCA_005885165.1 Actinomycetota bacterium
CTGTACGACCGCGATGGCCCCGGCGTCGGCGATCCGCCTCACGAGCGGTGGGTCAACGACAAGCGCGTGCTCGAGCCGGGGCCGGCCTGGAAGGCGATCCAGAACGCCAGACGCCCGCTCGATGGCGGTCAGGCCGATCGAGACCGCCTCGTTTCCAACGGCGTGCTGGGCAACCTGAAATCCTCGCTCGGCTGCCGTGCTCACGGCCGAATCGAGCGCGTCCTGGTCCCAGAACAGGATTCCCTGGTGCAGGAGCCCATCCGGACCCCGGCGCAACCCCGAGCGTCGACTCGCCGCGCGGATCGCCGCAAGCCCGGCGCCGCCGATCGCGCGGCGGATCGTGACCGCCGCTGCGCGCACAACCTGGCTTACGGAGACGCAGAGCGCGCACCGCTCTGCGCCGTCGAGAAAGAACTTCGCCGGGCCGACCGGAGCGACGGCGGGCCCCGAACCCGTGGGGTCGTCGTCGAATCGCGGCGTGAGCATGCTCGCCGACCCCACCGGCATCCGGTGGACGGTCACGGGTAGCCGCTGTTCACGCGCCGCTCTGAGGTAGAGCCTTTCCAACGACGGCGGGACGCCTGGATCGCCGATTCGCGTGATTCCCATGCGCAGCAGCTCTTGTCCGTGAGCTTCGGCCGCGGCCAGCCATGCGTCTTCGGCTCCGTCCAAGAGGGATTCGCGCGAACGCGCCTCGGCCAGGAAACAGGCGGCCTCCACGATCTCGCCGGTCAGTCGTCCACGGCGGTCGCGCACGATCGCGCCGCCCTCCGGGTCGGCCGTCTTCGCACTCCATCCCATCGCCGCGAATCCGGCTGAGTTCAGGCACGCCTCGTGGGCGGAGAAGGCCCACAGAAAGAGTGGTCGCTCACGACACACCTCGTCGAGCTCCGCCAGCCGCGGGGCGCGCCGCTCCCGTAGCTTCGCGGGGTTATAGCCCTGCAGCCGAAGCCAGCGGCCCCCGTCCGGGGCGGCCGACGCACGCTCGACCAGGGCGAGCACGTCGGCGATCGAGCTGCCGGGCGGGAGGTGTAGGGCGGGCGCACCAGCGTCGAACGCGGCGAGGCAGTAGTGGTGGTGGGCGTCTATGAAGCCCGGGAGGACGGTACCGTCGAGCCGCACCACCTCGACCTCGTCGCCCAGCGCGGCGCGAACTTCCTCCACCGCGCCCACGGCGGCAATCCGGCCGTCGCGGATCCCCACCGCCTCGCCGAAGGGAAGCGCTGGATCCATCGTCATCACCGTGCCTTGGAGGATGAGCCGGACGGAAGCCACAGGCATCACATACATACCATACAACAGCTCCCCGAACCCAGCAGGCGCGCCGGGAGGCCACGCGAAACGCTTTGCTCGAGGCGACCATCCAGTGCTTGGTGCAGCAGGGCTACGCCGGCACCACCACTCGGGCCGTGGCTGAGCGCGCCGGGGTCAGCGCGGGAGCGCTTCAGCACCACTTCGCCAGCAAGCAGGAGCTGGTTTCAGAAGCCATCAGCTATCTCAGCAGCAAGCTAACCACTCAGCTGATCGAGCGGGGCCTTCCTTCGGCATCTTCACGACGTCAGTTGACCGAGCAGATGCTCGATTACCTCTGGCAGACACTCAACGGTCCCTTGATCGCCGCTGCCACCGAGCTAGCGGCCGCGGCGCGCACCGATCCTTTCCTGCGAGAGCGCTTGGCCAAAGCCCAGCGTCAGGCCATCGAAATGGTCCCCCTTGCAGCCCAGCAGCTGTTCCCCGAGCAAGCCGCCCGTCCTGGCTTCACCGGACTCATCAACACTGCGCTAGCCGCCATGCGGGGCGTGGTCCTGCTCGGCTTCGTTAGTTCTGCCGACAAAGAGGAAGCCTGGAGGGCCGCGCGCCCTCAGCTCCTGGCGATGGTCAAGGGCTGGCAGGGATGAGCGGGGGGAAACCTTCTCTCTCGGATACCCGCTTCCGCCGCGCTCACACGGAGAGCGTGGATGCCGAGCAGGGGCCGCCGCGAGGGCTCCTCGCCCGGCTGCGTCGCGCCGGCCTCGTGGCGGCGATGACCGTCGTCGGGATGAACATCTGGACCGGCAACCCGCTGCTCGCGCTCTGGGTCGGCTCGCGCGCCGTCGGGAGCACCGGCACGCTCACGATGGGCGCGGCCGCGTTGGTGGCGGTGATGATGTTGGTCGTGGGCGTGGGCCTCGCCCAGCTGCTGGCCCTGCTCGGCGCGGCCTACGATCGTGCGACGGGTCGCCAGCCGACCGTCCGCAGGCACGTCCCGTGGCTGCGCAGCATGCGCAGCGAGCGGGTCGAGTACGAGCGAAGCCGCGACGGGCTCACGGCGATGGAGTTGCTCCTGGTGGCGATGGTGGTGATCGCCGTGGCGGGGTTCGAGGTCTGGTTCTTCTTCTTCTCGACCTCCCCGATCGACCAGCGGTCGGGCCGGCACTAGGCGATCGCGTCAGAGGCGTTCTGCTATCGCTCGTTGGCGATGGCGATTTGGGCAGGATCGTCTCCCACCCGCCACGCCCGGTGCATCGCGGGTGTCGTGAACGGCATCGCCGGCTCGCCGCTCGCGCCGAGCGCGATCATCCCCGCGCCGCCGCCCAGCGGCTCGATTCGGTCGCGCAGCACCTGCTCGCAGGCCTCGGCGAGCTGCAATCCGGTGTGTCGCACCAGCGCCGCCACCTCGTGGGCCGCGACCGTGCGGATGATCGCCTCTCCGTCGCCCGTCGCCGAGATCGCGCAGTCGGCGTCCGCGTAGGTGCCGGCGCCGATCAGGGGTGAGTCGCCGATGCGGCCGGGCAGCTGGCCGCGTGTGCCGCCGGTAGACGTTGCCGCCGCGAGCGCGCCCGCGGAGTCGCGAGCAACAGCGCCAACGGTTCCGCCGCCCACCTCGGAGGAGGACGCGCGGGACGTCGCCCGCGCCAGGCGCTCCCGCTCCCGCGCGGTGACGAACCAGCTCGGCTTCATCAGCTCGAGGTCCCGTTCCTCCGCGAACCGCTCGGCTGCGACGCCGGCCAGCAGCACGTGGGGCGTTGACTCCATCACGGTGCGCGCGAGCGCAACGGGATGGCGGACGCGCGTCACGTATGCCACGGCGCCCGCGCGGCCGTCGGGCCCCGTCGCGATCCCCGCATCCATCTCCACCCGCCCGTCGGCGCTCAACACCGAGCCCCGCCCGGCGTTGAAGTCCGGAGCGTCCTCGAGAACCTCGACCGCGGCCTGCACTGCGTCGAGCGCCGATCCGGACTCGAGCGCCGACCACCCCTCGTCGAGCGCCCGCTCAAGTGCCTCGCGTCGCGCAGCGTCGTCGCCGCTCGGCATGGCACCCGCCCCTCCGTGGACGGCCAGCGCGGGCTCAGCCACCGGCAGGCTTGGTCAGGACGGCCGCTCGCCGCGCGGAGATGTGTCGGGCGTCGATAGCTCCTGGGTCCGCGCGGTCGGTTCGACGCCGTCCTGCAGATCGGACTCCGCAACGCCGTCCTGCGACGGCTCCTCCTCGGACCCGGCGCCGTTCTGTGCATCGCCCTGAGCACCCGCGATCGCCGCGAGCATCTGGTCCGCGAGCTTCGAGCCCTCGGCCGAGTTCGCAGGCGTCGCCGAGATCCGGACGACCACCTCCTCGCCGTCGAGCTCCTCGAGCTCGATGTCGGGGCGCGTGCGCGTCGGCACCTCGATGCCGTCGAGCAGCTCCTGCACGGCGCTCGGCCGCACGTCCGCCGGTAGTCGAGCGCGCATCGTCACCTGGTTCGGCTCGCGCACCGGCATGATCGCCAGCGAGAGCAGGACGCTGTTCGGAATTAGGATGCGGTCCTCGCCCACGGACAGCGCGGTGTAGAGGAGGCCGAGCGAGCTCACCACGCCCTCGAGCCGGCCGCCGATCGGCCCGCCCTGGAGCCGCACGCGGTCGCCGACCCGGAAAGGACGCGCGCTCAGGAGCACGGTCCCGGCGATCAGGTGGCCGAACGTCTGCTGCGCGGCGAGTCCGAAGACCACAGCGGTCACCGCACCGCCGATCGCGAGCGAGCGGGCGTCGAGCCCGGCGATCCTCAGTGCCACGAGCAACGAGAGCGCGATCGTCGCGAGCCGGATGACGAAGCCGACGGTTCCGGCGGTCCCCGGGTCCATCCGCCGGAACAGCGGCGGCGCAAGCGCGCGTCCCGCCGCCCGCGCGAACGCCCAGCCGACGATCAGCAGCACGATGACGCTGACGATCCGCACCGGCAGATCGGCGCCGGGGAAGAGCTGGTGGCGGTGCGAGTAGAGGACGACGACCGCGATCAGGAGCGGCAGGAACACGATCACCTGGCTCCGCGCGCGGTTCAGCCCGCGGCGGGTGAGCTCGCGCTCGAGCCCAACCGCGCGCCAGACGTGGCTGCGCGTCTCGAACATCCGGTCGCGCATGGGGGTGTCGGACCTCTCCGGCATGCGGATCAGCCACCTACGGATACCAGCACCTGTCAAGGGCTCCCTTAAAGCCCTCTAGGCCGGGGTGCAGCCTCGCGAGCCGCCCGTTTCGGGCTCGTATCTAATGCTTCTTTTGCTTGTGCTTGTGCTTGTGCTTGTGCTTGACCTGGAAGCTGAACGAGCTCACTGGGCCGGTGGCGTGGAACTCGTTGGTCGCAAAGACGCTGAAGGTGTGCGTGCCCGGCTTCACCCGGTAGGCAGCCGGTGAGGAGCACGGGCGGAAGAGAATGTCCCGGTCGAGCTTGCACTTGAACGTCGACAGCGCCTCGTTCGAGCGGAAGGAGAAGCGAACGGTCACCTTCTTGTGCTTCGTAGACAGCTTGGCCTTCGGGTGGCCCGTGATCGTCACGCGCGGCGGGAATCCGGCGACCCTGCGGATGACGCTGTTGGCGTAATCGGCGATGTAGAAGCCGCCGTCGGATGCGGCCGCCACGGCAGAGGGCTCACTGAGTGTCGCAGAGGTCGCCGGGTGACCGTCGCCGGTATAGCCGCAGTGAGTCGTCGAACCGGTGGGAGGCGTCCCCGCGACCGTTGCGATTCGACCCCCGGCCGACACCTGGCGGACGATGCAGTTCGTCAGGTCGGCGATCAGGAACCCGCCGCGGGACAACGCGTAGACGTTGGAAAGGGAGTAGCCGAGCTGGGCCGAGGTCGCGGGTCCGCCGTCGCCGCTGTAGCCGCAGGCCGGGGTTCCGGCGGCCAGGGTGATCGTGCCGCCCGGTGAGACTCTCCGAACGCGACACGTGCCCACGGAGTCGACGATCAGAAAACCGCCGCCCGGCAGGCCCGCCACGCCGTCGGGGAACTTGAGCCCGGCCGCGGTGGCCGGTCCGTTGTCGCCGCTGTAGCCGCAGTTGGTGCCCGATCCGGCCCCCGCCGTCAGGCCGGCGACCGTCGAGATCATCCCCGTCGGCGAGACCTTCCTGATGAGGCAGTTGCTCACGTCGGCGATGACGTACCCACCGCCGCGAACGAGCGCCACGCCTGCCTCGAAGGTGTCCTTTCCGAGCATCGCGCCGAGCGCGGGCCCGCCGTCGCCGCCGTAGCCGCAGTTGGAGTCGGTGCCGGCGCCCGCCGTCGTGCCCGCCACCGCCGAGATGATCCCCGTGCGGGAGACCCTCCGGATCAGGCAGTTCCGGCCGTCGTCGATCAGAAAGCCGCCGTTCGGGAGCGGGGCGAGGCTGCCGAGCTTGTCTCCGAGCTCGGCGGACGTCGCCGTCACGCCGTCGCCGCTGTAGCCGCAGTGCGTGCCAGGGCTCGGAGCGGTGCCCGCAACGGTGGAGATCTTGCCCGCGGGCGAGACCCTGCGGACCACGCAGTTGCCCCGATCCGCGATCAGGAACCCGCCGCTCGGCAGAGCCGCCGCGCCCGCGGGAAAGGAGAGCTCGGCCGACGTCGCGGGACCGCCGTCCCCGGCGAAGCCGGACGTGCCGTTGCCGGCAACCGTGTAGATGTCGCCCGTAGCGGCAAGCGCGGCAGCGGGAACCGCCGCAGTCAGAGCCCCGAGAACGGCGGCGAGGCATACGAGGCTGCCTGTTGGCAAGTGAAATCGAAGGCACATCGCGAGTCCCTCCCAGGGGATAGAGCAACCCTAACCGACGCGGAGCGACCAGCGCCGAGGCTCGGCCACCGGAGTTAGCCTCCCGGCATGGGCACTGGGCGCCGGCTGGCGGGGGCGATGGCCGCGGCGGCGGCGTTTGCGCTTGTCGCGCCGGCCAACGCTGCGCTCCCAACCGCGCCGAATCGTGAGCTGAACTTCCTGCACGTCGGCTCGCCGAACCCCGCGAACGGCCTCCCGCAGGTCGTCGACACGCGGGGGCGCGAGGTGCTGCTGAAGGGCGTGAACGTCGACGGGATCGTCGACTACTGGGACGCGGACGCGAGCCATCCGCCTCCGCCGAGCTCCCTGAAGCCGCCGTACCCGAACGACCCCGCGGCCTACTCGAACGGCCGCTGCCCGCCGGACGACCCGCGCGTCGAGGGCGTGATGGTGTGCGACTCCGACTTCGATCAGATGCGCCCGCTGGGCTACGACGCGATCCGCCTGAACCTCTCCTGGAGCCTGCTCGAGCCGCAGCCGGGCAAGATCGACAGGCAGTACGTCGACCGCATCGCGCAGATCGTGGGCTGGGCGCGGCGGGCCGGCATCTACGTGGTCCTCGACATGCACCAGGACGCGTGGAGCAATGCCAGCCTGCGCGCTCCACGGCGTGAGAGAGCTCGACCCCGCCGTCGCCGAGGACTTTCAGAAGTTCTGGGCCGACCTGCAGGCGCCCGACGGGGTCGGCCTCCAGGAGCACTACACGAACGTGCTCATCGCGCTGGCGCAGCGCTTCCGCGGTGACCCGACGGTGGCGGGCTACGAGCTGATGAACGAGCCGCAGCCCGGCTTCAACGCCGCGCCCGAGGAGTCCGACGCAACGGAGCTGTTCCCGTACTGGGGCAAGGCCGTCAACGCGGTCGTGGCCAAAGTGAAGGACTTCCGCCAGCTCTTCTTCGTCGAGCCCAACGTGGAGCGCAACGTGACGGACCAGAGCGAGATCTCGGCGCCGTGGTCGACCTACAGCTCGTACCGCAACGTCGTGTACGCGCCGCACATATACACGGGCGTGTTCACGGCGGACCAGGAGGTCGCCTCGCGGCGCTTCATGCCGAACGACGGCGGCTACCGCTCGGCGATCTCGGACGCGAAGGCCCTCGGCCTGCCGCTGTGGGTCGGCGAGTTCGGCAACAACCCGCAGGACGACGACACGATCCTCCGCACCCACTACACGCTCCAGGACAAATACCTGCTGGGCGGGACGCTGTGGCTGTGGAAGGAGAACGCGAACGACGTCAACGGCTCGGTGTTCTGGGGGGTTTACGGAAAGCCGTTCGGCCGCGGGACGCCGCAGCCCAAGCGCATCCTCATCACCTCGCGCGCCACGCCGATGGCGGCGGACGGGACGCTCGATAGCGTCCACTACGGGGCCGGCAGCGGGGACTTCGACATCCGCGCGGACTCCGCCAGCCCGGTGTCCTGCGGCGACTTGTCGCGCGCCACGGTCCTGTTCGTGCCGCCCGCCGTGACCGCGCCTGTGGTGGCGGAGGGGGCGAGCATCGACGTCTTCTCGCGCGCGGGCGCGCGCGAGGTGTACGTGTATCCCTACGGCGGCCCCTATCGCTTGTACAGCGGCCAGCCCGGCGACGTGACGGGGCCGCGCTGCCCGCCGAAGACCTCCGCGGCGCCGCCGATCCCGCTGCCGAAGCCGCACGGGTGCATCTCGACCAAGTCGCTGCGGGTGAGCCTCCGCCATCCGCGCCATCAGCGGATCGTCAAGGTGACCGCCTACATCGACGGGAAGCGCGTGCTCGTGAAGCGCGGGAGGCACCTGCGGACGGTCGTGCTCCATCACCTCCCGCGCGGGCGGAGGTTCAGGCTGAAGATCGTCGAGGTGACGAACAGGGGCATCCGGATCTCGCGCTCGCGCAGCTACCGCGGCTGCCCGTGAGCCGGTAGCGTCCCTCTCGGCCGTGAACGAGATCGCGCCGGGCATCCAGCACTGGACCGGGATCCATCCCAGGATCCAGATCGAGGTGAGCTCGTACCACCTGCCCGACTCGGGCACGCTGATCGATCCGCTGCTGCCGGACGGCGACCGGGACGTGATCCGCGGGCTGCGGGTAGACCGGATCGTGCTCACCAACCGCCACCACCTCCGCTCGAGCGAGCAGATCGCGGCCGAGGCCGGCTGCCCGATCCTCTGCCACGAGGCCGGGCTGCACGAGTTCGAGGGCGGGCCTGACGTGCAGCCGTTCTCCTGGGGGGACGAGCTTGCCCCCGGTGTGCGCGCGCTGGAGGTCGATGCGATCTGTGACGAGGAGACGGCGCTGCTGATCGACGCGGGCGGCGGCACGCTGGCCGTGGCCGACGCCGTGATGCGCTACGGCGGCGGCGATCTCCACTTCGTTCCCGACCAGTACCTCGGCGACGACCCCGAGGCCGTGAAGGTCGCCATCCGCGAGGCGTACAGGCGGCTGCTCGATCAGCCGTTCGACAACCTGCTGACGGCGCACGGCGATCCGCAGATAGGCGGGGCGCGCGAGAGCCTTCGCCGGTTCGTCGAGCAGGGTCCGGAGTAGGCGCCCGCAAGCCGTATTCTCGGGCGACGTGACCCCGCGCCGCCTTGCCGCCGTTTTGCCGTGCCTGCTCGTCGCAGCACTCGCGGCACCGGGCCCGGCCGCCGCCGCGAAGCTGCCGCCGCTGCCGAGGCATTGGCCGCACCGGCTCCAACTCGGCCTGACCGACGGGCCGGGCGGCGCATCCGCTCTGCGGCGGAGCGTGCCGTTCGGCTTCCGCTACCAGTACCTCGCGGGCGGGGTCAACACCGGCCAGGGCTGGGCGACGTGGAACACCGGCGGGACGTTCGTGGACATGTACGTGAGCGAGTCCGCGCACGCACACGTGATCCCGGTCTTCAGCTACTACATGATCCGCCAGTCGCTGCCCGGCTCGAACGACGGCGACGAGCCGCGGGCCGTGCTCTCGAACCTCCGCAACAAGGCCACGATGCGGGCCTGGTTCGCCGACGTGAAGCTGTTCATGAAGCGCGCCGGCCGCTTCCCCCACACGCGCGTGGTCCTGCAGGTCGAGCCCGACATGTGGGGCTATGGCGAGCAGGCTGCACGCGGCGATCGCGCCTCGACGGTTCCGGTCGCGGTCGACAGCTCGGGGTCCGGCGCCGCGCGCGGGCTCCCCGACGACATGCGCGGCCTTGCGCGAGCCGTCGTGCGGCTGCGGAATCGGCTGGCGCCGAACGTGATCCTCGGCTACCACGCGAGCGATTGGGGCACGGGCGTCGACTTCGCGGCCAACGATCCCTCGCTCCCGGAGACCGACGCGCTCGGCAAGCGAGCCGGGCGGTTCTACCGGTCGCTCGGGGCGAAGTTCGACGTGACGTTCACCGACTGGTCGGACCGCGACGTCGGCTTCAAGCGGGCGATCCTCGGCGAGGGGCCGGATGCTTGGTGGGACGCCGCCGACCGCGCCCGGGCGGTCCACTTCATCCACACGTATTCGAGGCGCGCGCGCCAGCGCGTGGTCGTCTGGCAGATCCCGGTCGGCAACACCGTCATGCGCGCGATGAACAACACCTGGGGCCACTACCAGGACAACCACGTGCAGTGGCTGCTGGGCGCGAACGCTCACAGCCACCTGAGGGCGCTCGTGAACGCGGGGGTGGTCGCGTTCCTGTTCGGCGGCGGGGCCGACGGAACGACATGCGCCTGCGACGCGCAGCATGACGGCGTGACCAATCCCTCTCCCCGCCCGTCGTACAGCGCCGACGACGACGGTGGCTATCTGCGCCATCAGGCGCGTGCGTACTACAAGGTTGGCGCGCTGAAGCTGCCCTGAGTCAGACCTATTACTTGACTCGTCTCTGCTTTGGCGGTTACGGTTGCGCGGTGCCACGCAGGGCCCTTGGACTCGCCACGTTTATCGCCGCGCTCGTGCTGCTGCCGGCGGCGATCACCTCAGCGGCGAGGACCACGCTCTTCATCAAGCCGAACCCGGTCGACTTCGGAGGCGTCGCGGGCAACAGCAGCAAGACGCTCGCGGTGACGGTGCAGACCAGCGGGACGCAAGCGCATCCGCGCATCTCGATCACCTCGGGCCAGGCGGAGTTCAAGATCAAGGAGGGCAACCCGTCCTTCACCTGCCCCGTCATTCACCACGGGCAGAGATGTACGTTTCACGTCGTCTACCACCCGTCGAGCGCAAGCCAGGACACCGGAACGCTGCGCGCCACGGACCTGTTCAAGCCGACGACGAATCGCGCGACAGCGGAGCTGAAGGGCCATCGCGTGGTTCCGCACCCGCCGAGCTGCACGATCGCCATGAAGCGGCACCAGAAGCTCATCAAGCAGAAGAAGAAGCACGGCAAGAAGGTGCTCAAGCGGACGCCGTTCCGCCTGTCGATGACCCAGAACCAGGACGGGCAAGTGTCCGCGAGTGCAGCCGGCACGGCGTCGGACGGCAAGCCGATCTCACTGGAGGCCGCGAGCGGCCAGGCCACGGCGGGCAATCCCGTCCTGCTGAAGCTCGCCCTGAAGCAGCCGAGCGAGCAGCGGATCATCGCCGACGTCAAGCAGAACCTCGAGCCGCAGATGAACCTGACGGGGACATGCCAGAACAACGACGGCGACATCCGCCAGGTTCACGCCGTAAGCCGTTCAAGTTCCCGCTGATCGCGGACGCGACGCCGAAGTAGCAGCAGCCCCCGCCGCGGCAGTACGACACCCGTCCAGCAGGGCTCGCCGGACGGCGGTCGATGTCCGATTAATGCCCGGACACCCGAACCAGACTGTCAATGGCAAACCCGTCGCGAGGCGGGGACGCAAAGCTAGAGGTCTCAGATCGCCCACGGTTTGCGATAGCTCGGTCGCCGGTCGAGAAACGGTGAACGGGAAAGGAATCCCTTGAGCGGATCTCGAGAGACATTTCACTTCCAGGCGGAGCTCAGCCGTACCGTCATGGACGCGGCCGTGGGGCCGCAGTTCGAGGACCTGCCGGTCCGCGAGCCCGAGGCCGACAAGCGGCTTGCCGCGAACGATCCGGCGGCTCACCTCACCTCGTTCCTGCCCCAGGTCGCGATAACGACGACCCTCGTCGCGGTCTTCCCCGTCGCACTCGTTTGGGGGCTCCAGGCCATGGGAGTCCTTCGCTCGGCGCTGCTGTCGATCGGCACGGTGATAGTGCTCTCGGGCGGCGCCTCCTGGATCGGAGGCAGGATCTGGAGGTCGCGCTCGCACCCCGGGGAGGACCTGCTCTTCTCGGAGCTCATGATCTGGGGATGGCTGCGCCGCTGGTGGATAGAGCGGCAGCTGGCCAACACCCATCGCCTGCTCGAGGGCCTGGGGGCCGCGGAGGAGCTCAGCCAGGAGCGTCGAGCACAGCTCCTGGGACGTCTTGCCGCCACGCTCGAGGCCGGCGATCCGTACACCCACGGGCATTCGCGGCGAGTGGCGCGCCATTCGGCCGCGATCGCCGAGCGAATGGGACTGTCCCGCCAGGAGGTCGCGAAGGTGCGTACAGCCGCCGCCCTTCACGACGTCGGCAAGGTCAGTACGCCGATCGCCGTGCTCCACAAGGCCGGGAGGCTGACGGACGCCGAGTTCGAGGTGATCAAGCGGCACCCCGTGGACGGAGCGAAGCTCGTCTCGGAGCTCGGCGACCCCGAGCTCACGGCGATGGTGCTCCACCATCACGAGCGGCTCGACGGAACCGGCTATCCCGAGCGCCTCGCGGGCGATGAGATCCCGCTCGGCGCGCGCATCATCTCGGTGGCCGACACCTTCGATGCGATCAGCTCGACG